>JAGRKB010000011.1 GCA_020442425.1 Alphaproteobacteria bacterium | reverse complement strand
AGCTGACGAGTTTTTGGTGGCTGAGGCTTGCGTAATATTGGGGTACGTGACCAATGACGAGGAGCCCCATAAATCAGACCATGTATTGGCAACAATGTTATCATTGACTGTCTTCAAAACACCCCAGTTAAATGGTACACGGTCAATGGCATTCACAGAGGATGATGATAAGACTGCTGTCCAACCGGTTCCCCATCCGGCGGCATTGGCCAATGTATCACATTTGGCATCAGCACCGGACAGACCTCCCAGCGCTCCTGTATATGTTGAACTGGTTATAAAAATGCGTCCGGTTTTTGTGGAATCGGCATAACCGACCCACCAACTATAGGTATCTCCGCCCAACGTAATCGTAGCCGTTTGCTTGGTTCCGGTCACCGTCGGGGCATCCAAAAGGAATTCTATCGAGTCACCATTGGATACAGAGGCCGAAGCCACTTCCGATCCACCATTAACTTTCAGACGCGGCGTTCCGCCGGATGCCGATATGGATGCGGTTATAGATGTCGATATCCCTGAGATCGTGATTGTATCCGACGTTATTCTTGCGCCGGAACTGGTCGTCACTTTTGGCAGGATATTGACAGAGGCCGGTTTATCATTCTGCGCGGGGGTTAATGATGCCATGCAATACAATCTTTCAGAGTTAAAGCAAGCGCCGGTTCCCGAGATCAACCATTGCCCTGTGGAGAGATAATCAGTTCTTCCTGCTTTTACATTATAACTTGAAGAACTTGTCCAATCGATACAATAATCATTTCCGGTATTATAAATCGGTAATTTAAGACCCACGGCATCTGAACCGGTAAAGACATACTCCCCATCTCTCGGGATTTTGTTTTCATCCAGATTTATTGGCGCGTTAAGAGCGCCACCGGACCAGAAACTTGCCCAATCATTGGCCAGAACAGCCTGATCGGTACGGCGGATTTCTCCGAAATTGAATGGGATCCTGTCGATGGCGTTGGTGGTCGAGTCAGACAGGATGGCTTTCCATGTTCCGTTTAGTCCGGCGGCTGTTGCCAGTGATTGACATTTGGAATCGGCACCGGTTAATCCTCCAATAGCTCCCCCAGCATAAGTCTGGGAGGTTGGAAAAATCATGCCGATGTTGCTATTGTCTGCATATCCCGCCCACCAGCTGTAAGAGTCAGGTCCGAAGGTCAGGGTTGCGGTGTTCTTTTGGCCCGCGGTTGCCGGAGTTGTCAGGGTGAAGGCGATGGTATCTCCGTTACTGACCAATGTTGTGGTTGCCCCGACAGACACTCCGTTCTTGATGATATCCGCTGTTCCGGCATTCGGGGTAATCGTGATCATAATTGTTCCGACAATGCCGGTTACGCTGACAGTGTTCGAGGTTGCCGTGCCTCCGGAGCTATAAGAAATTCCCGGTGCGACGTAGACAGGATCTGGGTCCCCATCTGCTCCTGCTGATCCAATCGTTTCCATACAGAGAACTCTTCTTGTATCAGCGCAACTGCTGGTCCAGGATTTAAAATATCCGCCTCCGGACGTTGAAGCCGTATCACCTGTGCTCCCAGTACCGGATCCAGATCCCCAACCGGAACAAAGATACTGATTCCCAATTCCAGTGGAATCCATACCTGTCCACACTTGAGAGGCTGCCGGAATTGTTGTGTCTTCGGCGATATTCATTGGTGCCGTAATTGTACCATCCAGAAAATCATCGACGCCGGTTGCCACAACCTGACCATTCATATTCTCAAGACGCTGCCAATCCCATGGCAAGCGATTGACTACCTGCTCTAGGTCTTGGCTCACCATCACAGCAACCCAGTTTCCTCCGAGACCTGCCACATTGGCCGCGGTCGTGCAGAAACTATCAGCGGTTCCGACAGATCCAAATGCTCCATTTCCGATTGTATTTTTCGATGTAAAGGTCCGAATTGTAGAATTGGATGATGTTCTTAATTTCCATGTGAATGTTGAAGATCCTGCCAATAGAGAAATGATATCTTCAGTACCGGCCACAGGAGAGGATGCTCTTAGTCTAATTGTATCGCCGTTAGTTGCAGTTGTCGGCGTCGAAGTGTAGCTTCCTCCGTTTTTAGAGAATTTGGCGTTTGTACCACCAGACACCGATATCGTAATCGGTTCTGTTACAGCATAGATGATAATAGAATCCGATGTTATTGTTTGTCCAGCAGTCGTGACAGTTACAGGTGTGAATTGTACTGCTCCATATGGAGTAGTGTCACTCATAGGCGTTACCGTTGATGCGGGCGTTTTGCGCATACAGCGGTAATAATAACTTGCATTTCCACCATCAAGTTGACCGGATCCATCGCTCAGTCTCATAGTATAGTATCTGTAACTCGAACTTGTCCAAGAATAGGCTGTCGATCCCCAGTATTTATTCGTTTCGCCTGCACTCCCTAAAGCTATCTGATTGGGATAAAAGTAACTCTGCAATTCGGATAAGCTTGGAAGAAACCAATCATCGTATCCCCCGTAACTTAATGAAGAACACCAACTGGCAGCAGGGAAACTTATTGATCCGCCTTGATATGCGACCATATTGGCTGTGTTTTGTTCCCCTGATCCCTGGAGAACAGTATGACTCATTCCCGCGACGGTATAGGGGTTGCTTACCGATGCCTGGATTGTTTCCGTATCAGCCCCTCCGGCACATGTCGGATTACTGGTTGGTGCCGTACATCCGCTTGGTGTAATAACCCAATCATAGCCGGAGATACTACATGCTACATAATATCCACCAGGGGCATTCCCACCGACATTGCATCCTGCAAAATTGGTGGCTGTCCCGTCCAATGTCGCCAATGGCGAGTTATTCCCGATTACGTTTAGTGTGGCAGCGTAAGAAACATTTCCCGAAGCTTTGGCTCTGACCACCATCTGACAACTTGCCCCTGATGCGATCACATTGCCGTTACAATTGTCCGAGACAAATTCAAAGTTTATTGTGTTCGATAAGCTTGTGACCAAGGGGTCTGACGGCGCTCCCAGATTGTTGGTCAGGGTAAATACAACTTGCGTGCTATAACAGGTCGCCGTTCCGCAGGTTCCGTCAACATCCATGCCTGAGCTGACATTCGGGGTTGCTGTGCCGTTATCCAGCGATAGCCCAATCCCTCCGCTGCTACTGCCGCCGGAAATTGCTGTCCAGCCTGAGCCATCACATATTTCGATGCCCGTTCCCGATGCGTTTCGTGCCATGACGCCTGCCGTTGTTGCGTCACAGGTAATGAGCGAGCTATCGGGGAGCAAGACACCGCCTGCAAAGCTGGCGGTACCTGTCGTTTCAATCTTTTTATTGATGACGGCTGTATCCGGCGATCCTGATTTGATGCTCCACAATCCGCCCGAGGCTCCTGTGGCTTCTTCATATGTATAGGTGAAGATTATATCATCATCTGTTTCGGCGGCTTTGGAAACCAGTGGCAGATCACCTGCATCTTCCAGATCACCGTCGGCGTTCACGTCAGCGGTCGAGAAATTTCTACAGGTCGTTGTAAATGTTTTATCAGGCCCTGCAGAGATCAAGGCTACAACTGCATAGGTTCCACTGTCATTATCCCCTTCCAAACGTTCGGCGGGGTTATCTCCTGCGCCTGTTTCATCATCACAGACACCTGATGATCCGTGATCCCACGCGCAGTATCCGTATTCTGTTCCCCATGGGTCTTTCTTGGCTATGCCGATGCTCATCGGGATTAATCCGCCGCCCGTCGGTTTCGGGCTGGCTCCTGCATCCCGCCATTCCAATGGTTCGACATAGCCGTCTGAGTCACAGTCCCCGCTTGACGCGGTGTTGGCCGCGGCCATCACGGCCACTTGGGCACCGATATTCATCTGGGTTTCGGCAGTGTTGATCCGCGTGACTTTGACGGACGTCGCCAGAGGGCCTTTCATAAAGGTCATGACCCCTGCGCCCAATATCCCCACAAGCGCCACTGCGCCAAAAAGAGCAAAAAAGATATTCCCCGCTTGAGAAGAAGATTTTACGCGCATTGGTCTGGTCCCCAGTTTTTTTTACAGATCGGCTTAGTGTATAGGATAACGCAGTTTGCGTTAAATTTAGTTTAAATTCAGGCTTTTCCCTATCAAATTCCCTATCCTATCCACGACTTTCTATTTTACAGATTACAACGACCATCCCCCCGTTGCATTTTCCTGTAAAACCCGCTAAATAAAGGCCGATTTAACAAAAAAATAACTGGAGTCTCATGTCTAAAGAAGATCTCATCGAGTTTAAAGGCGTTGTCAGCGAAGTGCTGCCCAATGCGATGTTTCGCGTAAAATTGGAAAATGACCACGAAATTCTGGCTCACACAGCCGGAAAAATGCGCAAGAACCGTATTCGTGTTCTGCAAGGTGACAAAGTTGTGGTCGAAATGACCCCTTATGACCTGACCAAGGGTCGTATTATTTTCCGTGAGAAATAGTTCTCCCCTCTATTCTAAACTTATATTGGCTTCAGCATCTCCACGACGTGTTGAATTGCTGGGGCAAGTCGGGATTGTTCCTGACCAAATTATTCCTGCCAATATTGATGAGACTCCCCTTAAGGGAGAACATGCCAAAGATCTGGCTTTACGGCTTGCTATTGGCAAGGCCAATGCCCTCCCCGCTCCTGAACCGAATAGCTTAATCCTTGCGGCTGACTCTGTGGTTGCTCTTGGATCACGCGAAATTCCCAAAGCGGAAACGCTTGAGGTTGCCGAGCGTTGTCTTCGGGCTCTATCGGGGAGAAAACATATTGTCTGGGGAGGGATTGCCGTGCGCTGCCCTGATGGGCGCATTGTGTCCCGCTTGGTAAAAACCTCTGTGAAGTTCAAGCTTTTAACGGAAGGAGAGATACGGGAGTATCTGGAGAGCCGCGAATGGGATGGCAAAGCCGGAGGGTACGGTATTCAAGGGCGGGCAGCTCGTTTTGTCAAAACCATCCAAGGGTCATATTCCAATATCGTCGGGTTATCATTATATGATACACTGAATTTGTTAGAGGGGGTTGGCTATGGACATCATCATTGAAGAGCAGGACGGATGTTTGTGGGTTGCCGCACGGGAACGTCAGAAAATAGAAGGCCTTGACGTTGACCCTCCTCACGAGCTGGTGCGATGGGGTTCCATATTCTGGGCGCGCGTTGATCGCATTGATGCCAGACTGGATGCTGCTTTCCTTGATCTTGACGGTGAAGTCACCGGCATCTTGCATAACAAAGATATTCGTTTCAAAGACAAGGATGGTACTCTTGTCAAGGGGGGGCAAACCCCTATCGGTAAGTTATTGCGTTCAGGAGAATATGTTCTGGTGCAAGCCAAGCAAGGCTATCTGGAACCCGAGTTCGAAGAGGACATACCTTATGAGGACAAATGTCCGCGTATGAGCATGGATGTGTCTATTCAGGGTCGATATTTGATATATACGCCGTTGGATGATAGTAACCGTATTTCTTCGCGTATTCGGGATAAAAAACTACGCAAACAGTTGGGTGATATGCTCTCGGGCATGGAAGATGTTCATGGCTGTATTTTGAGGGCTGCGGCAGCCAATACACAAAGCGATGTCCTTATTCGTGAGAGCAAAATTCTCAAAGCCATTTGGGAAGGATTGAGCGAGTTTGCCAAGGGAGAGGACTCTATTCTGATTATGGAGGGGCCTGATGCTCTGCAACGGTCTTTGAGTGATAATTCCTTGCGTCCTATTCGCCGCATAGAAGTCGTAACTATGGATCATTTCGAGGCGGCGGAAGATTGGTGTGAATTATTTGCCCCTGATCTTGTGACAAAGATCAAACCGATAGAAATCAAGAATGCGACCAAAGATCTGGCGCTATTCGATCATTATGATTTAATTACTCCGATTGAAGAGTTGTTCCAACCCTATGTGATTTTAGGGAACGGCTCTAACATTATTTTGCAAGGAACGGCGGCGTTGACTGCTATTGATGTTAATCGCGGGGCTGACAAGGATGCCAATCTGACTGTTAATCTGGAGGCTGCGAACGAGATTATTCGGCAAATCCGTATTCGTAATCTAGGCGGCATTATTATGATCGACTTCTTGCGCCTGAAAAGCGAGAAAGAACGGCAGCAACTTCTTGGGCATATTGAAAAACTTGTCGATGATGACCCCTGCACCGTCCAGATTCACGGGTTTACAGCTATGGGTCTTCTGGAAGTCTCTCGGCAACGACGTACTCCTACTTTGTTCGAGCGTGTCGGTTATATGTTTGAAGAAGTATAGAGATTTCCTTTCTCTTGCTTTTTTTCATATTTCTTGACCATTCCTTCCTTTCTGCGCTAAACCGTCTGCATGACAAAACAGTTTGGCCATATTACTTCTGATATTCTCCAGTTTCTGGCGCGTGTTCGGCCTGATCTTCCAGACCCTGTTTTCGGCTTTTTAGGGGGGTCACAAGCGAACAAGGGACAACATGCTGCGTTAAGTAATTCAGATCATGACGTCTTGTTGTTTTTTCCACACATTCCTGCACCCGTCTCTTATACGTTTCGTTCGGACAATAGAAAACGTAAATATGATCTGATTTTGAGAGATGCAGAGACTTTTGCGCATGACATTGAACAAGAAGTTGTAATCACTGGGCGCGGGACGTTACTACAGCTTGCGACTTACAGTCATTGCATTTTTGGTAATGAAGATGATGCTGTGCGCTTTCAAGCCTATACAAAGCGCCTCCATGAGACTGGCCCCCATGTCTTACATCCTGATGATAAAATAGATTTGCAAGATCGTTATACGCAAAGCATCCGTCGTTTTCAAATCCAGTGTCCTACAAAAGAACAAAACTTATTATTTTCTCTTGCTCTTCTCAATAGATTATCCGGAGATTTGCTTCGATGTTCTCCAAATTGGTCTGCCCAAGGAAAAATAGCCTATCGTTTTCTTGGCGAGCCTATCCAAACTTTAGACCCAACATATCAAGGCCTGCTATCTGATACCAGATTTCGATTGGCGGCAGCTTTTGGAATTGCTCATACAACTCAACAATTTGATGATTTCAATTTTCTGATTGCAAAACGCATGGACACACTTCATGCTTTTGCCACACAGAGGAAAAAGCCCTTCTCTCCTAAACGGGAAAGAACTGTCCCTTTTGATATTCAAGATGATTTTGCGAGTGCGATTACCCATTCCCGAATATCTCCGGAGTCTTTTTCCTTTTATCGTCGGCAAGATTCCTCTCTGGAATGTGCTTCAGCCGCCAGCACTTGGGCGCATATAAAAATTGGAGTTGTCGCTGATGCCATCAGTAGAGAACGCTTCATATCCAGACCAGAAGAATATCATTTTGCTCTGGCAAGAGGAGCTTGCGCATTTACCGAGATGTGCGCAGCAATCTACTCAAACCATCCAAACTCATTAAGACTAGATGAACGTGTTCAGTTGGCATTCGAACATCATCCTGACATCGCCATGCTATTAGAACAAGCTCTAGAGGGAAACCCTGAACCCTTTGTCGAACGTTTCAGAAGTCTTTTGGATCATTTCGGGAATTCCCCTGCGGAATATTTATACCGACCGAGCCCTAGCCATTTCAGATGCAGTCCATCGGTAGAGCTCGCTCAGGCACTCAACTTGTCTATTGCAGATTTCCAACCCGCATAATAATGATCCCGATTTTGTTCTGTCATTTCCGGGTTGTAGTGCTCAGAAACATTCCAGTTCTTTGCTATATCATCCAGTGTTTTGAATTCACCGCTTCCCAAGGCCGCGAGATAGGCAGCACCTAGAGCTGTTGTCTCCCTGCAGGTTGGAATATCAACCGGTGTGTTCAGTATGTCGGACAAAAATTGTACCATAAAGTGATTTGCGACTAATCCGCCGTCAACACGAATGATGTTTGGTTTTACGCCTGTATCTTTCTCGAACGCCTCCATCAAATCTTTTGTCTGATAGGCTTGGGCTTCTAGGGCTGAGCGTGTGATGTGCGCTTTTGTGGTGTCGCGTGTCAGACCCAGAATCGCACCACGGGCATTCGGGTTCCAGTAAGGGGCGCCTAGTCCTGTGAAGGCCGGAATAAAATAAACGCCATTCGTATCATCGACGGCCTTTGCGAGGGCTTCGCTTTCATTTGCGCTTGAGAAAAATCCCATATTGTCCCTTAAGAACTGTATGGCGGCACCTGCAACAAAGATTGAGCCTTCCAGCACGTAAGTTGTTTTTCCGTTCAGACGATAGCCGATGCTGGTTAGTAGTTTGTTTTGAGAGGTTTTAAATTTCTCACCGATATTCATCAGGGCAAAGCAGCCTGTGCCGTAGGTTGATTTTACCATTCCCTTTCCAAAGCAAGCCTGACCGATCAGTGCGGCTTGCTGATCTCCTGCGACACCGTGCACGGGATAGACTTGCGGCAGTAGCCCTTCTGCTGTGGTTCCGAATTCTGCCACGTTGTCCAGCACTTCGGGCAGAATGTTTTTTGGAATTTCGAACAATTCTAAAAGCTCGTCATCCCAGACATTGTTTTGGATATTATACAGCATGGTGCGGCAGGCATTGGTTGCGTCTGTGACATGGCGCTTGCCTCCCGTTAATCTCCAGATCAAAAAACAATCGACGGTTCCGAACGCCAGATGCCCTTGTTCAGCCAAAGTTTTTGAGCCTTCGACGTTATCGAGTATCCACTTGATTTTAGTTGCGGAGAAATATGGATCAAGAAGCAATCCGGTTTTTTCTGTGACCTTGTTCTCGTGCCCTGCAGCTTTTAGTTCCGAGCAATATTCCGCGGTTCTGCGGTCTTGCCAGACGATGGCATTATAAAGAGGCTCTCCTGTTCTTTTATCCCACAGAATTGTGGTTTCGCGCTGGTTTGTTATCCCAAAGGACACGCAATCCGGATGCTTTTTCAAGACATCCCTGATGCAAGCCAGAGTATCTTGCCAGATTTCTTCAGCGTCTTGTTCTACCCATCCGTTTTGCGGATAATAGAGGCGAAGCTCTTTCTGAGAGGTTGCCAGCATTTCTCCTTTGCTTGAGAAAATGATTGCGCGAGAGGATGTTGTTCCTTGGTCGATAGACAAAAACTTTTTGTGCGTCATGATTTATCTCTTTCCTCAAGCAAGGAATTCAGCAGAATTTTTGTTTCTTTTAACTGTTCTTTCGGGAGATGGACGCCCCATTTTGTCCGGCGATAGAGAATGTCTTCTTCTTCTCTTGCCCACTCCTTCTCAATAAAATATTTCAGGTCGTCTTCGGATGGGGCTGAATTTTTGGTTATCTCAACGGGGCAGCATGGCAGCGGCTTTGATCCTGTCCAGTTATTTCCGATATCGGGAAAGTCTTGTCTTAAAATTTCCATGACTTCTTCGGCGAGTGTTCTGTATGTCGTTATTTTTCCGCCGAATAAGCTCAAGAGCAATGCGTCTCCTGTGCGATCCTGATAGAGTCTATAATCTCTCGATATTTTTCTAACGTCCGTTTCATTGTCTTCGAATAACGGGCGCACGCCGGAAAAACTCCAGACGATATCCTGTGGCGTTGTTTGTCTTTCAAAATGAGTGTTGAGAGCCTGACACAGATAGGATTTTTCTGTACTTGTGGCGCTGGCTTCTATCGGGTCACCTAAGAAATCGGTTTCGGTTGTACCGCACATCGAATACTCCCCATAGGGAAAGACAAAGACGACGCGATGGTCTTTGAGTTGCAGCAAATAGGCATGATCTCCGTCATAGAGTTTTGGAACGACGATGTGTGTGCCTTGAACCAGTCTTAGTGCGGGGGTGTCGTTTTTTAATTGATTGGTGTTTTTCAAGAACTCATGGGCGTATGGGCCTGTGGCATTAATAACAATCTTTGCCCTGGTTTTAAACTCTTTTTTGAATTCTTTTTCGGATTTGACATCTTTTAATGTGATTGACCATTCCTGAGATTTTGAGCGTTTCAATCCAATACATCTGGTATAGTTCAGGATAGTCGCTCCGTTTTCTTTGGCGGAGAGACAATTCAGAATGACCAGTCTTGCATCATCCACCCAGCAATCCGCGTAACTAAACCCTTTTGTAATTTGAGGTTTCAGGCCTATGCCGAATTTGTGACGGCTCAAGTTTATGCCCGACGAGCGTGGAAGTTTTTTTCGGCTCCAGAGATAATCGTATATAAACAGCCCTACTCTTACCATCCAAGCGGGACGGATCGAGTTTTGGTGAGGAATACAAAATTCAAGGGGCCAAACAATTTGAGGGGCAATCGACATTAGCACTTCGCGTTCGGCAAGTGACTTGCGCACCAATCCAAAATCATAAAATTCGAGATAGCGCAACCCTCCGTGGATCATTTTGGAGCTGGCAGAGGACGTGCAACCTGCAAAATCACCTTGTTCAACCAGTAGAACTTTAAGGCCACGACCGGATGCGTCGCGGGCGATCCCTGCTCCGTTAATACCTCCGCCGATGATGCATATGTCATATTCCGACTCAACCATTCGCAAATGGTAGAGCAAGGAACGCCCCTATGCAACGCGTTTGGAGTCCATTTTTGACTTAATGACCCGCAATTTGATCTCCAGATGAGCAGGAGAGAACGGTTTGCGGATATAGGCGGTTACGCCGCTGGATTTGGCTAGTGAAACCGAGTCCATATCAGAGCGTCCTGTGATCATCAGAAACGGGACATCCGGATAGACTGATCTCATTTGCTTGAGAAGGTCGATGCCTGATAATTTCGGCATATTCCAATCGCAAATGACAATATCAATCATATCCATGGCGTTATCCGTGAATACCATTGCCTCTTTTCCGTCGGATGCTTCAAAGATTTGGGTTATTCCCAGCTCCCCTAACATGTTTCTTATCATGGCTCTTACTTCCGACTGGTCATCTACGACCAGTATTTTTAAGTCCTTAATCCCCTCGACATTTTTTGACATTTTGTCCTCCTGTCTTTTTTCGTCAAGTTACTCCCCACTCAATTTTTACGTATTTCAACAAATTCTATCGCTCCCAAACCACACCTGCTGTGGCTTCTATCCTGTGGCCGCTTACTGCTTGCTCCATAATTTTCTTCAAATTTTCCTGTATGATTGGCTTTGCCAAAAAGACCGCGTCATCTGGCAAATCAATATTTGAAATTTCTCCGCGTACCGGGTACCCGCTCATAAAAACAATGTGCGTGTTGGGTCTGATTTCTCTGAACAAACCTGCGAGTTCTAGCCCTCCCAATTGAGGCATCACCATATCTGTTAGAAGAAAATCAATCTCACCTTCGAATTCGTCCTGTAGTTCTAAGGCTTCGTTACCGTTTGCCGCACTTAAGACTTTCATTCCAAATCCTTCTAAAGTTGATTGCATCAATTCGAGTAGATCAGGTTCATCTTCGGCAACAATGATGGTTTTTCCTGCAAGTCTGTTTCCAACTTCTGTCGCTTGATCCTGCAGTAATGTTTTGGGAGCTGCATCGCTTTTCGGGAACCAGATTGAAAAAGTTGTTCCTATTCCGAGTTCAGAGTCGACATTCATTTCGCCGTGCATTTGCTGTATAAGACCATAGACCATTGATAGGCCTAGCCCTGTCCCCTTCCCTTGTTCCTTGGTTGTAAAGAACGGGTCAAACATGCGCTCCATAACTTCTTTGGTCATTCCGGTTCCCGTATCGGCAATCTTTAGAATGGTTCCTTCTCCTATACCTTCTCGGTTAAGAGCTTTGATTTCGATTGTGATTACTCCCCCCTGCGGCATAGCATCCCGAGCATTGATGCTTAGATTCATTACAATTTGGGACACAAGGTCTTGTGTGCCTTTAATGTAATGAGGCAAGCCATCTGTTTTAATTTCAAGATTGACCGCAACGCCTAACAACGGCGTCAAAAGCGTTTTGATTTCCATGATTTGCTGGCTCAAATCTATGGTGCTGGTTTCGCCAACGCGGTGCTTTCCAAAGGTCAGAAGCTGGCGTGTTAGGCCACTCCCTCTTTGTGTCGCCTGAAGAATTTTACCCAAATGCATATCAATCGGCTCGCCGCGTTTGGAGGCTGTTTCTGCCATGCGGGCATAACCTTCGATGATTGCGAGGATATTGTTAAAATCGTGAGCAACACCACCTGCCAACTGACCAATGGCTTCCAGTTTTTGTGTTTGACGCAGGCGATTTTCTTGCAACTTTGCTTGTGTCTGATTGGCCAAAAATCCGATCAGCAAATTTCCCTCTTGTCCGGCCTTATAGAAGTATAATTCTAACCAGACTTCTTCACTATTCGTTTGATGATTATGCCATGTACTGCATTTTGATTTTTTTCCTGAGAGTACGTCCGATATATCCGGATTTATGTCCGTGAAGGCATCGTTTAAGAAATCAGCACCAGGTTTTGATAGATATTTTTCAATCGGTAAATTCAGCAGAGTCGATACAGCTTGATTGGCAAACAATAGATTCTTTTCTTTACTTTCATTCTCAAAAATGAAGATTCCTTTGCGTGAAGTTTCAATGGCCTCCATCAGGATGACATTCTCACGATTGAGTTTGAAAAGATCATCGGAGCGGTATTTGATCGCCGAGATATCTGTCAGCTCAACTATTATTCCTTTTGAGGATTGCGGGATCACGCGCACCAGATAAAATTTTCCTATGGAAGGTGAAATGACTTCGTGGAAAATTGTATCTCCCGGATTGTTCTTCTCAAGCATTAGGCCGGCTTGTTCCTGGATGTCCAGTGACGTATCGAAAAGATAGGACACAAACTGACGATAATTTGTTATCGGTTCGTTCGATACAGACTCGCATGTTTTTTGGACACATGATCCGATCAGTTCGCAATCCTTACAATTGCCATTTCTGTTTTCATTCTTTCCTGCCAATTGGGGAATAAGTTCACAGGCTTTACAATTTGCTGTTATCAACTCGCCATCGACATCAAAGTAGATTAAAGCCAATTCCAGTGAATTGAGCGCTTCTTCCAACAAGCCTTGACGTTCAGGAAAAAGCTTTCTGATCCAGCTCGGCATAGTTCCCCATATTTCAGAATCTTGATTTTTTGTTAGTTTTAGCATCTTTTTGCATCCTTGGATTGTAATTTTATCCTGAAATTACTAACAGATCACTTTGACATACGTCCGTATTTCCTGCAGAAATTGAACATTCAATTTTATGTGTGAAAACAATGCGGTTACCGAGAGACATTAAAGCAAGATTCTCTTTGGCCTCGAAATTATGCGCTCTCTTTTTGTGCGGATTTTCGTGTGTATCGTCGCATGTCGCTTTGGCAGCCTCTTCTTTTTCTCCGTCATCTCGGGGAACTTCGGATTTTACGGGGGCGTTGGGTCTGAATTTGGTTCCCAATGCCAGAATGGATGACGTTGGCACTGTTCGGCTTGGCGCCTCGAAGGTCGGGGACTATCATCATGGTTCTTTCGGGATACAAGTTTCTGATCGGCTTTATTTAGGTGTTCGTCAGTCGATGCTTAAAAATCCAGATACTCATGATTCAGAATTATTTCCGGGTATGGATTTAAAATACAGACTGTTTGAAGAACGCTCGATGCGCCCTGAAATAACTTTAGGATTTCAATCTGTCTTGGGTCACAAGCGTATGGCGGCCGAATATCTTGCTTTGTCCAAACGCTATCACCAGTTTGATTTTACGGCAGGGATTGGTTGGGGGAGATTGGGAACACAGCAATCTATTCCAAATCCACTGCTCATCAAGTCTCTCTCTTCTTCTGATCGGGACCTTGATGGAGATGACCCAAGTTCTCCTGCTGAATGGTTTCGCGGGGATGCCGGATTATTCGGCGGAGTCGAATATGATGTTGCTTCTGTTCCCGGCCTTTCTGTTAAGGCTGATTTAAGCAGCAATGGTTGGGATGCGGAAAAGGCTGCTTACTCGAATTTTAATGTGCCTGCGCCGTGGAGTCTTGGATTTTCCTATCGCCCTATGGATTGGCTTGATATTGGTGCGGCGATGATTGGTCGTGATCAAATCATGGCGCGGATTTCTTTTTCTCCGAATGTCGAGAATTGGAGAATTCGGGAGGCTGCGCCCCCTACTGCGATTACACTGGAAGATGGTCGTCCCGATATTCCTCCTCTACAGAAAAAAAGTGTTGAGGCCACGTCCGAGAGTCTTGGGTTAAAAAGATTGTATCGTGATGATCTCGCAATTGGTGCGGATCTTGATTTGCAAGATCACCTCCCCAGCGCGTTTCAAATAGGTCAAGGGGCACGTCACTTATCCAATATTGCAGGAGACAGGCCAGAGAAAATATCGTTCCATCTTTCCCGATATGGCTTGCGTGGCCCTTCTCTTTCTTTGAATCGCCGTGATATCGAGATGGCCAGCCGTACCCATCAGGGAAGTGCCGAAGAGATTTGGCGCAATACGTTGATTGACTCTGTTTTACCCGAGGGGATTAAACGCGCCAAGGATCAGTTTAAAGAAAGTTTCGGAGTTCGTGTTGATTTTAAAAATGATCTTTCTCTATCGGAAGAGGATTCCGGATCTCTTTTCAGAAGTGCTGTTCTTCCTTCCCTGACCAAGCGGATCGGAAAGCATTTTATTACCGAGAATGCTTTGCGCATTAATCTGGTTGATAATCTAAATCGCCTTGAAGATACACGAGGATTTTCTCCGCTTTCTGTGCGTTCGGACATTCATGCCTTTACTCGCAATCGCATCTTGTTCGAGCGACAATATCTCGCGGGGTTTGTAACACTCGGGCATGATATCCATCTTGCGGGCAGTATGGGATATTTGGAGGAGATGTATGCGGGGGCTTTGGCCGAGATTTTATATCGTCCGTTTGATCGGCCTTGGGCGCTAGGTCTTGAAATGACTTCGGTTGCCAAACGTGACCCGTCCTCTTCTTGGGCATTGGCTCCTGCGGGAGAAAAGGTCTTGAGTGGTTTTATCAATGGTTACTACGAGATTCCGAACAGCGGCGCAACGCTTCAGGCCAGTGTCGGGCGTTTTCTGGCGGGTGATGTTGGCGGCGAGATTACACTCAAGAACGAGCTGATGAACGGCGTTGTTTTAACGGGTGTTGTACGCGGGTCTAATCGCAAGGATTTTGATCCCTATGGCGGAAAGACCAATCTTTATACGGGGTTGAGTTTGTCGATGCCGTTGGGAAGTTTGCCGTTTATACCGGATGGCAGTCGGGCTTTGGTTGATATTAAACCCTTGGGACGGGACACAGCGCAACGGTTGGATAATCCGGTTCCGCTCTATTCTATAACGGAACCGATGTCTTATCGCTCGATTACGCGGCACTGGTCTGAGTTGATGCACCGGCCTTGAAAATTTCTTCGGCCAATTGGTCAGCAGCTTCTCCGGTTGCAATTGTCTTATTGTCCGCCAGTGTAAATACTTTCCCCAGCGTTTCTTCAATTCTTGCAACATGGGTCATCATGCTGTCGCGAGTCAGAGCGTGTTGGTATGGATTGCGGTCTGTTCGCCCGAAATATTCATATCCGACACTGGTAATGCCTCCGGAATTAATTGCGTAGTCCGGTGCATAGATAATTCCTTTTTCTTTTAGCATTTCATCATGACGACGTTCCGCCAACTGGTTGTTGGCTGCACCTCCGATGATGCCGGCTTTGATTTCAGGAATTGTTTTATCGTTAAGTCCTGCTCCCAAGGCGCATGGAGCGAAAATATCCACGTCGAGGGTGTGAATGGTTTGTGCGTCAGCAATATGGGCTTGATCCCCGAATTGAGCCTTAGCGCGATCCAAAACGTCTTGATGAATGTCTGCAATCCATAGTTCTGCACCGTCTTTTGCCAAATATTCCGCCAAAGCGTAGCCGACGGCTCCCATTCCCTGGATGGCGACCTTTCTGCCCTTTAGGGAGGGGTCTGCATATTTTTCTCGGGCGCAAGCCTTGAGGCCACAATAGACACCATAAGCAGTAACAGGGGACGGATTTCCGGCGACACCGTCTTCGCCCTCTTTTTCAGGGAGACCTGCCACATAGCTTGTTGTTTTAGAGATTTCGATCATATCCTCTTCGGTTGATCCGACATCTTCTGCTGTGATATAGGCGCCTTCCATTTGTTCAACGGCTGCTCCGAAGCTTTGCATGAATCCCGGTTTTTTAATTTCTCTAGGATTACCGATAATGACGGCTTTTCCTCCACCCAAAGGCAGGCCAGCCAGAGCGGATTTATAGGTCATGCCTCTGGAGAGGCGCAAAACATCCGTTACGGCATCGTTTAGCTCTGCGTAGGGGTAAATTCTGCAGCCACCGAGGGAAGCACCAAGATTTGTATTATGGACCGCGATAATGGCTTTAAGACCTGTTGCCTGATCCGTAAACATTACTACTTTTTCATGCTTATCAAAGCTGGGGTGGATCGAGACATCCAAATCTTCACGCGTTAACATAGCGCTGTCCTTCCTACTATTTCGTTGAATGGGGTTTTATTTGTAATATCCGCACCTTAAGCCGTTAATTCGTTGGAAATCAAGATTATTATCTGTTTTGCCTTCTTGCTTTTCTAGTGCCCACAAAAAAAAGCCGCCTCAAATGAGGCGGTTTGTGAAGTTTGGGTACCAGAACGGAAAAAACTTGCTGGAAACTTTCGCTCTTATCAGTCCCTGAATTCTATATTACCAATATGTTAAACTTATATCTTACCCTTCCCCACTACTCCGCCGCCGTCTGCAGAGACACACCTAGACTTTACTTTTTAGACACTACCTAGACTTTTTTTTACACCGACCGGACATGAAGCCCGTATTTATTCCCCTATAATTATAATTTACATAAAATTTTACATAAAATCAAATATAAATTTCATTATTTTTTATGTTATTGATTTTAAACAATATTTTTACTTGAGTTTGGGGAGAAGTTTGACAGATGAGGTCTCTCGATTCGAGAGAAATCTGATATTTTTTCCTTTATCCGCAGAAAAACCATAATTTTCCAGAATTTTTATTGCCACTCCCATCCTAAAGGGGATATATAAGTTCAATTCTCATAACACCAATTGAACAGGACTGAATAAATGGCCAATCCTCACCAAATCGTTGACGCCAAGTTACAAGAAACCATAAAGGCATATTTAAATGACGATGCAAAAGATATTGAACCATTAAGAAGGGCTATGTCTATAGGTTATCTCTTGGGGCGCGGTGAGCGTCGTTTTCTAAGAGACGCGCTGGAGCTGTTTGATGTTTTAACACCTATTTATGATGAAGCCCCTTCCGATCAGGAACTCAAAAGTCTTCTTGATACAAGAGCAAATAAACAACGCAGCTTTCTTATTTTCTTCTTTGGGGGATTTGCTGAAGGGATTCGGGAAAGTGTCTTTGCAAAAACTGGACTTGTACCAGCGTATAGCACTCTTTACGAAATCCCGAAAGACTATCAAGCTCGCGCAGTAGAAGTTTTCGTCGAAGAGGCAGTTAAGGCGATGACTTACTTACCTGAAAAGCTCGAGGAGATTGTTTCACCGACAGAATTTAATGCGGCCAGAATTGCATGCATGCTGGATTTGAGACCCCTTTTAATGGATAAATCGCGTGTAAAAGTTATTCCAGATCGTGGCTGCAGTTTTGTAAATCCCAATTGGTTTGCATTGACCAGAGAATCTGTTTTAAAAGACCCTGAAACCACACCGGAAGAAAAAGTATATTTACTTTACCAACTGATACTCTCTGTTCCTGAAGATATTAGATTTACGAATGGCTCTCCCATTGATGCCTTCAGAAATGTTTTTACGGCAGATGATTTGCAGCAAGTTGTAATGGCATCTCGAAATCTTATTGAGCTGGATAATAGAGCGTATTCTATCTATAGAAGATTCCCCGGTCAGCAAGCTCATTACGCCGAGACACTCGAGGAAACAGCTCAAAAGCTCTCTCATGCCATTTTGAATGATGAAATTGGGCTAACTTCATTTATATGCTCACAAGTTAATTATATAGGCACTCCTGCAGTTAGGCAGGCATTTCAAAGTGTTGCTAAATCCTACCAACTCGAATTCAGACAACTTCTTTTTGTCCCATTGATTCTTGTGGCATTCGACAATGTGAGAGGCGTAAGAGTTGTTTCCGACAAATCTGAAGAGTTAAAGCGTGGGGTCTCTCTTGATGCTCTACGACAAGGCACTGAAAATATACCAGAATGTGCACAAGAGCTTTTTGACTACTGCCCTAATTTGATATCGCGTGTCGAAGCGGCTGTTCGTGACATGAGTATCCCCTCGCCTAAAGTCAAATAAAATTTTGTTACAGAGGTCTTTCATGAAAGACGATCATCCTTTATTTAAAATTAGCAGAAGTCTTGTCTCTAGATTAGAGGAGGAAGTCTCTCCGTCTCGTGAACGGCTTTGGTTTATTTATGGGTATTTGAATGGGGATTATGGATCATCCCGCTATGCTAATGAATTTTTTAGAGGTGAATGCTATCCACTTCTAGAAGAAAATCTTAGTGCTTTTTTATCAGGATACAAAGCTTGTGTTCGTAGCCAAGTAGCATTATGCGGCGGCGTAACAGACTGTTTTGGTTTATTGAGGGACATACCCGCGCGTTACCGTGAAGCTCTAGGCTCTGCTTTTATCGAGGGTTTTAAAGATGGAATTGACCGCATTCTCAGTCGCAAAAAATTATCTATGCGTGATGTCGATGCTTTTATTCTTGCGATGAGCGGACAGCATTACAGAAAGAATATGTTTAAGAGTCCGCTGCCCTCTTCTTTGGATTGGCCAATACCTTCTGCCAAAGACTGCGAAAGAGTCAAAAGAGCATTAATAGACCTTCCTTTTGAGCAAGAGCAACGCTTGTACAATCTTTTTCGTTTCATCGCATGCTTTCCTCATAGGGACTCCACTTGTGAATATCAAGCTCTTATGGATGAGAGAGATATTTCCCTTATGATCGATCACTCCGAACGCCTTTCGCGCCTTGACCTTCTCATGAGAAAACTAGGACCACGCATTGAGCAGAGTTTTCCAGATCAATTGCAGCACGCTCAAGAAAAGACGCGCGCCCTTCTTCAACAAATGTTTTTTGGTAGAGAAAATTACAACTATCAAAACTATGCTACCGGTTGCAATCATCCTCTACAAGGCATGGTTGGTGATCTGTTCCGCTCGTTTGAAGCTACTTATCAAGCACGGGCACTTGAAGTTTCGCAACATAGCTTGCCAACACGTGTCTTTGTTGTGTTTAATCAATTAAGTGGTTTTGTAGTGGTAGATCGTTGTTCGGAAGAATGGGTACAGGGACTTCCGCATGAAGTCCTTTGTAGTGAGAATGATCTTCCTGAAGAATTTCATTATAGAGCATCCCCTGATGACACCACAGAATATGTAAGTGGGAAAATTGAACTTCAGAAGATAACATTTGGAAAATTGAAAAAGGCTCTGCCTCAAATCGAGCACGCCATTGATGAGATGGTGTTATCAAGACCTAGATTTTCTTAATCCTATCATTTTAATGGAGTAAGGGTCATTCCGAAGTTTTCGTTGGCGATCTCGATGATGAGGTTGACGCGTTCGTACATCGGGGAGCCTTGCTCCAAATCTTTGAAGAGAATTATGCCGCCTGTTCCACTCATGTCCGATGATATTTTCGGGAAGATGTCCAGAATAACACAGCGTGAAAACAGATCATAAAAGCGGCGGGCATAAACATCATCGCGTTTGCTTTTCGGCTTGCCTTGCAGGCGGGTGCCGATGGGGTCTTCATCGCCGCCTTTGCCGATTTCTTCTACCCAGCCGTCGGCGTTAAATCTTACCCGCGTTGTTGGGGAGAGTTGGAAAATGTATTTTCCATCAACAGGCACCAGAGCCGGATTAGATGATGATTTGTCTGCTGTCATTTCGGTTTCCCTATTGCTCAGTCTTATTATTCAGTCTTAATTTATCAAGCCTTATTCTTCTGCGGCAGATGTTTGCTGTATTTCGCGTGTTATCATATCCAGAATGGATTCCGTTCCTTTGCTGACCATTTCATAAACTTGCAGGAAGTCTTCCATTTCTCCGTAATACGGGTCAGGGACATCCAATTTTCCGAGGCCTGCATATTCCATGAAAAGGTGGATTTTGGGATGATCTTGCGGAGTTGCAGCCTCTTTCATAAAAGCTACGTGTTTTTTATCCATCCCTAGCAGCAAATCAAATTTGCCAAAATCTTCCTTGGAGAATTGTCTGGCCGTAATGCCTTCTGATGAAATGCCGTTTTCATGGCACATTCTGATGGTTCTGAAATCCGGAGCTTCGCCGACATGATAGCTGTGCGTTCCGGCAGAATCTGTAATAAAATCAATTTGTTTCGGGTGTTTTTTTATTCTATATCGCATAACAGCCTCTGCCATCGGAGAACGACAGATATTCCCGGTGCACACAAAAAGAATGTTGCGAATCTTACTCATTGATTTACGATACGAAAGAAAAAATGAGAGAGCAAGCTGGAAGGCAGATTTTCTGTTAAATTATGAACATAATCCAGAAGAGACCGTATTAATGACCCCGGAAGACGATGACCAGCAAGATCAGATTGTTCTGCGTTTAGCCCAAACCGAAGACGAAGTGCGTGCTGCACAACATCTCCGATATGTTGTTTTTTATGAAGAGTTTGGAGCCAAAGCCTCAGATGAGGTTCGGGCTCAGAAACGTGATTTTGATGAATATGATGCGTATGCCGATCATTTGATTATTATTGACGAGGCGCGCAAACCCGAAGACGGGCAAATTGTCGGAACCTATCGCTTATTCCGGCAAGAACGCCTGCCCGCTGGCAAAGAGTTTTATACGTCCCACGAATTTAATATCGAGCCTTTACTCAAAAGTGGAGCGAAGCTTTTGGAATTGGGGCGCTCTTGCGTTTTGCCCGAATACCGAACCAAACATATCATGCAAAAGCTTTGGGAGGGTATTGCCGATTATCTGGCTACACACCAGATTGATTTAATGTTCGGATGTGCGAGTTTACAAGGAACCTCCCCTGAAGCTGCCCTTGGGCAATTGGCCTATCTAAAGCATTTTCATGAACCTCCGGAGAGTTTATGCCCTGTTGCCAGTCCGAACTGCTTGGATGGACTGACTTTGCCCGATAAGGATAGCATTAATGCTAAGCGGGTTTTTGTATCCCTCCCCCCTCTTATTAAGGGTTATTTGAGAGTTGGGGCTTATATTGGAAGTGGTGCTTATCTGGATACAGATTTTAACTGCATTGATGTTTGTATTGTTTTGCCGACCAATCAAGTTACTGCGAAATACATGAAACATTTTGAGCGAAAAATACAAAAAGAAATCTTGTCCGACTCAAGCTTTAACCAAACCTATAGAAAAGAGAATCCTGAATCATGAGTTCATTCAAGGCGGTCTTTAAAATCTTTCTTCTTGCTTTGTGGAGCCTTCCTTTGGTTTTGATGCAGATGATTGTTCTGTTATTTCATAAAGGAAAAGGTGCTTACTATATTCCGCGTTTTTGGCATTGTGGGGTCAGTTTTATTATCGGCCTTAAAACCGAAATTCGCGGAAAGCCGGTTCATGATCGCCAATTGATTTATATCAGCAATCATTTGTCCTATCTCGACATTCCGGTGATCGGATCTTATTTGTTGGCGTCTTTTATTGCCAAGGAAGAAGTTGCACGGTGGCCTGTAATCGGTTTTCTATCAACTGTACAGCAAACCGCTTTTATCAGCCGCACATCTGCCCATGCCAAGAAAGTTGCCAATGCCTTGGATAGTATGTTGCGTCAAGGAAAAAGCCTGATCCTGTTTCCTGAGGGGACCTCGTCAGCAGGAACTGAAGTTTTGCCATTCAAATCTTCCTTGTTTTCGCTTGCGATGCCCAAAGATATGGAGCCTGTCGCTATTCAGCCCTTTGTGTTGGAGCTAGTGTCGGTCAACGGGCGGGATGTTACACCTCAAAGTCGTGATCTTTATTCTTGGTACGGGGATATGGATTTCGGGCCGCATATCTGGGATTTTCTTAAAAATAGCGGTGCGACGGTTCGTATGACCTTTTTGGATGTTGTGGAGCCTGATCCGGAGTTGGATCGCAAAGCGCTTTGCAAATTGGTTCAGGAGAAAATCGAGGCCGGATTGATGTCTCATTAAGAATTGACTAAGAATTGACTCTGGACGGGGGCGGCCAGACAGGCTAAAACCACAGAGCTGAATTAATAAAACCTTACTCTTAAAGAGGATCGTATGGACTTAAACGATACAGATATTACCAATCTTCAGAACTATTTGCAGAAGAAATTCGGGAATCCGGGTTTGACCATTCGCAAGCGCCGCGTGGCCGATTCTGTTGAAGTTTACCTCAATGGAGAGGCTATCGGCACGATTTATAAGGATAACGACGAAGGGGAAGTCTCCTACGACTTTAATATGTCTATTCTGGATATCGATCTGGAAGAAGCCTAATTTTGGGGGAAAATTCAGGTTTGTTTTGCCAAACCACCCCATCCTATTGTAAACTATAGTTTATATGGTCGTGTTCTCATCGAAATCGCGCTTTTGCTCTTTTTCGTACTCGGAGTTTGGAGGAATTATGGTGTTTTTATCAATATCCCGCAAGGTTGCGCTGCTTTCTGTAGCCTTTTGTTTGCTTCTAACTCCTCATATAGCAAAAGCAACCTCCGTTTATGATTCGGCTTGTGATGTCAATTTTATGAAAGCTTTAGAAGATAAAGCCTGGATGGAGGCACAGCGCGAGTTTATGCATAATCAGGCTTTGGTTTGGAAACCGGACTCTGTGATTACTTTGGGATGTTATTCCAATTGGATTAGCGCCATTCCTAAGAACTTCTCTTTTGATGGCGGAAGCAGCATGAATGCCTTTAATGGGACAGTGAACACTTATATTAATTCCAATTTTGGCCACAGTTTAGCGGGTGGGCACTCCTCGTCTGCACAGAACAGTGGCTGTGGCAATATCAGAAGATTGTGGGATTATGCCAGCTGTAAAGTTCTCAATATATCCCAGATCCAAACACTTGCTGATGCCGAAACAAATAGACCAACAACAAAGCCTAGTAACTGCTCCGGTACTGGATCTTGGGGGACTCCTAAAAGCCATATGAACTCTGTGGCTTGGGGAACCAGCTTTGATAGTATGAGCTTGTTTACGGCGATTGTTGCCCCACTTTCCGAGGCTGGCGGGAACTGTTCCGTTGGTATTCCGACTGGTGTTTTGTTGGGGGGAACAGGCGGAGATCGCGAGATTGTTTGTCCGAATCCGGGATGCTCTCCAAGTGGTGGCACCAATCCGAAATGCTGTAAATCGGGAACAAGCTCAAACTGTAGTGCGGGACTGCCATAATATCCTGATGGGCTTTATTTCCCCTTGGTTTTCTTACTCTCAGGCCCTATAAAGGGCCTGAAGCTTTTCTGGAGTTACTTGGCGTATGAGTTTGTTCTGGCTCTATAAAAAAACCATGACGATTGGGGAGCCGCTGGTGCGGATGATCCTCAATAAGCGTGTGCGTGCGGGGAAAGAAGACCCCAAACGTTTGGAAGAGCGTTTTGGTCAGGCTTCCCTGCCCCGACCACAAGGGGTTTTGCTATGGGTGCATGTTGCGAGTGTGGGGGAAGCTCAATCGATGTTGCCGATGATCTCGCTTTTTCTGGATCAAAATCCTCAGGCGCATGCGATGGTGACGACGATTACACGCACAGCGGCGCTGCTGCTCGAGAAGAGATTGCCGGAGCGTGCCTTTCATCAATATTTGCCGATTGATCGTCCGAAGTGGGTGCGACGGTTTATGGATCATTGGGCACCTAATATTGTCTTATGGGCGGAGTCCGAATTATGGCCTTTTATTGTTGCTGAGATTGGGAAGCGACGTATTCCTGCGGCGCTATTGAATGCGCGAATGTCGCCAAAGTCATTTCGTAACTGGCGTTATGCCCGAGGCCTGTCCGAGAAAATTCTATCCTCTTTTACCATTATTTTAACGCAGACAGACCAAGACCGATATTATTACGACCAGTTAGGGGCGCGGTCTGTTGTGACGAGTGATAATATCAAATATTGTGCGTCGCCTTTGCCTTATGACGCTATAGAATTGTCTGATTTGCAAAAGGCTATCGGTGATCGTCCGGTTTGGGTTTATGCCAGCACGCATCAAGGCGAAGAAGAATTAGCGTTGGAAACTCATCTGGCTCTTGTCAATGACTATCCTGATTTGTTGACGATTGTCGTGCCGCGTCATCCGGAGCGCAGCGCTTCGATTGAATCTACGTATCAAGAACGCAGGGTATCTTACGGAACAAAAACAAAAAATAGAACTCCCAATCATGAACATTCTCTTTTTGTGGTTGATACGTTGGGAGATCTTGGTTTGTTTTATGCGCTCTCCCCTATTGCTTGTATCGGGCGCAGCTTTAGTGATGATGGTGGCGGCGGGCATAATCCGCTTGAAGCGGCGTTGCTTCGCTGTGCGGTGCTTCATGGACCTCATGTCCAGAATTTGCAGGAGATTTTTGACCAAATGGATGCAGCGCAGGCCTCTATTCCGCTCGATCATAAGGATGAACTGGCCGAGCGCCTGCGCGCCTTGTTTGCGTCTCAAATGCTGCGTCAAGAGCAGATAGACCGTTCTTATCAGTTTGCGGAGAGCAAAACTCATATTCTGGCGAAAATTATTGAAGAGCTGGAACCTGTTTTCCTGCTGGCACGTTTGCCGCTGCTCAAACATCCCGACCATACAAAAGAAGAGGCTTTGGGATGAAGACGCCTTCTTTTTGGTACAAAGATAAGCCTGATTTTATGGCGCGTTTGTTATCTCCGCTTGGGGCGCTTTATCAATGGGCGGATCGGTACAATTATAATCGGACTGATGCGCGGCGCGCGCCGTTGCCTGTTCTTTGCGTCGGCAATATCAATGCGGGCGGGAGCGGCAAAACCCCTACTGTCGTTGCTCTTTTTAAACTTTTGCAAGATTATCAATTAGCGAAAGCTCCTGCTTTTTTGTTGCGCGGGTATCATTCCCGCGTTGTTGGGCCTTGTTATGTTGAAGAGGCTGCGACTTCCGATCAATGGGGGGATGAAGCGGTTCTTTTGTCCGATATTGGCCCGACGATTGTGGCGCAAAGTCGCTATGACGGCGCGTGTCTTGCGGCACGGTGCGGGCAGGATATTGTTGTTCTGGATGATGGGTTGCAGCATTATGATCTGGCAAAAGATATCTCTTTTTGTGTTGTGGACGGGGCGCACGGGTTCGGGAACGGGCTTGCTCTTCCCTCTGGGCCTTTGCGGGTGACGTTTGAAGATGCCATACCTGCGATTGATGCCTTTATTGTTATTGGTGATCCGACACATTCGTCTTGTTCTATGATTTTTTCGAGTGGGAAACCCGTTTTCAGAGCGGCCCTTCGTCCGACAAATCTTTCCGAGTTGTCTCTGGATCAGCCCTATTTTGGATTTTGCGGGATCGGTTTGCCTCAAAAATTCAAATCCAGTCTTCAGGATTGCGGCGTGAAGCTTGTCGGATTTGAAAGTTTTGCCGATCATCATGCCTATAGTTTTGATGATTTGGCTGCGCTCGGGAAAAAAGCCACTGCCCTCGGAGCGCGATTGATTACGACGAGCAAAGACGCTGTGCGGCTTGTTGATTTTCCGCAGAAGTCTCTTGTTGATGAGCTGAAGGTTTCATTGGTTTGGGAAGATCAGATTGCTGTAGTAGATTTTATTCGGGGCAGGTTATCCGCATCATGAAAAAGTTCAGATATGTTATAGAAGCCGCTCTGGTCAGGCTTTTGATTTCATTTTTCGGGATGTTATCTCCTGCGAGAGCCTCTGCCATAGGGGGGGCTTTGTTGGGGATGGTTGGGCCGATGCTCTCCTCCAAACGCAAAGCATTGCGGCATATTACCGACTCTCTTCCGGTTGATGACGGGCAGGCTCGTAAAATTTTACGCGGGATGTGGGATAATTTGGGGCGTATTTTCGCCGAGTATCCTCATTTATACAATATTGCTGAGAATCATATCATTCTCGAAGGGTATGAGCATTTGGACGGGTTGGCGCAAAGCGCTACTCCTGCGATTTTCTTTTCGGCACATCTTGCCAATTGGGAAATCTCTGCCCCTGCCCTACGGCCGTACAATATTGATGTTGACCTAATCTATCGCGCTCCGAATAACCCATATGTCGAAGATATATTACAGCAGTGCCGCAGTATGAACGGGGCGTTGCGGACTTATCCGAAGTCGTCTCAAGGGATGCGACAGGTTGTATCTGCGCTGAAGCAAGGGCGGCGCATCGGCATCCTCATTGACCAAAAATACAACCAAGGGGTTGAGGCTGATTTTTTCGGTCGGCCTGCGATGACTTCGACTGCTTTTATCCAGCTTGCCAAAAAGTTCCAGTGCCCTCTTATTCCCGTTAGGGTCGAGCGTTTGGACGGAGTCGAATTTCGTGTCAGTTTTTATCCGTCTTTGGACATTTCAAAAGATGAAGATACTCTTTTGAAGGAGGCTCATTCCATCCTTGAGAGCTGGATTACTGAGCGTCCCGAGCAATGGCTCTGGCTGCATAAACGGTGGAAAGTCAGTAATTAGCAATCAGTCTTCCCTGCTCTCTCTTTTTCCGATATTTGGCATGGTTTTGTTCAGCTCATATCGATTAATGATGCAAAACGTATGGAGGCAAATCGAGAACGTCGAGTCTATGAGATTATAGATATCTTCGTTTCCGGACTTTCGTGCTTCTATTCTCAAATAATCCAATGCGGCAATGATCTCTTCAATTTTTTTATTTTTTGAGCGGGTATCATTGGCGGCTATTGCTGAACGACTTTGTGCCATTTTTTGTACTGACTCCTGATTTTTTGTTGGTTTTCAATAGGCTTGGTTTACTCAAGCCAAGCCATTCAATCAAAAATCAGGGGGAAATTGTATCACGTGATTTCGTGATATTTATTGCTAGGGGTTAATTAATCCCTGTGTAATGGCTTTTACAACACCTTGAATTCTGTTTGTTGCATCCAGCTTTCTAAAAATATGGCGCATGTGAGTGTCAACTGTATGGCGACTAATTGATAAGATTGTGGCTATCTCTTCATCCGTTTTCCCGATGGCAGCCCATGTCAAGATTTCAGCTTCCTTTTGGGTTAGCGTATCTCCCAGAATTTCTTCTTCCACTTCGTTTTTTGAAAATAGCCTTTTGTAACTTAAGAAGAACTGCTGACAATGAGCGTTCACAATATCCAGCCTTACATCACAGGCGTCAATCTTTTCTGTTGAAGCTAGGCCTAATCCTGAAAGTTGGGCTCTGTTTCCTCTGATGGGGATAACAATTCCGTTTTGCAAGCCTGCATCTTCTCCCAATTGCAGGACTTTTTTCTGCTTGGCTGTCATTTTTATTTTTTTGTGTAAGTCTTTCCATCTGAACGGTTCGGAGCTAACGGCGGCATATTTTATGACAGGGTCTATTTGATCGAATTTCATTTCGGCATAGTATTTTTGCCAATCTTCGGGATAATTGTTGAAGACTCCAACGGTTCTTCCCTCGGGGGTGACATCTAGATCTTTGATAATGCTAAAAATGACTTTATCGTAGCCTAGTCGATTTAGGGATTTAGAAGTGGTTTGATAAAGGTCTTCAACCGTTTTTGCGTTATTGCATTCCGCGACGAAATTTTCAAAGTTTGCGTTTGTGTTAAGCAGTGACATCCAAATTCCGCACTATTGCAACCATACAAATCATCCCCCCGAGGGGGATTTTTTTTAGTATGGTGCCCAGGAGGGACTGGGACTAAAGAAGTAACCTATTGATAAATTTAATGAAATATAAAAACGTTTTTCGCTTATGCCCCCGAATGTGCCCCCATTCCAAAAAATCCGATTTGTAATCAATTTTAAGAACATTCATGCGGCCAACCATTGGCACTCGGTATTCGGTTTGCAGATAGGCAGTCAGCAGATTATGTCTCATCGTTTATGCTTTATTTCTTCTAAAGAATTCATCAACAGCATCAATAGCCCCAAGCTGGTCAGCCCAAATTATTTTTTCAATGAGCCGCTGCTGCTGCTGTTCATAGGTGGTTTTTATAGATGTGCTCCCTACGCAAGATGTTACTTCACCGCCCTTATAAAACTTGGGTGGAGACCACCCATCAGGAGACTTTAGAATTAGATCACGCAGCTTTTCATCTACAAGGCCAAATGGTTCAAGGTCATACCGATATTGCTTAACAAAGTTTATAAGGTCCTTTGCTTTATCACTTATATGCTGAGCATCATCGTCAATCCAGACACCTCCATTAATACGATGACGAACTGTATTTTTTATCCATTTCTGCACGGCCACTCCCGTATGAGGATTTTGCCTGTACTGTCCAATAATTTTTATGACAGTGGTGAGGTGCTCAGCTTCATCACGGCAAATAAAGCCAACATCAGATTGGTACCCGAGAACACACTCACCATGCTTAGCCCAAAAATCCAATGCCTCTCGCGGACATGTCAAAATACGGTAGAGTATATCATTAAACCTTTCTGAGGTTAATCTATACCCCTCCAATGCGCAATGGCGAGCAACCAGTTTTTGCAATCCTTCTGTAAAAGCAACCATACCAATGATTGAAAAGATGGCCGCCCATAATGAATAATATTCAGCGAGCCAATCACCATCCTCTGTTCTCCAGTCATATGGCATCCACCCTAACAATCGTATAAAAATTCCGTAGAATAATGTACCAGAACCAAGAACACTCAATAAAATAACAGCAATGCGCCAAATTCTCTGGGGATGATAGATAGGCAAAGGTTCAAATTCTCTGTGCGAGTATTCGCCAGGAAATGCTGTTGCCATGAGTTGATTAAACTTCGAGGTATGAAAGATAGCAATGTAGCTGACAATCAACGCCACAACAACAGAACATGTCGTCCAAATATAGAAAGCAATACCGTGATCCATAATGTCCCGTCACCTATCGTTATTTATGTTCTTTTTTGGCAGACCACTCGATATAACGAGCTATCACATTTTCTTTCTGGTTTTTTGTCAGTTGTTCCTCAACAAATCCTCTAAACTCTTGGCGGACAGGATCATTTTTCTCGGATGCCGCCAGTGCCCAGAAGTACGCCTCTTCAATATCACGCTCAACCCCATCCCCATAAAAGTAACACGCGGACAACATTGATTGAGCCATATGTTCGCCATTCCCCGCTGCCATCTTCCACCACCTAACCGCTTCTTCTTTATCCGGCGGTATGTCGCCAATCCCCCAGAAATTATATTTCCCCGCCATAACTTGCGCAAAACTGCTTCCATATTCCGCCGCCATAGTCATCCACACAAAGGCTTCATTCAAATCTTTCTCAACACCCGTCCCATCGCTATATAACCCCGCGACAATCTGCATAGCCTCGACATCACCCTTTCTTGCGGCCTTTAGAAATAGCTGTGCTGCCTTTTCAGGATTTTTAGGAACTATTTTTCCATTCAAATACAACCCACCCAAGCCCACGAGCGCATCAACTTCGCCAAGATCAGCTGCATTTTTCAGCCTTGAAATATCAATTTGTTGCTCCGCATTACTCGGTGATGAAAATAATAAAAACACACCAGCGAACAACAATCCCATAGCTAAAAAGACAACTCGAAGAAAAATATCTGCTTGGCCCATCAAATTCCTCCAACCTTATTCGCCTGTTATTTCAGCAACACATTTTTGGAATTTTGGCCCCACTGTACCAGTTGGCAAAGTTTGATTGCATAGCCTTATCGCCTCTGCCTGCTTTGAAGTTTGAAAAGATGAAGAAGATTCTTCCGGAGCTACACATCCACTACCTGCAAAAGTATAATCAACAACAACTCTTTCAGGATCAAGCATGAAAGACGTTTCACAAAAATTTCTAATAACTACATCCGGCGCTTGAGATTGAGTATATGTGGTACTTGTTCCAGAATACGAGCCATACAACCCGTTGTTGGCGTACACATTTCCAGTGTGGTATGTCGTTTGAGGCGAGAAGGTTGTCGCTCCCGGAACGATATAGGTATCGTCACGGCGATACTGTATAACCTTCCCACCGTTCTTCAATTCATATGAGTTATTGGGGACGCCCCAGTCTTGAACCACAAACTGTTCTGACATCCCCCTATATGTCTCAAGCCTTTGTCTGTAACCCTCTGCTGTTTGACAGGCTGACAGAAGTCCACATACCCCGATCAGAGGAAAAAAGAGCTTTTTCGGAAACATAATTTCTCTCCATAAAAAAATCACCAGAGCTGCCCTACTCTGGTGACCGGAGATGATAAAGCCGCATTAGAACGACCGCGACGGCCTTTTAGCCGAAGCCTTGGACATACGCCGCCGCTCCCCGGTCATATGCCGAGAAGCGACGTGATGACGGACACGCCACCGTCTAATGCGGGGTTTATCAGGCCCCAGTCTGCCAATTAGGACAAACTATCCTATTCATAGCGGTCAATAATGTGATTTACAACCATACTCTTTGAAAGAATCCGCATTTTCACAGTTTACCATCCACAGCTTCTATTAAATCCTTCATAGCTCGCCAGTTTTGCTTTGCCTGCTCACATCGGTAAACAGCAAGTATCATAGCATCAGTAACCTTCCCATTCGGCCCAGCAAGCCATTTAAGTTTATCTTCTATGGTGGCTGGTTTATTGAGATCAACAGGGAAGAGCATCAAACGACGAAGTTGCTTCCTGACTGACCACGGAGCCAACCTTGTTCCATCCCCTTTGGGATCAGGCCCGGCAGGCTGACCAAAGCGAGTTGATTTTCCCGCTTCTGCTATATTCGAATTTTCCATGCCTTTTACTCCTAAGGATTAAATTCAAACCGTAACATTTTTCTAACTTATTGTTTTATAACTATATTTTTTACAGACGTTTACCCTACACCATTAGAGCCATGCCGGGGCGTCACGGTTAAATCCCGAAAGAGGAAATCATATGCGTCTCAATAACTGTCCCAGAACTGTCCCATTCCAAAACCATTTTTTTCCAATGCGTTAACACTCTATTTCTCCTCATCATGTCCCAACGCTGTCCCACCATGTCTCGCTGTCCCGTTGTAGTAGAGTGAGACAATGAGATGATGCTATGATTTCTCTTCATACCCCTTCACCATCCTTTGAGCTCGCGCCTTGCTGATGCCAGTCTCCTTTTGAATGTAGCGATAAGACCGTCCTTCTTCCTTCAAAGCTAAGACCTGCTTCAACTCTGCTCTCTCTATATTACGATGAGACCAACCGTCTGCTCCAAGCTGTGCCTCAAAGGACTGAGCCGCAGAACCTCCGGCAAGATGCCTTGCCTTGACGAAATGTACCTCGAACCGTGCGCCGTCATCAGCCTTGTAATCATCAGGGAGCTTTAACTCAATCACGAGATCAAGAACATCCTCGCGGCGGCTAGTACCACGTTGCTGACCGCCTTTCCCAGCATGGTGAACAAACATGACAGACTTCTTCCGGCTCCGCAGGCTCAACGCCCATGCCTGTATTGGAAGCCAACCTTCCGCCTCATTCTCCTTGCCCGTTCGAGCCAAAGTGCTGATATTATCGACCACAATAAATTCGGCTTGCTCAACGAACGGTTCAATCATCTCCTGCCCCTCGAGCGTAGAAATATCCGGCATCCCATTATCCTGCATATCAGGAGTGATAATCTGGAAGCATTCTGGATCAGCTTTCAATCCGCTTTCTTTCACGATTTTTGCAAGGCGTTCCTGCATCGCGTGGGCTGGCATTTCACCGTCGATATAAAGAACTTTGCACGGACGTGGAGCTGACCACTTCAAAAAACTTCCACCGCAGGCCAAGGCATACGCTATATTCAACGCAAAATGCGTTTTGCCTACACCACGCTTGGCGTAAATCATAGACAGGCTTTGCGTTTGCAGAATAGGTGAAAGAATATCCTCACGCGGAGGGATTTCCAGACGCAGAAAATCGCCGAGAGCGTAGGATTTTAATACCCTCTTAGGCTCACAGGCTCCCACTTGATCCAGTACTTCCAAAATCACTGATGACTCTGTCATGATTTTTCTCCTCTGTGCAGATCGTTAAAATCACCATGACAAGGTGGGACAGCCAGAAATCCACCTATAGCAACGGCAGCCTCCCTCGCATGAGTCAAACCCGGGTTTCCGACTGTCTTCGTGTCATTATCAGCACATAAAATAATTTTTGTGCGCGGGAATTTGGCCCGTAAAGTTAGAGCAACAGGCAAGAGATTATTGCAGCTAAACGCCACCGCAACGCCATAACCTGACGCCTCGTGAAGGCTGGCACCAGTGGCATACCCTTCGCAAATACAAAGCGTGCCCATAGGAGCGCCAATGGGAAAATAACATCCTGTCATGCGCCCACCGGACAGGAAGCGCTTTTTGCCATCTGCATCAATAAATTGCAGGGAACATAATACACCGTCAGAACTCCTCAATGGCACAACCAACGACTCTTTATGAAGGCGCAAACCATGGTTTCCAACGCTCTTTCTAATCAGATAGGGATGGTTATTCGTCGCGAGCGGTGCAGATTTCCAAATCCCCGATGCCCTTGTAGCGGCGTCTTTTCTACGTATTGTTTCTTCCACTTCACGGGCGTTTCTGGCTTCTTCCATCCGCTGGCGAAAAGCTATACGTTCATCATCGGTCATTTCAGTCCCCGTCTTCGCGCACCACGTCAGCGATATGCCACGTTTCCAGCACCCGAACGCCCCAGCGACGTTTCCATCATTGTAAAAAACATACCAACCATTGAGACTTTTTGGATGATCTCCGACCACATGGAAACGATGCAACTTCCCGTCAACCATAACAGGGTCACGTATTGGCAATCCTGCACACCGCAGAACAGCTTGCAAATCTTCTATGAGGGGGTTATGATTAAAGCCGATACAATTTCCAGCCCCGTTCGCAGCGGGGCGTTTCTTTTGAATATATTTCATTCTATCCCTCTTTTTTTTCTACAGAATATGGGCGAAGGGATTTAATCCATGCCAGCATATCCTCACGTCGGATCAATGTTCTCTTTCCTTGTTTAACCGCTGGAAGCTGGGCTGTGGATATGAGCTTGTAAGCATGAGTGCGTCCGCATGATACGGCTTCACAAAACTCTGGGATGGTCAAAAGTTCTTTTGTCATTAGCTTTTCCTTTCTGTGTTAAAACGCATCCATTTGTGCGTAGCTTCATCCAGGAAAGCATAAATATACGTGATTGAAAAAAGAAAGCGCTCCGATAAAAGTAGCATCTCCTGTTTGACTTTATCGGGGTTATTTTGTTTACTAGCACTAGTAAATATTCAAAATTATATGGGATATGAATAGTCAAGCGACATCATTTGACTTTTTTCATCCCATTCTTATCATCCTTTAGTCTTTTCTGAGCTTGTTCGCAGGCGTTATAAATATTCTTGTCCGTATATCTCAAATCAGGCAATCCATCGGTATCTTTAAATTCCTCGCATATCCAACGGACAGCCTCGTAAATAAACTCATGGCCGGGCGTTATCGGAACATATTCCCCGGCATTTTTCCCGTCAGATTCCCGGTGTCTGAGAACTGTAAATTTTTGCTCTGAAATTTCTTCATATCTCCGCGCCAATTGATAGACAAAATTGTAAAATTCTTTAAGAGAGGGGCGACCTAGTTTTTTACCTTCAAAAAGGAACATATCCAGTTGCATACCACGCCCTCGAACCTGTTCAAAAAATTCTTCGTCGGATTTCAGAGTTATGTGTGCTTGAACTTCCTTATCGTTATAGGCTCGTACCTCGTAGTATTTTTGAATATCGGGGTCCTTCATATATTGGCATATATCTCTTAAAGCATCCCTCAAACCTGTTATTTTCTTATGAAATTTTTTGTAATCCGGATTATCTGAATTGGCTTTTCTAATATATTGACCCCCTATGGCTTCCATGGCTTTTATCCCCCAAAATGGTAAAACAGGTAATGTCCAGTACCCCTCATCCGTCCTAGTGCTATAAAATATTTGTCGCAGTTTTTGTGCCGATTTAGGGCAGTTTTCCTTTCCAATTATTTTTAGAAAAGCAGTAACTTGTGCCTGCTGCTTTTTTTTATGCTTTTCGGCATTTTTTATCTCCTGCAAGAAACCTTTCTTGTATTTTTTGATTTCTTCTTTGCTTGCTCCTTCTTTTTCGAGGGTAGACATCACCCTGCCCATTTGCTCACGCAAATCATCTACCCAGCAGTCCATATATCTGACCTTATCCATTGTCATGATACCTTTCCAAAATTTCCGTGAATAATTTTTCCTTCACTGGCAACGGAATCCAAATAATCAGCCCATTCCTGCATCATTATTTTGCGCTGGTCCAAGAATTGGGTACGGTCATAGGCCTCTCCCAAAGGGTTCTTGGTTTTGTGTGAAAGCTGCTTTTCAATGATCTCACTGTCAAATCCTAGCCTCTCCCTGATCGTGGTACGGGCCAACGCCCTTACCCCATGAGCAACCATGCTTTCACCAAAACCCAAACGTTCTATCGCCCTGTTCACTGTGCCATCGCTCATGCACTTTCGTGGATTCACCTGAGATGGAAAAACATAGTCAGTCTTGATATGGCCCGTTTCTTCTTTTTGCTCCTGGAGCACAGCCAATGCTTGTTTCGATAGGGGGACGACATGATTCCTTCTCATTTTCATGAGGCCAGAATGGACATACCAAATAGCATCATCAAAATCTATTTGTGACCAGCATGCCTGACGAATTTCTCCCGGGCGACCAAAAGTCAGCAACGAAAACCAAACAGCCCTGCGTGTTCTTTCAAAAATACGGGCATTATTCAGGCTCAAGGCATGTAGTAACTCGGGAATCTGCTTTTCATCAATCGTTCTGAAATGTTCAGCTTTTTTGGTTTTTAATGCCCCACGAAGATCAGCAGCAGCATCGCGTTCACATCGGCCAGTTTGAATGCCATAGCGAAAAATTTGACCAGACAATTCCCTACCACGGCTTGCCATTTCTAGCGTGCCTCTTTTTTCTATTTTCCGAAGACATTCCAAAAGTTCGGGCGGGCTTATTTGGGAAATCGGTCTATTCCCAATGCAAGGAAAAATATGCATTTCTAAACGACGAAGAGTTTTCTGAGCATATCCCTTAGTCCATCTTTCTTTTTGAATTTCCATCCATTCCATGGCAACCGACTGGAACGTATTTTGGGCATTAATAACGGCTTGCCTCTTTTCCTGCTTTTTGTTTTCGGATGGATCAAGCCCTTTTCCTATGAGTTTACGAGCCTCCTCTCTTTTTTCGCGAGCTTCGGCGAGGGTTACTTCGGGAAAAACCCCGAAGGCTAAACGCTTTTCTTTGCCCAGCCAGCGGTATTTCAGCCGCCAATATTTGGAACCGTTGGGCATAACCTCAAGGTACATTCCGCCGCCATCGGCGATTTTATAAGGTTTTTCCTTGGGTTGTGCCGCTTGGCACGCTTTGGCTGTTAGGGGCATTGGGGGCATCTCCAATCATCAAGATGGGGGTATTTTCCCATTTATGCCCCCAAATTTTCCGGTTGTAAACGATTTATCGTGAACGGCGATAAACGCACATGGAATTGTAAGCTTTATAAACTAAAGGCTTTGCGGTCACCTGTGAATAATGATGAATAGAGATGAAGAAGGATATGGTGCGCCAGGAGGGACTCGAACCCCCGACCAAGCCGTTATGAGCGGCTTGCTCTAACCAGCTGAGCTACTAGCGCATCCAGTGGGGGGTATTATCCCCAAATCTTAAGAAAAATCAAGCCGCTGGTTTCAATAAACGACGTCTAAAAAGGATGGTTAAGACCAAAATCGAGTTCATAACCACCATTCCGAGCGAATAAATGATTGTTGCGGGAACGTAATTCTGGACAGCCAACAAGACAAAGACATGCTTTAGCGCTGCGATTGCATGAGTTGACGCCATTTCCTCATAGGGTTTGGCCCAGACTTTGCGCAGTGTGGGGATATAGCCTGCGCTATCGATGGCGGTTACCCATATGGCGGCTGCTATTGGGTTTTCGGTGATGAGCCAGATCGGGATAGCGGCGAGTGCGGCTAGAAAGACGATCCAGTCACTTTTTGTGATGTGTTTTTCGCCAAAGCGCAGAGCGACTATCAAGATTGCAAGGCATAAAAATGTAGAGACTCCTCCGCTCCACGCCCCACTCCCTGCGCCTTCCAGATATTGGATCAGGAAAGCGATGGCGGTTAGGAGTGTCCAAATGACCCATGTAAAAATATGGGGCTTATTCGTTCCCTTGAGCGTGGCCCAAAAGTATGGCCCCAAAGAAAAGAGGGCTAAAGCGACGCTCAGCCCTCCCCAAATTTCCGGTGATAGTATCATCACATATCAATCTTTTAGGTATCGAGGAAGCTGCGCAGTTTGCGGGAGCGTGACGGGTGTTTCAGTTTGCGCAAGGCTTTAGCCTCAATCTGTCTGATCCGTTCACGGGTCACGTTAAATTGCTGCCCGACTTCTTCCAATGTGTGGTCGGTGTTCATGCCGATCCCGAAACGCATCCGCAGGACGCGCTCTTCACGTGGGGTAAGCGTTGCCAAAACACGGGTTGTGGTTTCACGCAAGTTGGACTGAATGGCACTCTCGACAGGGAGAATTGCGTTTTTATCCTCGATGAAATCTCCCAATGATGAGTCTTCTTCGTCCCCGATTGGTGTTTCGAGTGAGACCGGCTCTTTGGCTATTTTCAAGACTTTGCGCACTTTATCAAGTGGCATATGGAGACGGACTGCCAATTCTTCAGGGGTCGGTTCGCGACCGATTTCGTGCATCATCTGGCGGGATGTTCTTACCAATTTGTTGATGGTTTCGATCATATGAACCGGAATACGGATGGTTCTGGCCTGATCCGCGATTGAGCGGGTAATGGCCTGTCTGATCCACCATGTGGCATAGGTCGAGAATTTATAGCCGCGGCGATATTCGAATTTATCAACGGCCTTCATCAAACCGATGTTGCCTTCCTGAATAAGGTCAAGGAATTGCAAACCGCGGTTGGTGTATTTTTTAGCGATGGAGATCACGAGACGCAAGTTGGCCTCGATCATTTCTTTTTTCGCGCGGTTGGATTCTTTGTCGCCTTTTTGAACTGTGGTGACGATCCGTTTATATTCCATCAACGGCAATCCACTCTCGGAGGCGATAGCGTCGATCTGGTCACGGATGGCATCCACGTCATTGCTATGGCGATCTGCGAATTTGTCCCAGCCTTTGGCTGTTAGTTTTTTGACGGATATCTTCCAGTTTCCGATCAACAATGCGTCTTCGTAGCTGCCGAGGAATTCTTCACGGGTCACGCCACAATCAATAGCCAGACGCAACATGCGCCCTTCCAGAGACACAAGATCACGGTTCATTTTATAAAGACGTTCGATCAACTGGTCGATACGCGCAGCGTTCAGGCGAACATCATTCATGAGTGCTACCATTTCAGCTTTGGCGGCATCATATTTCTTAATGATCGGAGCGGAAGGGTTCTTACCTGCTGCGATTTTTTCCTGTTGGGCTTTTTGCAGTTTTTTGTAGGTCTTTTTAATTTGCTCAAAGACAGGAAAAACCTTTGGAGCCAGTTCGGCTTCCATTGCGGCGAGAGACAGGGAGTTTTCATCACCGTCATCTCCTGATCCTTCTTCGCCGTCTTCGCCTTCTGGATTTGGCGTTTCTTCGTCGTCAGAAGATTTCTTTTCTTCTTTTTTCGGCTTTTCTTTTGGGGCCGGTGCAGGTTTTTCTACAGGAGTAGGTGTTGCGCCGTCTCCGGAGCCGTCAAAGGCGTTATCTCCGCCATATGTTGCTTCGAGGTCAATGACTTCACGCAAGAGAATGTCCCCTTTTTGCAGGGCATCGTACCAAGCTATAATGGATTCAATTGCCAGAGGGGATTCACAGATCCCGCCGATCATAGTCTCGCGGCCGGCTTCAATCCGTTTTGCAATTGCGATCTCGCCTTCACGGGAGAGAAGCTCAACGGTTCCCATTTCACGCAAGTACATGCGCACGGGGTCGTCGGTACGGCCGGTATCATCGTCAGAGATGTTCCCGCCGCTTTCATATTCTTCGTCGTCTTTGTCGCCTTTTGCGTCGTTTTGGTTTTCCTCTTCACCGGCGTCATCGGCACTATCAACCAATTGAACGCCCGAATCCGAAATGGTTGCCATTGCATCTTCGATTTGATCGGAAGAAAACTCTTCGGCTGGCAAAGTATTGTTCAGGTCATCATAGGTGATATAGCCCTGCTCTTTTCCTTTGGAGATCAGTTTTTTGACAATCTTTTCCAAATTGCCTTTTTGACCGGATGTAATAGCCAGTTCGGCCGGCGGTTTTTTATCGGCTGCGTTTTTCTTTTTAGAGGATGCGGCTGCTTTCTTTGGCTTTGCCGCTTTCGGTTCGTTGATTTCTACAACGTCTTCAACTTCGGCAGCCTTTGCAGTTTTTGCTTTGCTTTCCTTAGCGGGTTTTGCTGCCTTCGTTTCTTTTGCCGGTGACGCTTTGGTTGCTTTTCCTGCTTTTGCTTCTGTTTTGGTTGTCTTTTTGGCCGCCGTCGTTTTTGCCATTTTGTTCGTCTGCTTTTCTGTCTGAGCTTTGGATGTTGTTTCTTTTTTGGTCGTTACTGCTTTTGTTTTGGGAGTAGTTTTAGAGGCTTTCTCTTTTTCCACTTTCTTCGTAACAGCTTTGGTTGAAGCTGTTGTGGTGGTTTTCTTTGAATCCTTTGCTTTGGATTTCGGAGCTGCTTTTGCTCCTGCTTTGCTCGTGGTTTTTGCAGGTGTTTTTACTTGCTTTTTCGCCGCCATGCTTTTGCCCGTTTTGCCCGTTACTAAATTCCCAAAAATTCGGCTTTGCATTTCTCTTCATGAGGAAGACGAATCACAACAACCGAATCGATTCGATTCGCTGATTAAAGCCGATTTCGCAGAAAAAACAAAGGTCTAAGGCGTGAAAATCACTGACTTTCCTCAGCCTGTTCAATCTGCATCTGCTTGAGGGCCAGAACCCTGCTCTCATTTTCTTCGGTCATGGCGGTGGCCAGCATTTGTCTGGCTGCCTGCAAGTCCGCAGAAAAGCGGGATTTTTCCCACTGAGCCATCAGGGATTTCCATCCTTCCAGCACTTTTTCGGGGGAGACGTCGGGCCGGGCAAATCCGGCGTGGACATAAAGGCGTTCGTTTTTTATCAGCCTGTCGCAAATTTCGGTCAAGCCCCGCGCAGTTATTTGGCTCAAAAGTGATGTTTTGTCAAGCTCTTGAGGCTCGCCAGCGTCAAATTGACTTGCATTTTCTGCCTCAAAATTTTCCAGAATCTCTATATAGACCTCCTGAAGGGTCTGGAGATCGGGATCATCGAGTTCCAGCCGATGGAAATCTTCATGGATATACGGGTAGATTTCGGGGTGATTGAGCGCGGTCAAAAGGAGTAATCGCGGAACCATTCCTTCGGCCTGACGTTTTCCGACTGGTGGGAGTTTGATTTGGACGGCAGATTTATTAGATTGGTTCGAGAAGCTTGATGCCTTGTTTTTGTTCCAGCCAAAGCCGAAAAGTTTGTTCAGCTTTTCCCTGAATGCCTGTTTGTAATGATATTGCAATTGTTTGTCAGGGATGATGGTTGCTATTTCATCAAGTTTCGTGGACAGGCCTGCTCTTTGCTCCGGGGTCACGAATGTTTTTCCAGCGGTGTGGTGCGCCCATAGAAACTCTACCAGAGGCACTGCGCGATTCAGCAATTGTTGGAAGGCTTGTTCGCCATTATCTCGGATAAATGTATCGGGGTCGTCGCCTTCGGGCAGAAATGCCAGCCTTGCGGAGTGGGATGATTTCAAAAGCGGCAAGATGCGCTCTGCGGCGCGGACTGCGGCGCGATATCCGGCTTCGTCTCCGTCAAAACATAGTATAGGCTCTTTGTTTTCATGTGGGATCATCTTCCACAAAATAACAATCTGCTCTTCGGTCAGAGCTGTTCCCAATGGAGCAACTGCCCCTTTAAATCCCGCTTGCTGACAAGCGATTACATCCATATAGCCTTCGACGACGAGGACATCGTGTTCTTTGGCCGAGATGCGGGCATGCTGTCCGGCATAGAGTGTTCTTCCTTTATGAAAGAGCGGTGTATCGGCTGAGTTGATATATTTTGGCGGTGTGAAATCCGAGCGCGAAGGAGGCCGCATATGTTCGGGCAAGACACGACCCCCGAAGGCCACGACGCGGCCCCTTGCGTCTGTGACTGGAAAGATCACGCGGTCGCGGAAAAATGCATAAGGGGCAGTTCCTCGCGTTGAGGCTTTTGTAACCCCTGCCTCGATCATTTGCGCGTCCGAATATCCTGCTTTGTTCAGATGATTGCGCAAAGCTTGGTCATCGGAGGGAGCGTAGCCCAGACGGAATGCATCGATAATCTCGTCACCAAACCCCCTGCCCTTGATATAGGCTAACACTTCACGGTTGCGCGGGTTATGAAGCTGTTCTTCGAACCATTTGGCGGCTTCTTCGCATAGCGCGTGAAGGCCTTTATCTTTTTTGGATTGGGTCACATCCTGAGGGGAGGATTTCGGAACCTGCATTCCGACTTTGGAGGCCAGTTGCTCGATTGTTTCGATGAAGGACAAGTTGTCGTGGCGCATGACAAAGCCCAGAGCATCTCCGTGCGCGCCGCAGCCGAAGCAATGAAAGAATTGTTTTTCATCATTCACATGAAAGGATGGTGTCTTTTCACGGTGGAATGGGCAGCAGCCTTTAAATTCCCTTCCCGCTCGAGTCAGCTTGATGCGCCCGCCGATGACATCGGACAGGGTCAGGCGATCTCGCAATTCCTGCAAAAAACGTGGTGAAACGGACATAGCTATGTCTTACAAGAAGTTTTTAGCGACTTCCAGCGAGAATTTCCTGCCCTCCACACTTATTACACAACACCTCTGATGTGAGCTATTTAACAGCAGGGTTATCCGGATTTTCCCTTTTGTTGGCGATATACGCCTGATATCTTTCTAAATGGCGGCCCTGTTGTTCCCGCGCCTTATACATATCTTCTACAACTGCATTAAAATCTTCTCTTAGATACGATTTTTGCCGCTCAGAATGTCCCCCTCCTAAATCCCCCCCAGCCAAGAACGTCCGTCCATCTTCTACATGGATTGTGTCATACATGCTTTTTACCGGAAAGCTAAGCAAGCATGAAAGCTGTTTTTGATCCGGAGTTACTCCAATTAACGGCTCTACTGCCTGAGTAGGATATGCAAACTTTTGCCTAAGAAAAGATCTCAATCTTTTTATGTCGCTTATCATCTCTGCCCAATACTCTTCCTCAGAGTTTGGGGAAACGTACTCCGAATCCGGTACAAAATCTTTTCCCCAATAAAAAATAATTTGTGCATCGCGAGCAATTTCCTTCAACTTTTCGGATGAATAGGAAACGTCCTGAAAAATCAAAACTATCGTTTTGTCAGGCGATGTGTAGTATCTTTCTACTCGGTCATGTTGTTCTGACACTTAAACTCTCCCTTGCACTTTTGCGGCACCCAGTATGGAGTATCCGGAAAAGATAGGACTAAAACCACGTTTTGTCTATAAAAAAGCCCCGAAGAACGGGGCTTTTGGGTGACTTAGTATATCCCTATCTTTGGTTTTGAACCGGATATGGGTAAGGCTGGATGGTGACGGGGGTGCCGTAGTCGTTACCACCGTTGGATGGTTGGGCTTCCAGACCTGATGCGGTTTTGGCTTTATGAACCAGAGTGATAAATTCTGCGCGGTAGCCGTACGGGTCATCCCCTTTGGCTTCTTGCGCCAGTTTGAGCACATCATCATAGGTCATATGGCCTGTGTATTTTCCGCCTTTCAGGATTTGTGCGAAACTCGCGACTGCGACAGCCCAATCAGTTTCTGATTTCAATACCTGATTATCCGTTCCCGAGATGGCAGTTACAGGGGTCGTCAGAAGTTTTGATGTGTTTTCATTCGGCAATTTGTAGCGCACTTTAACGAAGGCCAATTCTCCTGCACCATCAAAAGACTTATCTGTTTCCGCTTGTGGCGCGTAACGGCTTGGGTCTACAGCTGTCTGTCCACCGACAGGTGTGATTTCATAGATGGCTGTAACTTCTGCCCCTGCTCCGATATCGCCTGCATCAACTTTATCATTGTTAAAGTCTTCGGTTTTTAGTGCGCGGGTTTCATATCCGACAAGGCGATATTCTGCGACGGTTGCCGGATTAAATTCGACTTGGATTTTGACATCCTTGGCAATCGGGAACAGAGTTTTTGTGGCCTCTTCAACCAAGACCTTGCGGGCTTCGCTCAGGCTGTCGATATAGGCGGCTGTGCCGTTGCCGTTTTGCGCCAGAGTTTGCATCATGGCATCATTATAATTGCCACGACCAAACCCGAGGACAGAGAGGAATATTCCCTTGTCTTTTTCGCGTTCAACGAAGTCTTTCAGCTCTCCCTGATTGGTGATGCCGACGTTAAAGTCGCCGTCTGTTCCCAAGATCACGCGGTTGACGGAGTTTTTATCGAAGTTCATTTCCGCCAATTGGTAAGCTTGGCGAATACCTTCGGCTCCGGCTGTTCCGCCGCCTGCAGAGAGGTTTTGAAGTGCCATCAGGATTTGGTTTTTATTTTCGACACGGGTCGGCGGAAGAACCGTTCCGGCAGAGCCAGCATAGACTACGATAGAGACCGTATCGGTTGGCTTTAATGTGTCGAGCAGCATCGCAATGGATTGTTTCAGAAGCGGGAGTTTTGCTTGCTCATTCATAGAGCCGGATGTGTCGAGCAAAAAGACCAGATTGCTGTTCGGCATCGATGTTTTCGGAATGTCATAGCCCTTGATTCCAATGGTCATCAATTGCTTGCCCGCGCCCCACGGAGACGGTTTCATCACAACATTGGTGCTGAAAGGTTGTTCTTTATCTGTCGGTAGCGGATACGCATAATCAAAGTAGTTGATCATTTCTTCGATACGGATCGAATTTTTTTGCGGCAAGACACCACGATCAAGACTCGAACGTGCGAAGGAATAAGACGCGGTATCGACATCAATCGAGAAGGTCGAGATCGGTTCTGCTTTAACTGGTTTGATCGGGCTTTCTTCAAAACTATCGAATTTATCGCGTCCAAATTCTTGTTGTCTTTGGGCAATGACATCCATTTCAGTGACCATAGGCGCAACAGACGCGGGTGAAGGTACAGACAATACCACCATATCGCTGGACATTGAGGATCTGTCACCGACCAAACCACCGGCAGTGCCAACTCCGCTGATTCTGTTGACGGTTGCCGCCGTTGCCATTTCCGCTTCGGCTTTTTCTTTTTTGCTTTCTGAGCTTCCGAATAAACCACTCAAGGATGGGACGCTAGTCATATCTGACGAGATGTTATTCGCTATATCCTGAAAGCTTTTTGCCGGTTGGTTTTGGGCACTTTGCTCTTCCGCTTCTGCTACTTTTCCGATTTTAACAGTAGCACCTGCCTCTAAAGTTCTTTCGTAGCTATGCTGATTGGTAGTCTGCATAGCAATCTGCATGGATGGAGAAATTTCTCCTGTTTTTGAGACTGATGCAGCATCGGTCATGCTACTCGTTGATAAGGTTGGGGCGGCGATATTATAGACCAGCAATGCGACACAAGCTGTTGCCAGACCACCATAGATAACTTTCTTCTTGGAAAAGGACATTTTCTCACTCCTCTGCTCATCTGAATTTAGGGGTTTGTTTCCTATCAGACGTGCGAAGAATCCATTTCCTTGGGAAATATTTTCATTTTTTTTGTTTTTTTCAAATTCGGCCACCGCGAGATTCAGCGCAACCTTACGGGCGTTCTCGTCAGGGGTCGGGATTTCCTCAGTAGCGAAGAGGTTTTTGAGGTCGTCTTCGGTCATATTTTGCCTCCCTCTTTCAATATTTTGCGGGCTTCGTTGATGCGCCATGAGATTGTGCCTTCGGCCATTCCCATGATTTGGGCGACTTCCCTATGGGTTAGGCCTTCGCCGTAAACCAGCCAAACGATTTCGCGTTCCGGCTCGGGCAGGTTATAGACAGCCGCCATTTTCTGTGTGGTTTCAAGGGCCTGTTCAGGGTTCTCGTTTGTGGGCAGGACATTTTCGACGGTTTCAAGGCCTATAGAGCCGCGATCATGGCGTGTTTGCGAGCGTTTCCAGTCACGCCCTGTATTGAGCACGACTGTGTATAGCCAAGTCGTAAAGGCGGAATCTCCCTTATAGGACGATATATTTTGAGCCAGTTTGATACAGGTCAATTGCGTTACATCCTCTGCGTCATGTTTGTTGCCACAAAAACGGAACGCCATGCGGAAGATGGTTGTATAATGGATTTCGAGCAGATCACGGAAGGCCCGCTCGTCGCCGTTTGCGGCGCGATTAGCCAGTGTCCTATCGTCTTTTTTTCCATCTATCATGGTTGTCCATGTTAATGAGACGCTCGGGTGCTGTAAATCCTTGGAAAATAGTTCTTTACAGAAAATTAAGGCGATTTGACTATAATGGTCGTTTAATAAGGTGAGAGGGATGTTATGGATTCCAGCATGGATGATGATTTGCATGTCACGATAAGCGCACAGCCCAACGCCGAGGGTCAAGACCAAGCCTTTCTTCTGGCGGGGAAGCACAGAGCCACATCCACTGGAGACGGTCTTAAAATCGATCAATTTAATAGAACCCTACTTTCTGACCCCCAAAAACCTTCTGCCACAGAATTGTTGAGAGATGCTGCCAGCGCTATTTGCGATCCGTCTCAACGGGATGATCTTCTTAGAAATGCTGAGATGACACCTTCTGCCAAGAAAATACAATCTGAAGGTACGCTCAATCAAGCTGTTGACAGATTTTGTCAGGGAATGTCTCCACCGAAATAATCATTATTTTTACTGTTGCTGTCGGCGGCGTTTACCAGCCACCGCCACCGCCGCCCCCTCCTCCGCCACCGGAGAATCCGCTTCCGCTGGAACCGGAAGAGGTTGATGGTGGAGTTGAGGCCGAGGAGATACGGCTTGTCATGCTTCCCAGATTGCTACTCAATGCGCCGATGGATGCAAATTGCAATGAGTTATTGATGTGATGCATTTGTCTGGCGCGGTAGGGTTCACGGTCATGCTCAGGCAGATGGGCTGCTACTTTCTTAATCTCTTCCGAGAAATGGTTGCACCATTTTTGTTCGACTTCCAAAGCCAAAGCGTAGGGCAGAAATCTTTCGAATATTTCCGGCGTAATGTCTTCGGGGAAAAGTGCGTTTAATCGTGCTTTTTCCGCGACGGAGAGATAAAGGCGCAGACCTTCGGCATAATCCGCTATACGTTGTCCTTCATTGGTGTATTTTTTCATTGGCGCCCAAAAGGCGACAATAATGCCGGTGTGAACGGCAAAGGTCAGGATGGCCAGCAAGGCTTTTTGCTCTTCGGTTTGGCCGAGCCACAACACCAGACCGAGTGTTGCCAATGCCAGAATGATAGCGTTTCTTTTTATGGCTCCATTTAGTGAGAAGAAAAGTTCCTGACGGTTTTCGAGAAGACGATCCAACATATTGGCACTTTCACGGAAGTTTCTTGAAACTTCTAGGGCTTTTTGACGCTCGGAAGTTCCAAAGCCTGTTTTGGGAAGATCAACAAATGTGCCGTTACTGAAAACCGGATCAAAAATGCGGGCATATGAATCAGATGTATTGTTTGTATCCTTGATTTTTTTAAGCGTTGTAAATTCCTGATCTTCGGAGATCTTGATATAGCCTTTGAGCGCGGTCTGGATCAATTCTGCTGTGTAGGCTGTGCGGTCTGTCCCCTGCTTCCAAACGTAGCGCAAAAAAGACGGGGAGATGTCTTCAGGAATATCAAAGCGCGGAATAATAGTTCCCGGGGTGTCATCTCCGTATTTCTGCCACATATTGAGCAGATATAAAAAGAGTAGAATTGTTCCTGCGCCAAAGATCATCCAAGCCAGATTATCTTGAAAGAAAAAGGTTACTCTGTCCCATTGTGTGGGGGCGATGAGCCCTCCCTTTTCTATGCCGACGGCGATGGTTAGCCCGTGACTTGCGGGTAAGGTGTCCACGGTCTGGGCATGAAATTTATTGTCGGACATTTCCACAGAGTAATTTGTTCCGACGGAACCTTTTGCACCGGTATAGGCTATGGATTGTTTGATTTGAACTTCTTCAGGGAAAGTTACATCTACGGATGCAAATTCAATCGGAAAGCCCCAGCCGTTTCCAGTAACGTTCCAGTAGAATTCGTCAATGTCATCGAAAAATCCTACGGCTCTCTCTACTCTGTATTTAATTGAGTAGAGATGTTCTCCTTCGGGGATAATGACATTTTTGTTTCCTATATAAATGCGGACACCGTTGCTCATGCGGGCGGTGTGGTAATCTTCGATTTGGCCGTCTCTTGAAATGGAAATAATATCCAAAGGGGTGCGCACGACATTGCCGAGCTTGTCTTCGTATTTATCGGGAAGGTCGCGATAGATGCCGCGCTTGATCTGATTATGTTCGGAGATTACGCGGATATCTTCTCTTATATAGACATCTCCGTTTCGATAAATATCTGCCTGAACATCAAAGGACAGGATGCGCTCTTGGGCGCGCGCTTTTCCGGGCATGACTATCACTGAGGCAGACATGCAGACAAAAAACAGAGTGCATAATGTTAAGACGTGTGTGGTTAAGACGGGCAGAGTTAAGACGGGCGGGATGCGAGGCAGATTGAATTTTTTCATTCTTAAAAGCTCACTTTTTGAACTTCGCGGTCAGAGGCATTTTCAATTTCGAAATAGTCTTTCTTTTGGAAGCCTCCGAACCCGGCAATGATATTGGTCGGGAATTGGTCGATCATAATATTGAGGTCACGAGCGGTTCCGTTGTAGTAGCGGCGGGAGAGCTGAATTTGTTCTTCAAGTTCCGAGAGCTCATTTTGAAGATTGGTAAAATTTGTGCTGGCTTTGAGGTCGGGATAGTTTTCTGAAACTGCCATGATATTACCCAAGAGGCTTGAGATTTGGGATTCAGCCTGAAAGCGTTCATCGCTGGAGCTTGCGTTTTGGGCACGGGCACGCATCGCTGTGACTTTTTCCAATGTGCCTGATTCATGGGTCATATAGCCTTTGACCGTTTCGACCAAATTCGGGATCAGATCGGCGCGGCGTTTTAATTGCACGTCAACGCCTGAGAAAGATTCTTCTGCCATGGCGCGTTTTTTGATCAATGCGTTGTAAATCGATACAGCATAAACAATAGAAAAACCCAATGTTGCCAGAAGCCCCAATAATGAGATCATGCTTTCTTTCTCCTTAATATATTCCCCAAAAGATAAATTATATATAATAAATTATTAAATTATATATAATTTGTTATTTTGTATATAAATCTTACCCTGCCAGTTTTTGCTTGATAATGGCGCCTGCTTTGCCCATATCGAGCTGTCCGGCGTATTTTGCCTTTAATTCGCCCATGATTTTGCCCATATCTTTGATGCTGTTGGCGCCTGTGGCCGCGATCAGGTCAACGATGACGCCTGCAATCTCTTCTTCTGAAAGCTGGGCGGGGAGGAATTTCTCGATAATGGCGATTTCTGCCTCTTCTTTGGCGGCCAATTCATCCCGTCCGCCGTCTTTATACATTTTTGCCGATTCTTGGCGTTGCTTTATCATGCCTTGCATCAGGGAGAGAATCTGCGAATCGTCGATCCCGTCCATATTACCTTTGACGCGGGCTTCGATGTCTTGTTCTTTCATTTTGGAGATTATCATACGCACCGTTCCCAAAGTCGCTTCATCCTTGGCTTTCATGGCTTCTTTCATGGCAGTATTCAGTTCTGTGCGTTTTGATGCAATTTCTTGTGACATTTTTTCGATTCCTCTTGTGTTCCTTGGCGGTTGTGTCTATAGAATTCTTTTCTAGTGCCACATAAAAAACAACTGAGCAAGCGAGCGCTAGAAATGACTAAATCTATCGACAGTACTACCCCGAAACAGCCGCCGAACGCAACAGCGGCTATTGTTTTATCCGACGGAACTGTGATCTGGGGAATTGGCTTTGGGGCCGAGACAAAAAATGTCGGCGAGATTTGCTTTAATACGTCCCTGACAGGCTACCAAGAGATTATGACAGACCCTAGCTATGCGGGGCAGATTATTACCTTTACCTTCCCTCATATCGGCAATGTCGGGGTTAATCCCGAGGATATCGAAACGATCAATCCCGTATCGCGCGGGATGATTGTCCGTGAAGTTGTGACTGAGCCGTCCAACTGGCGTTCGACTCAACATCTGGATGCGTGGATGAAGTCCCACAATATTCCGGGGATTTGTGGTGTGGATACGCGGGCATTGACGCGGCGTATCCGTGATCTGGGGGCTCCCAATGGGGTTCTTTGTGTGAATTGTAAGGGAGAGTTTGACATCCCTGCCCTTCAAGCCGAGGCTGCGGGCTGGTGTGGGCTTGATGGTCTTGATTTGGCAAAAGACGTGACTTGTTCCCAACGGTATGACTGGACAGAAAGTCTTTGGAGTTTGGGCGGCGGATATAGTGAACAAAATAATCCGCAATATCATGTTGTTGCCATGGATTTTGGTGCGAAGCGCAATATCCTGCGTTGTCTTGCTGCGGCCGGATGCAAAGTGACTGTTGTTCCTGCCCAAACATCTGCGGATGATATTCTGGCGTTAAAGCCTGACGGAGTATTCTTGTCCAATGGCCCCGGTGATCCTGCTGCGACGGGTGTTTACGCTGTGCCGACGATCAAAACCCTCCTTGATAAAAATATGCCGATCTTCGGTATTTGTCTTGGGCATCAGATGTTGGCATTGGCCCTTGGCGGGAAAACTTCCAAAATGGATTTGGGACATCGCGGCGGCAACCATCCTGTTCAGGATTTGAAAACAGGGCGGGTCGAGATTACCTCGCAAAATCACGGGTTCCATGTATTGCCTGAAAGCCTTCCTAAAAATGTCGAGGTTACGCATATCTCGCTGTTTGATAAAACCAATGAGGGCGTACGCTCTTTAGACAAGCCAGCGTTTAGTGTGCAGTATCACCCCGAAGCCTCTCCAGGGCCGGAAGACAGCCATTATCTCTTTGATCGTTTTGTTGAGATGATTGCCGAGCATAAAAAGAAGAAGGCTGCGTGAGGGGAAATCATGACAGCATCACGCAGAGAATACAGAGCGGACACAGAGTTCACAGAGAATATGGCGGGGCCTGATATTTTTTCTATTCTTGCCGATAAAGAATTGGCAGATACATTAAAATTCATTCTTGAAATCGGAAAATTGAAATCCGTGATCCGTCAGACCTATATGCCACAGCAAGGTCGACGCGAAAACACTGCGGAACATAGCTGGCATTTGATGATAATGGCAATTCTCCTTCAAAAACAGTCCAATGAACCTGTCAATATTGAACACGTTCTCAAAATGCTGTCGGTTCATGATCTTGGAGAGATCAGTAAAGGGGATACTATTCATTATTCAAAAACTGATGCTACAAACGCAGAAGAAAAAGATTTTATATACGACTTATGCTCCCCCCTCCCTATTGCATTAAAAGATGAAATCCTTTCCCTCTGGAATGAATTTGAAAGTGGAGAAACATCAGACGCCAAATTTGCGCGAGCCTTGGATCGATTCCAGCCTTTTCTTTACATGCTTCAGAATGGCGGAGAATCATGGCAACGGAATAAAATTACTCATGCCATGGCTCTCAAGAAGAATGCTCATATTGCCGATGGTTCACAGACTTTGTGGAACATATATCAAATTTTATCCAACCGAGCAGAAGAGGATGGCTTGTTTTTTATAGACTCTGCGGTCTCTGCGGAGGCTCTGTGTACTCTGCGTGAGGGGAAATCATGACCCAAAAACTGATCGAAGGATTCAGAGCCTTTAAGAAAGAGACGTATGAAAACGGATCGGGGTTGATGCCGCGTTTGATTAAGGATGGGCAGTCTCCGGATTACTTTATTATATCGTGCATCGACTCTCGCTCGAACCCTGGGACAATCTTTCGTCCTGATCCGGGAACGTTTTTTGCTCATAAGGCGATGGGGGCGATTGTGCGCCCTTATAAAAAAGGAACGGCTTTGGCGGCGGCTTTGCAGTTTGCGCTTATTCACAACAAGGTGCGCGAGTTGATTATTCTTGGCCATACGGGATGTGGTGCCATCAAGGCTTTGGTGGACAGAATTAATGATGATGAAATTTCCAGTTTTATTGATGTTGCCCAGCAAGGTTTGCAGCATGCACAGATGCGCTGCGCGAATGTTTGCACACATGACGAGCTGGTTCGTTATACAGAAGAAGAAATTGTTTTAGAGAGTGCGCGTAACCTTAAATCATACCCAAGCGTTGCCAAAGCTCTTGAGGCTGGACAAGTGACTATTCGGCCATGGATATTTGATATGGAGAGTGGTGAGTTGCTCGAATATTGTGAAGACCAGAAAAAATTTTGCCCAATAACAGATCATTAGAAAAGACATAAAGAAAAGCGATAGAGAAGATGCCAAAACGTACAGATATAAAATCCATTATGATTATCGGCGCGGGGCCGATTGTGATCGGTCAAGCGTGTGAGTTTGATTATTCGGGAACGCAAGCTTGTAAAGCTCTGCGCGAAGAAGGATACCGTGTTATTCTGGTCAACTCTAACCCTGCAACGATCATGACTGATCCAGGGTTAGCAGATGCGACCTATGTCGAGCCGATCACTCCTGAGATTGTTGCTAAAATTCTCGAGAAAGAGCGTCCTGATGCGTTGCTGCCGACGATGGGCGGGCAGACTGCACTTAATACGGCTTTGGCTTTGTCGAAGAATGGCACTTTGAAGCGTCTCGGGGTCGAGCTGATCGGTGCGAATGAAGATGCGATTGAAAAGGCAGAGGATCGTCAGAAGTTTCGTGACATCATGGATACGCTTGGTTTGGAAAGCCCGAAAAGTCAGGTGGTTAATACCTTGCAAGAAGCGATTGATGCTTTGCCGTTTGTTGGATTGCCTGCGATTATCCGCCCCTCTTTTACGTTGGGCGGTACGGGCGGCGGGATTGCCTATAACAAGGATGAGTTTGAGAAGATTGTTCGTGAAGGGCTTGATGCATCTCCGATCAATGAGGTGTTGGTTGAAGAATCTGTCCTTGGGTGGAAAGAATATGAGATGGAAGTTGTTCGTGATAAAAAGGACAACTGCATTATTATCTGCTCCATTGAAAATATTGATCCGATGGGGGTTCATACAGGCGACTCTATTACTGTTGCCCCTGCTCTTACCTTGACGGACAAAGAATACCAGATCATGCGCAATGCTTCTCTGGCTGTGCTGCGCGGGATCGGGGTTGAGACTGGAGGATCAAATGTGCAGTTTGGTGTGAACCCTGAAAACGGTCGCATGGTTGTGATTGAGATGAATCCTCGCGTGTCACGGTCTTCTGCGCTTGCTTCCAAAGCCACAGGCTTTCCGATTGCCAAGGTTGCGGCAAAGCTGGCTGTCGGCTATACGCTTGATGAGTTGGGGAATGATATTACGGGCGGACGGACGCCTGCTTCGTTCGAGCCGACCATTGACTATGTTGTTACAAAAATCCCGCGCTTTGCTTTCGAGAAGTTTCGTGGAACCGAGCCTAAGCTGACCACGGCCATGAAATCTGTCGGTGAGGCAATGGCGATTGGTCGTAGTTTTGAAGAGTCGATGCAAAAGGCTTTGCGCTCTTTGGAAAAAGGGTTGAGCGGGTTTGATGATATGATGATTGGCGGATCAGACACACCTCATCCCGACCAATTGCGCGCCGCGCTTGCCAAGACAACACCGCAACGTATCCTTTATATTGCGCAGGCGTTCCGTATCGGTATGAGCCTTGACGATATTCATGCAATTACAAAATTTGATCCATGGTTCTTGGGACGTATCCAACATATTGTCAACGTCGAGAATAACGTAAAAGAAAATGGACTGCCTGTTTCCGGTGATGGTTGGATGAAGCTTAAATCCATGGGATTTTCCGACGCTCGTCTTGCTAAACTTGTCGGCGTTAAGGAAGAAGCCGTAACACGCGCGCGTCATAAGCATAATATTCACCCGGTTTTCAAACGCGTTGATTCTTGTGCTGCTGAAATCCCATCGGATACGCCTTATATGTATTCCACCTATGAAGGGGATGGAATGAATGAGCCGGTGTGCGAAATGAATCCGAGTGATCGCAAAAAAGTCATCATTCTCGGCGGTGGGCCAAACCGTATCGGGCAAGGGATCGAGTTTGATTATTGTTGCGTTCATGCGGCCTATGCATTGAAAGATGCGGGCTATGAAACCATCATGGTTAATTGCAATCCTGAAACTGTCTCGACTGATTATGATACATCGGACCGTTTGTATTTCGAACCCCTCACCCCTGAAGATGTGATCGAGCTGATTAAAGCCGAGAGCAAGAACGGTGAAGTTTTGGGTGCGATTGTTCAGTTGGGTGGTCAAACACCATTGATGCTGACCAAATATTTAATGGCGGCAGGGATTAAGATCCTTGGAACTGATCCTGACTCGATTGATATTGCCGAGGATCGTGAGCGTTTCCAAAAGCTGTTGCATGAACTCAAACTCAAGCAACCTCCTAATGCTTTGGCGACCTCTGTTAAGGATGCCTATGAGAAAGCTGAGACATTGGGTTTCCCGATTGTTATTCGCCCGTCTTATGTTTTGGGTGGTGCGGGGATGGAGATCGTCCAGACTATGGAAGAGTTGCAGCGTTATATCTCAACTGCTGTGCGTGTGTCGGGTTCCTCTCCTGTTTTGCTTGACCGGTATTTGTCGGGTGCGATTGAGGTGGATGTGGATGTGCTCTCTGATGGTGAAGATGTCTATGTCACCGGTGTCATGGAACACGTAGAAGAAGCCGGTATTCACTCAGGGGACAGCGCGTGTGTATTGCCTCCCTATTCGCTTCCCTACAAAACTGTTCGTGAAATTGAAAAGCAGGCCGAGAAACTGGCGCGGGCGCTTAAAGTCAACGGCTTGATGAACGTTCAGTTCGCGGTGAAACGTAATAAAAATACGGGCGAAAATGATGTCTTTATCATTGAGGTCAATCCACGTGCCTCCCGTACTGTGCCGTTTGTTGCCAAGGCAACGGGCGTTCCTGTTGCAAAAATCGCGGCGCGGATTATGGCGGGTGAGAAACTCTCTGCCTTTAAAGCTGATCTCAAAGGTATGACCACAGATCATATTGCTGTGAAAGCTCCAGTCTTTCCGTTTTCTCGTTTTCATGGTGTTGATCCGATTTTGGGGCCAGAGATGAAATCAACCGGAGAAGTGATTGGCCTTGATCGCGAGATCGGACATGCTTTTGCCAAATCACAATTGGCTGCGGGTGTTAAAATTCCTTCTGCGGGAACTGTGTTCTTATCGGTTAAGAATTCCGATAAAGACTTGCTGGTTCCACTTGCCAAGGATTTGGCGGAGATGGGATTTAAGCTTGTGGCAACGGGTGGCACCTGTTCCCATCTTCAGGATGAAGGGCTCGAAGTCACACGCATCAACAAAGTGATGGAAGGACAGCCGCATATTGCTGATGCTGTGATTAACGGTGAGATTGATCTGATTATAAACACCACCAAAGGCGCGCAAACGGTTGTTGATGCATTTTCGATCCGCCGCTTGGCATTGATGCATAAAATCCCATACTACACTTTGATTACGTCAGCGCGGGCAGCCGTTCTCGCCATTCGCGCGATGCGGGCGAAAGATTTGGATGTTGAACCGTTGCAGGCGTATTTTTAGACTTATGTCTAATTTCTGTTTTTATTGACCTTTTTGTGGGGAATGGCTAACATCACCCTATTCCCGCCCGATTTGTGCCGCGTCTCTTTTCGATTTAAATCTGTTGTGCACTACGACTTCATAGTGCCAGCGATTCAACGCCTCTTTTGCCAGATGCAAAATGGCTTTTTCGCCTACTGATTTTCCTGATCCCATAAAATTCAGCAAAATCTCGGCTTGAACATAGTTAAGAGCGGGTTCTTCATACCCTAGTCTTTCAGCCATTCTTTTGGTTAGGATTCTGAAGAATTCAGTGTTTTTCCTGATTAGTTCTTTCATGGAGCTTGGACATCCGGAGAGGATTTCAATTTTTCTTGCATTTGTCATTATGTCGTCTGGGGTGAATTTCGGTGTGGGTTGATCTTGTAAAAAATCCTTACCGCCAGTCACTTCATTATAGATTCTTTTTATTTTCATCTCCATATCGCCTCCATTATGACAATATAAATATTGTATCTGGCTTTAATCTGCAAGTTGAAAATACGTTTTGGTTGCTTTTTACTGTTTGAATGGCTATCTTTTGTTTAGTCCCGCCCGACACTGAAATCAGGGTAAATACACTTTTATAAAATCTGTCTCAAAACCTGTTCATGATCTTTATGGTTCCTTGGAAACGCAACCCAGCATGGGATGCGGGGTCTGGTGGAGGAGGAGTCGAAGTCCCCATGTCAGGCTTATTTCTGAGGGGCAATCTCAAAAAAATCAGAGCCGCGATTTGCGGCTCTTTTTTTAAAGTATGCTCACTTATGAGGCTATAAGCCCTCCTGATCGCCTTTGATTTTCATTGCTTCTTATCTGAGACCACGCTTTCAGTTCTCTCGTTGCGCTTGCAACAGTCATCGCTGTTGTAAAAGAAGGCTCACCACATAAAGCCTCTTTAAACTCCGCCATGGCACTTTCTTTTTGATTGGTAGTCAATCTTCCTTCACAAATCAATCTGTTGACTACTTTAAGGGCTAAAGCATCAAACAAATCTTTTTGCTGATCTATGAGATGTCTCATCTCTTCAGGTTTGCCAATTGTTATGCTTATCATATAAGCCATAGCGTTCAGAGCCTCCGGTTGATAGACGGATCCTGCTTCGGCTGCAGTCGTATTGGCAGATTGAAATTCAGTTGATAGTCTTTTGGCCATTTGGCCCTCCCTTTTCTATGGTTTTAAAATTGCTTTTTCTTGAGGTGTCAGTACTGGTATTTCATCAGCTCTACCACACTCATCAAATCCTTCAGCAACGAGTGTCATCCCTAAAGCTGCTCTTTCCTGATTTACGAGGACTGGAATTTCGTCTACTTTTGCGGCCGATAGAAATTTCCTCACTATCGCATTTCTGCCTGCACTTAGAACATCGCTCCTCAGGTGAAAGGGGCGCTTAAAAGTTCCTTCTTTTGGGTGTCTCAATTTGTTTGTCATTTACAATTATTCGTTTTTGGGTTCAGCACGTCTTTTCGCACCGGTTTCTTTTAAATATTCTCCCCATCTATCCGGAGATATATCTGAATTGCTCATGATATCGCACCACGATTGTGGTTTAACACTCTGTTTCTCTCGTATAGGAAAACCATTTCTTTCATTGAATCTTTGGCTGATGACATCCCGCCCGACTTGTGCCGCGTCATGAGAGGATGAGAATCCTTTTAATCCACGCCGGAATCTTAAATTTCGTCTTGGCATTTTTTCCTACCCTATTTTGATTTATAAAATTTCAATTGTTTTAGGGGCTGGCCTAGATAAGGT
>JAGRKB010000077.1 GCA_020442425.1 Alphaproteobacteria bacterium | reverse complement strand
AAAGCACGGTATCGGTCGTTTGGATATGGTTGAAAACAGATTTGTAGGGATTAAATCCAGAGGAGTTTATGAGACCCCTGGGGGCACAATTTTGAAAGCAGCTCATCATGATTTATGCAGTCTGACCATTGATCGGGAGGTAATGCGTCTTTACGAATTATTCGCCGGAAAGATTTCAGATTTGATTTATAACGGGTTCTGGTTTTCTCCGGAAATGGATGTGTTATCTGTTGCTGCCCAAAAAATTCAGGAGAATGTAGAAGGGGATGTAACTCTTAAACTCTATAAAGGAGTGGCGTATCCTGTGGCGCGGACGTCTGCGAAATCACTCTACAATTCCGAATTGTCTTCTATGGATATAGAAGGCGGATATAATCAGGTAGATGCAGGTGGATTTATCCGGATCAATGCCATTCGCTTAAAAGCGCATCATGCTATAAAGTCTTTGAAGTAGATCGGAGAGGTATATGTCCAAGAAATTATGGGGAGGCGGGTTTTCTCAAACCGCCTCCGTGAAACGGGAAGAATTTTGGAACTCAATCGGTTTTGATCAACGGTTGGCGAAATTTGATATTCAGGGCAGCATGGCTCACGCGAGGATGCTTGGGGCATGCGGCATTGTTCCCGAAGATGATGTTGCAAAAATCATAGGTGGATTGACGTCAATTCTGGATGATCTGAATTCAGGCAACCTTGAATTCCGTCTGGAGGATGAGGATATTCATATGAATATCGAGCGGACATTGACAGAGAAGATCGGGCCAGTTGCTGGAAAGTTGCATACCGCGCGCAGTCGTAACGATCAGGTTGTTCTCGATATGCATTTATATGTAAGGCATGAAGCAGAAGAGATCAGCACTCTTCTTCGTGAACTTGCAAAAGCGTTTTTGAAACAGGCCGCGCAAAATATAGCGACCATTATGCCGGGCTATACGCATTTGCAGCGAGCACAGCCTGTGACTTTTGCCCATCATCTTTTGGCGTATGTCTGGATGTTTGTTCGGGATATGGAGCGGATCAAATCTGTTCAAAAATCGGTGTCTTTTTCCCCGTTGGGGGCGGGAGCTTTGGCGGGAACGACCTTTCCGATTGATCGTGATTATGTTGCCCAAGAGCTGGGGTTTGACGGGATTTATCAAAATAGTCTTGATGCCGTGAGTAATCGTGATTTTATTCTGGAACTCTTATCGGCCAATGCCATTATAGCTGCGCATTTATCCCGTTTTTGTGAGGAGGTGATTTTGTGGGTCTCTTCCGAATTTTCTTTTGTAAAGCTTTCTGATGCGTATTGCACGGGGAGTAGTATGATGCCCCAGAAAAAGAATGCGGATTTGGCAGAGTTGGTTCGCGGGAAAACAGGACGTGTTTATGGCGCGTTGACAACAATGCTGACAGTTATCAAGGGGCTGCCTTTGGCCTATAACAAGGATTTCCAAGAAGATAAGGAATGTCTGTTTGATAGTGTTGATACGATCAAAGGCTGTCTTTATCACTTAACGGGTATGGTGGAAACCATGTCTGCAAAACCCGAGAGCATGTTGGCGGCAACCAAGCAAGGATTCCTGAATGCCACTGATTTTGCAGACTATCTTGTCGGTAAAGGATTGCCGTTTAGAGAGGCTCATGAGATTTCCGCAAGGCTCGTTGCTCAATGTCTTGAGCAGGGGCGGACACTAGAGGATTTGTCACTCGATGAATGGACATCTATTCATCCGTTGATCGGAGGAGATGTCTTGGATGCTATTAATATCCGGAATGTGTTGGATAGGCGGCAATCGCAAGGCGGTCCTGCGCCTGTGCGTGTTAAAGAGCAGATTGAAATTCTTAGTAAGCTGCTAGGGTAAAATCGGCAAAGAATATCTTATTCATGCGTGGAGTTTGTATAAAAATATGAAAGGAAATTGGGGCTGACCTAGATAACGCGTAAAAAGTGTTATAAAGGATAGCTATGAGAAAGAGTTGGATATCAAAGGAGAAACAAGCCAGATTCAATCGTCTTACCGACTGCTGGACAGCTTACAATGCAATCCTGAACTATTTTTGAAGGAGTGTGAGGGGCGTTTTAGCACCCCTTCGCCAAAACATCAATTAACCAAACTTAAACAATGGGTTAATCAATTCCTTAACTGATTATCTAGGACAGCCCCTAGTTCTTTTTTCATTTGCATTCTATTAGTAGTGCATTGGGCGTGCCGCGGCAGGTATGCTCAAGATTGTTGGTTCTTGATCTATTGGCTGTGCGTGCACAATCGTGCAGTTTTGATGACCCGCTATGAGTTTCATGAGCGCATGAGGATTGTTTTTTCCAAGCGTAATAATTGCAGGGATGCCTTTTTCTGTCGTTGTTTGAGCTGCTTTGCCTTTACTTTTCATGCCGCCTTTGCTGAGGCCGTTATTGTTATCGTTGGCATGAGAGAATGCTGCGCTTAAGTCAACTACATGTGGGATGAGCGGGTTGTCTTCGCCCTGCGCGCAAAGTTTAGGGTTTTTTACGTGGAGTCCGTCAATATCCGAGAGCATGATATAGGCATCGGCTTCTAGGGCGACGGACAAATCTGCTCCGAGACCGTCGTTATCTCCGAATGAAATTTCTTTGGTAACTAGCGCATCATCTTCGTTATAAATCGGCACAATATTGTGGACTTGGCTGCCGTTATATTCACAGATGTAACTTGCCTGACGCAAATTTTTTAGACGTTCAGCATTATCAATATCATCTTTTGCCAAGAGGATTTGTTGGGTCAGAAGTCCTTGCTGCATAAAAGCTTGCTGGTAACCATTGATGAGAAAGCTTTGACCGACACCTGATGCTTTTTGTTTTACATTCATCGGAAGTTCGGATGTTGGTGTTTGCGGATTGATTTTTAAAGGGACGCGACCTAGAGCAATTGCGCCTGATGTGACAATAAAAATTTCCTTGCCTTGCGCTTTGAGCGCAGCGACGTCTTCTGCAAGTGTACTCAGAAATTCAGTGTCAATCTGTCCGTTTTTGGTAATTGTTTCTGTGCCAATTTTAACGACGATACGTTTGGCGTTACTCAGAATATCCTGTGCTGTTTTCAGGGGCGTAGTGGTCATCTTCTCTATTATCCGTTGTTGCGGATTCTTCTTCCGCGCGATTTTCTTTTATAAGTTCTACTAATTTGAACAGAAGGGGGCGGATGCCTTCCTTGGTGACGCCCGAGATTAACCACGGTCGGTATCCAAGCTCTTGTTCAAATTGATCGGCTATATTTACCATAATTTCTTTATCGATGGAATCAATTTTATTCAGAGCGACAATTTCATGCTTTTCAGCAAGGTTTCCGCCGTATTCTTCCAATTCATTCCGTATGATCCGGTAGTTTTCTAAAGGATCTTCTGCAGTAATGTCGATAAGGTGCAGTAATGCTGCGGTTCTCTCGACATGGCCTAGAAAACGTGTGCCGAGGCCGTGGCCTTCGTGAGCGCCTTCGATCAGACCCGGAATGTCAGCCAGAACAAAGTCATAGCTTTCGAGTTTAACGACTCCTAGATTCGGATGGAGGGTTGTAAACGGATAATCAGCGATTTTAGGTTTAGCTGCTGAATTTGCGGCAAGGAAGGTCGATTTTCCTGCATTCGGCATCCCGACGAGGCCAATGTCAGCAATCAATTTGAGGCGAAGCCAAACACCAATTTCCTGACCGGGCCAGCCTGGAGTGCTCTTTTTTGGAGCCTGATTAGTAGGGCTTTTGTAGTGGGCATTGCCGAATCCACCGTCTCCACCACGCAAAAAGACTTTCCTTTGACCCGGCTCGGTGAAGTCCATTAGAATTTCTTCTTTGTCTTCATCAAGCATTTCTGTACCGACTGGTACGCGGACGATGACATCTTTCCCGTCAGCTCCTGTACGGTTGCGACCCATACCATGATGACCTTTTTCAGCCTTGAAGTGCTGAGTGTAGCGGAAGTCGATCAGCGTATTTAAATCTTTGACGCATTCAACGATAATGTCGCCGCCGCGACCGCCGTTGCCTCCGTCGGGCCCTCCGAATTCAATGAATTTCTCACGGTGAAACGAGATGCAGCCGGCTCCACCGTCTCCACTTTTCAAATAGATTTTTGCTTCATCAAGAAATTTCATTTTATAGTTTGCTTCAAATTTTTTTTACTTCCCTCTCGCTTTCACTAGCAAGGGGTGGGAGGCTTGTAACTTTAAAGTCCTCCTCCTTTACGGGGGAGGATTTAGGTGGGGGTTATTATTCTTTCAACTTTTCCAATATCTTTAACAAGACTCCTTCAATATTTTCCATGACCTCGTTATTCCAAAATCTCAGAATTTCAAACCCCTGTTGTTCTACATATTCTGTTCTTTTTCTGTCAATTTCTTTTGTATGTTGACCGCCATCCAGCTCTATAATCAAGCGTTTTTCAAGACAAACAAAATCGACAATATATCGATTATCTATATTCTGTTGACGACGAAATTTATGCCCGTCAATTTGTTTTAGTCTAATATATCTCCATAATTTCGCTTCTGCGTCAGTCGGGTTTTTTCTTAGATATCTGGAAAAACTGGTTAGTTTCATTTTATCCCCCCACCCAGACCCTCCCCCGCAAGGGGGGGAGGGAAAAATCGTGCTATGTATTAGCCCCGCAAGGGGGGAACTATCAAGGCCAATTTTTTAAACTAAAGCCCGCCTTTGGGGCGGGCCTTAAATCCTTTTAAGTACGGGACTTATTCTGCCGCCTGTGGTTGTTGAGTGTCGTTAGACGGAACAACGTGCACGACCGGGCGATCATTATCGTCACGGGTAAAGAGAACTTCACCGTCTACCAATGCGAAAAGGGTGTGATCTTTTCCGATACCAACGTTTTTACCTTGTTTGTACTTGGTTCCGCGTTGGCGAATGATGATATTTCCTGGTACTACGGTTTCTCCACCGAAGCATTTTACGCCCAAACGGCGACCAGCTGTGTCGCGACCGTTTCTAGAGCTACCGCCAGCTTTCTTGTGTGCCATGATTTAATTCCTTTCGTTTGCTTATCAGCCTGCCATATTAGGCGGCTTTGATTTCCGTGATTTTGATGGTGGTCAGCATTTGACGGTGACCGTTCTTGCGGCGATAGTTTTGGCGACGGCGTTTTTTGAAAATGATGACTTTCTCACCACGGCCTTGTTCCAAAACTTCTGCGACTACTTTTGCGCCAGCGATAACCGGTGCGCCAACGGTTGTTTTTGATCCGTCAGAGATCATCAAAACGTCGGTGATGTCTACTTTTGCGCCAACTTCAGCGTCAATTTTTTCGACTTTTAAATAGGTGTCTTGCGCTACTTTGTATTGCTTTCCACCTGTACGGATAATTGCAAACATATTTGTACCTTTGCTTCTTTCGTCATTTCCCCCTTGATGAGGGCCTTTTTGTTAGTATTTTTCGGTTTTTTCGTACCGAGTAGGCGCTTATAAACGATTTTTTTACCCAATGTCAAGAAACTGTTGGCTGGAGTATTATATCGTGCCTAATAGATTTTCATCGCCAGTAAACTTACGGAAAAAGACGTCTCCGGTTATCTCTATCTATGGAGATTTGGAGGATAAGAGAGTAACCAACACAATATGGGAATTAATTCCTGGATTTGATGTGAGTGTTTCCACTCCCCAGACACTCGATGAATTGATCGAGGAAGCTTATAATAGTGCTGTTGTTTACGTCGTTGTGGATGAGGCTACGTCAGAAAACCTTGAAATTGCTGATAAATTAAGTGCTGTTCCTGGGGTTGTTGCCGACATTATTGCTATTACAAGAGAGCCGGATATCCGAAAAAGGCTTCATATCCTCTCTGCCAAATTTGACGCTATTTATAATCTGGAGATTTTGGATACTGAAGATTTTAGCCAGATTTTTATCCATAAACTCAAGAAAGGGATCACTCGTCTTCATGCCAGACTGCAAGAAGATGAATATAACGCCTTTTTAGGTTTTTTGGCTGTTTCGGCAGATGCGTTTATTGTTTTTGATCGTCAAAAACGAATCTTCTATGTCTCTCAGCACTATCTTAAGCTTTATCCTAAAAGCAGAGAATTGTTTATTCGAGGAACCCCTGTTCAAAAGGTTTTTGAAGCCATTGCCAATGAAATGGGAGTTGGTCAGCACGATCCTCGTTATCAGGCTGCTTTGGAATTCTGGAGCAATTTAAGCGGTCAGTTCGAGTTCAGGCTCGATAACGGAACACATTTGAGAATGACCGCTGTTGATTTGCCCCATGATCAGGGAATTATTGTCTCTACGACCAATATTACGGCTTATAAAAATCAGGAAGCTGAACTTGCTCGCCAGCAGGCTGAACTGGAAAGAGCGTTATTTGCAGAGCAGGAAGCCAGTTCATTGCAGAAACAATTTATCAGTATGGTGTCTCATGAATTTAGAACGCCTCTGGCTATTGTTGATGGTAATGCTCAGATCATCGAACGTTTGGGAAATAAAATGAGTGAAGATGATATGAAGCAGCGCTTGCGCACCATTCGTTCGGCTGTCTCACGCACTGTTAATATGATGGAAGCTGTCTTGTCTTCTAATTTGCTTAAAACCGGTAAGCTTGATCTGAATATGGAAGAATTTGATATAGGGGAGTTGATTACACAACTTTGCGATGAGCAGTCTAATTTGGCGCGCGGACACAAGATCAAAACAGACATTCAAATGGACGGGAAGCTTGTTCATCTGGATAAGAAATTTATTACTCTTATTTTGACCAATCTTTTGTCTAATGCCGTAAAATTTACAGATTCCGAAAATGGCGTTGTAACCGTTAAGGCGACTTACACACCGATTAGTTTAAATCTAACTGTTTCCGATAATGGCGTTGGTGTTCCCCAGAGTGAGTTGGAGCAAATCTTCCAGCGTTTTTATCGTGCCTCCACATCCAGCGGTATTCCGGGGTCAGGGGTGGGGTTATGTCTTGTTAAGGAGCTGGTGCATCTTCATAATGGTAAAATTGAAGTTGAAAGTGATGTCGGGAAAGGATGCATTTTCCGATTGTCTTTCCCGCAAGACTTCGCTCTTGAGCATACTGCTGCGAATCTGTAAACTTTAAAAAAGAATCGGCAAGCCTTGGAGATCAATATGGCACGCGCAATAAAAATTTTAGTTGTTGAAGATGAAAGCGAATTGTGCAGCATTTTGTATGCTGATCTAACCAGCCGTGGATATGAAGTCGAATTGGCTCGAAATGGTCAGGAAGGTTTGGAAAAATTACAAGCTGTTGAGCCTGATCTAGTGATTTGTGATCGTGCGATGCCTATCATGTCCGGATATCAAATGTTGGAGCGGTTAAGAGGCTCTTATCCACAGTATAAAAATCTTCCAATTATTTTTCTGACCGCTTTGACTGATCCGCGTGACAAACATTCTGTCGATCATTTGGAGCCTACAGCTTATCTTGAGAAGCCGGTTAATCTTGATAAGCTGGCTGATACGATTGCAAAAGTTTTTGCCTAGATCGATGGGCAAAACTATGTCCGTACATTTTCTCAAAATTGTTTTGCTTATTGTTATGATTTTTCCTTTAAGCGGATGTCTGCTTGCCGGGTCTTCTGCCGGGTCTTCCAGGAATGCGGTGTCTCTGCATATTCCTCCTGCACCAGAGAAAAATATTCGAACAAACAATTCACAAATCGATTATGTCGTCGTGCAAAAGCAGGATGGTTTGATTTCCTTGTGGAAAGACGGGCGGATCGTTCGTACATTCTCCATTATGGCGATGGGCGCTAATCCTGTCGGTCATAAAGTTTTCGAAGGGGATGAACGCACGCCTGAAGGACAATATTTTATCAATGAGAAGCATGTATCGCAAAACTTTAAAAAGTTTCTCAGTATTTCTTATCCGAATGATATGGATCGAAAAAATGCCAAGCGATTTGGTGTTAGCCCGGGAGGGCAGGTCGGGTTGCATGGAGATCGTGGCGGAATGTCCGGTTTTTGGCAAAGGTTTGATAAGAACTGGACGGACGGATGTATTGCTCTGCGCAATGATGACATTGAAGACGTCTATGCCATGGTAGATGTCGGCACCCCAATTTTGATCAAGCCGTAAATTGGTAATCCCCTCATTTTTGTGCTAAGCTTTGATCGGTAATGTGTGAATAAGGCTCGTTAAGAAGCCTGAGTAAATATTATACGAGAGGGCGTGTGTGCTATGGCCATTGATAATGGTGTAGGCAATAAGGGCGTTTTGCGCCGTTTTATAAACCGTTTGAAAAGCGGTACTGCGTTGGGTGATCACCAACCTGTTCCTTTAATTCCTCAAAAAATTGTCGCGTTTATGCGTGCTGCTTCATTAGGGTCTGACCCGCATGAGGATAATGATCCGAAAGATCCTGATAATCAGTATAAATGGGCTTGGAATAGAGCCAAGCGTCTTTGGAGTGGTGATGCACCCGACAATACTCCGCAAGACCTTACGCCGGCATCCAAATTTAACAGTGTCAGAAAAGCTTGTACGGCTTATTGGACAGGTGAGCAGTGGAGAAATGCCTGGGCGTCAACGGGTATGGTTGTCGGCATGTCTGCTTTGGCGGCGCAAAATACCGTGTGGTTGGCACAGGCTGGTGCAGAATTTATCAATAGCTTTGCGCAATTTGCGCCCGGTCAAAACGGAGATGTGAAACATATTGCCGAAAGCGCTATGCATCTTTTGGGATATGGTGGTATATACGTTTTTTCCAAAGATCGTCTGAATAAGACGCGCTTGGATATGCATAAAAGTATGATGTCGTGGATGTCCTCGGAATTTAACAGGGCGTTTTTTTCGGAGCGGGATAATGTGCAAAGATTTACGCATAACAGGTCGGAGAAAACGGAAGCAGATCAGCCCGATAAAATGCCGCAACGTCCGCATCATAGTTTAAGTGATAGTATTATGCAAGCATCGGGTACTGTTGTTAATCTCGGAGCAGATGTTGTCTCTACGACTTTGACTACATTATCTATCGGGGCCGCCCTTTATTCCAGTTCGGTTCCAGTGTCGTTTTTCCAAGAATATGGTTCGTACCTCAATCAGGCTTTTCCGAACGGCGTTATTGATTTTACACTTGGGGATAAAGGAACATTTGCATTGTCTTTAGGAGTTGGGCTTGGGCTCTTGGGAGTCGCTACGCCGCTTGCTAAAAAGATGGGGCGCAATATCAAGGATGCCTTTGAAGCTTCTCAAAAATCATGGGCGAATTTTACGGGTAGTCTTTCCAATCTGTTTAATCGCGGGAGTGCGATTTCCGCAGAAAGAGGACATGAGGATGAACTGCTTATTCTGAACCGTATGCAAAATGAAGCCATTACCGATTGGAGAAAAAGTGGAGACACTTGGCGCAAATATATGTTGTTTTCAAATATGCAGGATATTTTGAGCGGTAAATTTGTATCTATTATTCCCGGAGGAGCAGGGCTTATATCCGGTCAATTGACTTTCAAAGGGTTTCTTGAAACGCAAGGATTGATGGTCGGTAGTATGATTGCGGTCAATAATTTCGTACTGAATTCTTTTCCGATGTATGAAACACTGAAAGTCTCTGCCGGACGCGTTGCTGAGGTTTCGCAGATGTTAGACCGTATCCATGACAAAAAAGCATTCTATGAATTGTCGGGGCGGCATGACTTTGAATTTTCCAAGATAGATGCGGATGACCGTGAGACATTATTATCTGTGCGTGATTTGAAATTGATGCACAGATATGAACGCGAGGAGGCGTTTTTAGAGGCCGAGAGTTTTGATTTGAAGAAGGGAAGCTGGACGCTTATTCGCGGTGAGTCAGGTTCGGGGAAGAGTTGTCTGCTGCGAGCCTTGAATGATTTATGGCCCTATGGTGAGGGTGAAATTAAAATGGCAGAAGGAACGCGGGCATTTTATGCGCGTCAGGAAACGGACTTCGATTTCAATTATACTTTACGTGATTTGGTCGTGTACGGAAGCGGCAGTGACCCGTTGAATGCGAGAGATGTTTCAGAGCTGCCGCAATTTTCTGCTGAGAACCAAGACCGGAAATTGGTTGAAGCGTTACAGCATGCGGGGCTTGGAAAATTTGTTGATTTTATAGATGAGAAAGATTGTCGGGGTAAAATTTGGAAGGACTCTCTGTCAGGTGGGCAAAAACAACGATTGGTTTTGGCGCGTATTTTGTATCAGAACCCCGACTTTTTATTGTTGGATGAATCGAATTCGGCTTTGGATACTCAGTCGAGGATCGAATTCCTAGAAACTATTCAGGCTTATTGTCCTGAGACAACTGTTGTGGCTGTCGTTCATGAAAACGGAATTCCTGTGAATTCATACGGGGAACATGCTTTTGACCAAGTTTTGAAAGTAGATGGTGGACAGGTGACGTTATTAACGGCTGATGAGTATGTTATCGAAGAGAGCCTTAAGCAGAGAGATAAGTGTACAGATGGAGAGGAAGAGACCGTGGGAGGCGAGCAACAGGCACCGTCTTCTACACTGTATCGTCCAGTTTCTGCGGGTATCGGTATTAGCGGGTAGGTTTCACATATTTGCAATATCTGCATAAATATATTGCAATAAACGCATAGCTTTGGTATTTTTCTCCATCAAAGTCAGATGGAGGAAAAAAGTGGTTGCTGCTGATATTGCTTGGATGCTGGTTGCAACGGCATTTGTTTTGTTGATGACCCCTGGGGTTGCTTTTTTCTATGGGGGCATGGTTCCGCTCAGAAGTGTTGTTTCTACGAAATTGCAGAGTTTTGCCGCTATGGGGTTTGTGACTTTGCTTTGGGCCGTTTGCGGATATTCACTGGTCTTTTCAGGAGACGAGGGCGGGGTGATCGGCAATTTTGATTATTTCCTCCTGAATGGCGTCGGGATGGAGCCTAATCCTGATTATGGTTCTACCATTCCGCATGTTCTATTTATGTTGTTTCAATGTACTTTTGCAATTATTACGCCTGCTTTGATTACGGGGGCTGTTGCGGAACGCGTGAAGTTCAAGGCGTGGCTTGTGATCATGTCTTTGTGGTCTTTGTTGGTTTACGTCCCTGTGGCCCATTGGGTCTGGGGGCCGGGTGGATGGATTGCCGGAATGGGTGGTCTTGATTTTGCGGGCGGCATGGTTGTTCACATGACATCCGGTTATGCGGCTCTCGTTGCTGCAGTCATTCTTGGTAATCGCAAAAATTTTAGACCAGATGAGCATAACAGTTTTTCGGCTTTGATGGTTTTGCTGGGTGGTACGATGCTGTGGTTCGGTTGGATCGGTTTTAATGCCGGTTCTGCTTTGGCTGCTGACGGTCTGGCTGCACATGCTGCCGCGACGACTATTCTGGCTGCTGCTGCTGCGATGTCGGCTTGGATGATTTGTGATTGGACTGTGCATGGTCGTCCTACGGCTATTGGATCTGCTGTCGGAGCTGTTGCGGGGTTGGTTGCGATTACGCCTGCGGCAGGATTTGTGACTTTGCAGTCCGCTCTGATTATCGGGTTTGTGACTGCGATAGTTTGTAATTACGCGACACGTTTGGTAAAGCAAAAACTCAATACCGATGATACGGTTGATGTATTTGCGTGTCATGGTGTTGGGGGCACAATGGGGGCTATTCTGACGGCTGTTTTTGCTACAACCAGCATTAATCCTGCCGGAGCGGATGGACTTCTCTATGGAGGAACCGAATTGTTTACTGCCAATGTTATCGGTTCGATGGCTGTTATTGTTTATACAATGGTGGCTACGTTTATCGTGTTCAAAGCTGTTTCTTTATTCATGAAGGTGCGCGTGTCCGAAACGGAGGAAAAATCCGGATTGGACGTGATCGAGCATGGAGAGAAAGTCTTTGTTCTTCGGTGATTTTCTGAATTACCGATCTTCTTTATCTGTTGCATACTGAGAGTGTATCTTGCCCCGACTTCGGTCGGGGTCTTTTTTGATCTATTCAAGAGATGGAGCGTCTTCTTCTAAATCTACTCTTCGCACTATAATTTGGTCAGGGTGAGGAGTTGGTTCGTGTCCTGCCTTGAAGAATGCTTTTTCGATCATATAATTCATTAAGTGGGCATCTCCGATGTTAATAAGATAATTGTCGGGTATTCCTGATGCTGTTGCCCCCATTTTGGGTACGAAATGATCGAATACGAGATGCCGTCTTTCGCCTTCTTCCGTTACGTGCATTTTTTTGAATTCTGCGGCCCTTATTTTTTTGTTTTGAACATCGAAGGATTTGACATGTGCCCGGTCATTGATTTTGAGGGGAGTGATGTGCAATTCCAACGTTGCCCGATGGCCACCTTCACTTAATTCAGTGAGTTGGCGCAGTGTGATGTTGATGTCGACGCTTTCAGAAAAATATTTTGAGGCTTTGCTTAGTGCATCTGAAAGCGCTGCGGCTGCACTTTCATCTGAAAAACCTTCGACAATGCAGCGTGATTGTTTTTCTAATATTCTGCCGCCACTGTCTCCGCCGCTTATTGCACCGGAGCGGATCAGTTCTTCCATTTCGTATAGGTGAAGAATAATTTGTTGGGCGTTCTTTTCCATGAAGTTTTTAAAATACTCACTTTTGGATTGATCGCTGTGACTTGAAAGCGCGATGACATCGGCTTTTTCTACTTCTTTTATCAGATCTGCGATTTCGTTCATGGCTCGATCCTCTCTGTCATATTATATATGTTGAGATTATGCTTTCCGATGATCTTGTCCAGATATTTAATTTTTTTATTTTGTATTTTTTCGAAGCCAGGATGCGGCATAGCCACAAATTGGGGTGATGGAGAGATTCTTTTCTTTAGCAAATTCAACAATTTGGTTCATCAATTTACCAGCCGCTCCGGTTCCTCTGAGCTCGGGAGGGGATTCTACGTAATCTATGTATAGGGTTTTCTCCGCTATGTGATAATTTGCTATCGCGAAGGCACCTGTTTCCGTATGAAATTCAAAACGTGATTGATCTATATTGTTTACAAATTCCATCTTTATTTTTCAGTTTCTTGCGAAGCATCCTCAATCTCTTTATCGAGTTGGTCGGTATAGACTTGGAGGATTTCTTTTTGGATGTCTGTAGGAATGAAAAGGGCGCTTTCTTTGTGCGGGTTTATGATGACATCCGATTTATGCGAGAAGGACAGGGCCAGCATGTACCAGCCTTCCATTGCCAGAACTTTAGGCTGAGGTTGATCCGGCATTTCTTTGTAAAGAATGTCTATTTCCTCTTCTGAAGTGAAAACGGGGATGTACTGTGTTCCGTCACTGGATTGTGCCATTTGCACATGGATTTTTGGTTCGGCTTCTTCCTCGGAGGTTTCTTCATTTTCAGCTTGGTGTTGGCTCAAAATCAGGCATTCGGAATGTAGCAATGTATCAAAAACTTCCTCGAGTTTATCGGGAGTGTTTTCAATGAGAAATTCTTCCAGTTTATTTTCTAATTCGTTTGACATGTTTTTCGTGAACTTTTTCAATTTAATTTCTGAGTATCTGTCTAGCATATCGTTTGCTAGTTATAAAGGGCTGATGGCGCAGGTTTAATGTTGGAGTTTTTTTGAAGTTCTCATCTTCTTTCTGATGAAGTTTTTTGCCGGTGTTTCAAAGTATTTAAAGGATAGGGTGGCTATTGCTGATGTTACAACAAAGACCAGAACCACTTTCAGATAGTCATTTTCCACCTCGATTGATTTGAGGACAGGGAGATGGATCAGATAGAATCCATAAGATATTTTGCCCAGAAATTGTGGGATTTTGGTGTTTAGAACTGATAGCGAAATGGATTGCTTAAGTGCGCATATAAATAATCCATAGGTAATGGCTATTGTTAGCGGATCTCCCCAAATTCGGAAGTAACCCGGCAGGGTGAGGCCGTTATCGTATCTTGGTGCGGGGAGGTTCAGACATAGGAGGCAGAGGAAGATTATGCCAGCGTATGCGTAGAATTTTTCAGGAATTTGTCTGAATCTTGCGGTTTTTAGTAATAAGGGCGTACAAGTTCCCAAGAAAAATATCGGAGTGTAGCTTGTTACGATTCTAGGTATGGTTTGATCCGCAAATAAGAGGAGTGGGGCTGTCAGGACGAGAATGTAGAGCGGAATAAGTTTTTTGAATTTTGATTGGTAGAGCCACCAAAAACCAATAAAGATTATGTAATACTGCACTTCAACAGGAATTGTCCATAGCACGCTCTCGGATTTTACGAGCCCTAATGTCATAATAACTGATTGAGGCGAGCTGAATTCGTAAAAATGTATGAAGTCAGTTATTCCGTCTAATGTAAGGGATAGTATAACTATCAAAAAGTATAGGGGAAGTACTCGTCCTGCTCTGGCTCCGATATAATCCAGTATTGATGTCTTGGAAAATTCCCGCTCAAGATACAGATGAGAAATCAAGAAGCCGCTCAACATAAAGAAAAGCATGACTCCGATTTGTCCGAAGCCATGCCCTAAAGGGTAAGCCAGAAGATTTTCATTTGCGCAATGAGAAACAAATACGATTAAGACGGCTAGTCCTCTGAGGCCTGTTAATTCCTTAAATGTCACGTCCGGGTCGCCTGTTGCTGTTTAAGTCTGTCATAAGTCTAGTAAAACCTACTGTATATATTTTCAATTGTTTTGTTGGTCTGGCTTGTATTTAGGGGTTGTTCTTGCTAGAAAACGGGGCATGACATATTCCCATTCCAATCTTGATGCGCTCGAAAACGAGAGTATATACATAATCCGTGAGACGGTGGCGCAGTGCGAAAATCCGGTGATGTTGTATTCCATCGGAAAAGATAGTTCTGTGATGCTTCATCTTGTCATGAAAGCGTTCTATCCTGCCAAGCCTCCATTTCCTTTGATGCATGTTGATACGACATGGAAATTTAAGGAAATGATTACATTTCGTGATGAGCGCGTTAAAGAGCTGGGGCTGGATTTGATCGTTCATATTAATGAAGATGGTGTGAAGCAGGGCGTTGGGCCTTTTTCACATGGGTCTTCGGTTCATACTGATGTTATGAAGACTGAAAGCCTTAAGCAGGCGTTAAATAAATATGGTTTTGATGCGGCTTTTGGCGGGGCGCGGCGCGACGAGGAAAAATCCCGTGCCAAAGAACGTATTTTTTCATTTCGGGATGCCAATCATCGATGGGACCCAAAGAACCAGCGTCCTGAGCCTTGGGCGTTGTATAACGGAATGAAAAAGAAGGGCGAGAGTATTCGTGTATTCCCGCTTTCAAATTGGACGGAGTTGGATATCTGGCAGTATATTGCGCGTGAGAATATTCCGATTGTTCCTCTTTACTATGCTGAAAAACGCCCTGTCGTCGAGCGTGACGGGATGTTGTTGATGGTAGATGACGAGCGTTTCCCCCTAAATGAAAATGAAACCCCTGAAATGCGAATGGTGCGTTTCCGTACTTTGGGGTGTTACCCGTTGACAGGAGCCATTGAATCTGATGCCGCCAGTCTTCCTGACATAGTTCAGGAGATGCTTTTGGCAAAAACGTCTGAACGGCAAGGGCGCGCCATTGATAAGGATGGTGCCGGTTCTATGGAGCGGAAGAAGAAGGAGGGGTACTTTTAATGCTTACACCTCTTGATTGTGTCTTTTGGACTGCAAATTCTATTTTTCTGTGCTTCCGGTTCGCATGTACCGCGATGTACACTTGCGCTTCCGGTTCTCGAAAAACAAAATTTTCATCTCAAAATCCTTTATCAGGAGGCGTAAGCTATGTCTTATAACCTCGCTTTGGCCAATGATCCTCAAGCCGTTATGGATTATCTTGCTCAACATGAGCGTAAGTCTGTTCTCCGCTTTATTACGTGCGGTTCTGTCGATGACGGAAAGTCCACGCTGATTGGGAGGATGCTTTATGAATCCAAGATGATCTTTGAAGATCAGTTGATGTCTTTGGAAAATGATAGCAAGAAGTTTGGCACGACCGGTGGTGATTTTGACTTTGCTTTGCTTGTGGACGGGTTGTCTGCCGAGCGTGAGCAAGGAATTACGATTGATGTTGCTTACCGTTTCTTTGCGACCGAGAAGCGCAAGTTTATTGTTGCGGATACTCCGGGCCATGAGCAATATACGCGCAATATGGCGACGGGGGCTTCTACGGCGCAGTTGGCTATTGTGATGATTGATGCTCGTAAAGGTGTTCTGACTCAAACTCGCCGTCATAGTTTTATTGTCTCGATGCTGGGTGTTAAACATATCGTCTTGGCGGTCAACAAGATGGATTTGGTTGATTATTCTCAAGAGGTTTATGAGAAGATCAAAAACAGCTATCTGGAGATGGCGAAAGATTTGGGCTTTAAATCTGTTGAAGCTATTCCTTTGTCTGCCTTGAAAGGCGATAATATCGTTACTAAATCCGATAAAATGTCCTGGTATGATGGCGGGGCTTTGTTCCCGTATCTGGACGGCGTTGATGTGTCGGATATGTCTGCGCAAAATCATGCATTCCGGATGCCTGTGCAGTGGGTTAATCGGCCTAATCTTGATTTTCGTGGGTTTGCGGGAGAGATTGCGTCCGGTGTTGTCCGACAGAATGACGAGGTGATGGTTTTGCCGTCACGAAAAACAAGCAAAATTAAGCGCATTGTTACATATGATGGTGACTTGAAAGAGGCTGGCGTTGGGAAGGCTGTAACTTTGACGCTGGCAGATGAAATTGATATTTCTCGCGGGGATGTGATCGCTTCTGCAAAAACTCCATGTGATGTTGCTGATATTTTCAAGCTTCGTGTTTTGTGGATGTCGGAAAAGTCTATGATTTCGGGGCGTCAGTATATTTTTAAATCCGCCACGAATTCGGCTGTGTGTACTTTGTCCCGCCCTGATTACTGTCTGGATATACATACGTTCGAGCATCTGGCGGCAAAAGCTCTTGATTTAAATGAAATCGGTGTTTGTGATGCTATGTTGGATCATCCGATTGCTTTTGAAAATTATGAGGATAACAGAACTTTGGGTTCGTTTATCCTGATTGATCGAATGAGCAATGAAACGGTTGCTATGGGGATGATTTTGCACCCTATGCGCCGCTCCGAAAATGTTCATGCGCATAAGATGGATATTGATCGGGATGCTCGTTCTGCTTTGAAGCATCAAAAACCTTGCGTGTTGTGGATGACGGGGCTGTCAGGTGCCGGGAAATCGACGATTGCAAACTTGTTGGAGCAAAAGCTCTATGGCAAGTCTATTCATAGTATGGTTTTGGATGGGGATAATGTTCGGCGTGGTCTGAACCGTGATCTTGGATTTAGTGAGTCTGACCGTGCGGAAAATATCCGTCGTATTGCTGAAGTATCCAAGTTAATGGTTGATGCAGGGTTGGTTACGGTTGTCTCGTTTATTTCTCCGTTCCGCGCTGATCGCCAAATGGCACGTGACATTATCGGTGATGACAATTTTATTGAAGTCTTTGTTGATGCTCCTTTGGAAGTTGCGGAATCTAGGGATGTAAAGGGGCTGTATAAGAAAGCACGAGCAGGTGAAATTCCTAACTTTACCGGTATCGGTTCCCCTTATGAAGAGCCTGAGACTGCGGAAATAGTTCTGGACACGGCTACGCAATCGGCTGAGAAATTGGCAGATGATCTTGTTGCCTTTCTGATGAAAGAAGGTTTTATCCGTGGTTGATGTTTCACGCTACCCATTAAAAGAATGGGCGGTTGCCTGTCTTGATATTGCTGATCGCGCCGGTCAGGAAATTATGAAAGTGTACGCGCAGGATAGTTTTCAGAAAAGTTTGAAAAATGATCGTACTCCTGTAACAGAGGCTGATCTGGCTGCCAATAGAATTATTGTTGATGCTTTAAGTGAGCTAACTCCGGATATTGTTATTGTATCAGAGGAAGAGGCGGAGAAGCTTGAAGGGCATGCTGTTTTCTGGTTGGTTGATCCCTTGGATGGGACACGAGAATTTATTAAGCGGAATGGTGAGTTTACGGTTAATATTGCTTTGGTCGTGGATGGTGTTTCTGTTCTTGGAATTGTTACGGCTCCTGCAAAAAGTGTGGCTTATGTCGGGGGTCTCGGAGTCGTTGCTCGTAAAAGAGATGAGAATAGGTCATGGAGTGATATTCGTGTTGCCGAGAATGTTTCTGATGGGGTGATTATTGCCGGATCAAAATCCCATGGCTCTGATGCTTCGAATAAATGGATACAAGAGCGTTTTCCTGATGCCCGTGTTGTCGGGATCGGGTCTTCGTTGAAATTTTGCCTTATTGCAGAGGCGGCGGCTCATTTTTATCCGCGCTTTGGTCGGACGATGGAATGGGATACTGCGGCAGGGCATGCTGTTTTGACGGCAGCGGGAGGTCGCGTTGTTCTGGCTTCGAATGAAGATATTGATTTACCTTATTCCAAGGCAGGGTTTGAAAACCCTAATTTTATTGCTTCTTATAAGTAATCCGGATTTTGCATGATGATAATTGACGATAAAATTTTTCCTGATTTTATTATTGCCGGCGCACAAAAATGCGGAAGCACCTCTTTGGCCAAGTGGCTGGATGAACATCCTGATCTGGTTTGTTCTAATCCCAAAGAGCCAAAATATTTTAATTCGCAAGAAGTATGTGACGCGAACAAAGGATTTGCAGAATTTTTTTCTTCGGATGATTTAGAAAATTCAAAATTGATCTTTGAAGCGACGCAAATGTATATGTTTGATCGGGATGTTGCCAAACGAATAAAAGATGTTTGTGGGGCAGGGATGAAATTTATTTTTATTGTCAAGGACCCGGTTGCGCGGGCTGTATCGGCATATTTTCATACTTTTAAGTACGGGAATGATTTGCGAGATATAGAAGACGTTTTTAATTTCGATGGTGTTTCGTTAGACCAGATTGAGTCTGTAGAGCGGCAGCGTGTCCAAGAGGCGATAGAAAACGGAAAAATTATTGATATCGATAGATATTCTTCATATGAAGATTCTTTACTTCCCTTTTTGTATGTATCCAACAGTCTTTACAGGACTCATTTGAGGCGTTTCGTAGATTTATTCGGAGAGAATAATATTTTAGTATTATCGTTAGGTTCAGCTAAACAAAACCCTCGGAAATTTTTTGATATTGTTTGTAATTATATTGGTGTTAAAAATTTTGTGAATTTGCCCGACATTGATAAGAAGCACAACAAGACTCTCGTGCCACGTTTTATGACCATACCGTATATTCGTCGTCGGGTTCTACTAATCAAGATTGCTAGAAAAATTACAGGGTTTGGAGTGCGTATCGGTTTGAGATCTTTGCTTTTTATGGATAAGGTCAAGGCTCCAAATCATGTGTTGGAAAAATTAGAAGGATTGTTAACAGAAGAAAAGGAATGGGTTGAATCTCTAGGGAATTAGCTTTTTCCAAAGCCCTTTATTTTTTGCCTGAGGGTTGTCAATTGCAAATTAATAAAAGAGCCAATGTTGATAATTGCATTTGCCCCAACCATTGGAGTTTGACCATCATTCAGAAATGCTTTGCAGAGAAATGGAACATTTCCATATTCGTCTATGTTGCTTGGTAATATATCCTTCCATTTTTCTATATTTTTGGTTGCGATACAAAAAATATAGACGCTGGCATTGATTGGGTTGTTGTAAGAACAGTATAAAACTTTCATGCCGTTTTTTTCAAAAAGTCTTTGTAGGCATAAGGGGGTAAACCTCCAAAAATCTCCATAATCGGCATGCATTGGCTGTAGAAATGGAACTATTACAATGGCTATATCTTTTGTTAAAGCGCATAGGTTTGAGAATGCTTTGTCAATTTCAAATATATGTTCCAAGACGGTGTGGTTAAACACTACATCATATTTTTGTATATGCTCGGAGGGTAAGTCGTTTGTCAGGTCAATGAAGATTTCATTCTCGGCCCCCTGAAATCCTCTGGCTTCTGATACATAGTTTGTAATTGTGTATGATTTCTTGTTTTGGAAATAACTGCTGTATTTTTGACCTTCTTTATCTTCATCTTTCCATCCGCTAACATTGACAATATCCCCATAAAAATGGGAGGAAAATTTTCTGAGTTCTTTGTTTGACCAAATTCTTGGAATCCTTGACTTTCTGTCAACTAAAATGGATTTTAGCATGTTTTTTGATAGCCTTCCCGTTGTTTTGAGCCTGTTCTTAGTACTATCAAAGCTCTAATAAAAAGTCTATTGTTTCGGGCGGTCAGTGATGCATCAACTCTCTGGCTTAGGGTATTTTTATTAGTTGCTATGTTTCGGGCGAGGGATTCTCGAGTTTTAATTATGAAGCTAGGATTGTTGAATAGTGTTGTTCCAACATTGATAAGAAAATTTCTTTATACAATGCTGAGAAAGAACATATATATAGGGGCTGGAGCAAGAATTCATTATTCTGCTTCTCTTTGTCAAGATGGGGGAAAAATCCGGATTGGCTCTCATTGCCGGATTCATAAGGGCGTTATCATATCTACTTATGGAGGTTCGATTCATATAGGTGACAAAGTTAGTGTAAATCCTTACACAATTTTATATGGGCATGGCGGATTGGATGTTGGGGATTATAGCCGTATAGCGGCGCATTGTGTTGTTATTCCTTCTAATCATATTTTTGAAAAAAGAGATATGCTCATTGGGAGCCAAGGTTCAAGGAGTGAGGGGATCTCTATAGGTAAGGATGTTTGGTTGGCCAGCGGTGTTAAGGTTCTTGATGGTGCCAACATTGCTGACGGCTGCGTTATCGCTGCTAATGCTGTTTTCCGAGGAGGGGCGGAGCCTTACTCCGTGTATGCCGGTATCCCCGCAAAGAAAATCAAGGAGCGTATTTGAGTTTGTTTTTATGAAGTGTGTAATCTCTGCGAGAGGCTTTATCATTTTTGCGATTAATCAATTAGGGGCTGGCCTAGATAAGGG
>JAGRKB010000076.1 GCA_020442425.1 Alphaproteobacteria bacterium | reverse complement strand
TTTTTTAGGAGCAGCTTTTTTCTTTGCTACGCCGAGCATAGCTTCAAGTTCTGCAATCCGCGCCTTCATTTCTTCTTGTTCTATGCGCAGCTTAGTAACAACACCTTGTAAACGGTCAATATCGTCATTGGCCGCCGCGGAAGAAAAACCGCCCGAAGGAAAACGATCTCCCATTTGATCCTTAAGCCCTTCACCCAATTGCTTGCCCAAAGCAGCAAATACGGTAGCAGCGCCACCGGCAACACGGGTCAGATCATCAAATAGTTTATTGTCGATTGGCATGACAGTTCACCTTGCTATGCGAAAAATTTGGAGTGGAAAGAGTGTTACCACCAACAGGGAAGGCTTGCAACCACCCACAAAAGAGCTTAATCAGGTTTCAGTGGATAAAATACAATCAAAAGGATTTCCGGGATGATAATTGTCACAGGTGGAACAGGATTTATCGGATCAAATTTGGTAGCAGGTCTGGAAGAAGCAGGGCTCAAGCGTATTGTCATATGTGATAGTTTGGGCACGGAGGACAAGTGGAAAAATATTGCCAAGCGCAGATTGCATAATGTCATTCCACCCAGTCGCTTGTTAGAATATCTGGACGAGCATGCAGACGAAGTCGAAGCCATTTTTCACATGGGGGCAATATCATCCACAACGGAAAAAGACGCTGATTTAATAATTGAAACAAACTTTGTTTTAACCCGTACCTTATGGAACTGGTGTTCCCGCAACAAAGTCCGCTTTATCTATGCCTCTTCTGCGGCAACCTACGGAGACGGCAATATCGGATTTGAAGATAAAGACACACCGGATTTCCTCTCGGCACTGAGGCCGCTCAATCCCTATGGCTGGTCAAAGCATTTGATGGACCGCTATGCATCAGGAATTGTCTATAAGGAAGAAGAGGGAGGAACACCTCCTCAATGGTGCGGTCTGAAATTTTTTAATGTCTATGGCCCGAATGAATATCACAAAGGCGACCAGATGAGCGTCGTTTGCAAATTATATCCGCAAGTTGCCGCAGGCGCGACCGCCAGATTGTTTAAATCCCACAATCCTGAATATGAAGATGGTGGACAATTGCGCGATTTCGTCTATGTAAAGGATTGCGTAGACGTCATGCTCTGGCTCTTCCAGAACAAGGACGTCAACGGCCTTTTCAATATCGGAACCGGCGAAGCCCGAAGCTTCAAGGATTTGGCATTGGCAACCTTCAAGGCAGCCAATATGAAAGAAAAAATCCAATATTTCGACATGCCGGTCGAATTAAGAGGCCGCTACCAGTATTTCACACAGGCCACAATGGAGAAGCTGCGTGCTGCAGGATACACCAAAGAATTCACATCGCTCGAAGACGGTATTCATGACTACGTGGTCAATTACATGTCAAAATCCGACGACCAATACCGATGAATATTGGTAGAATGTAGAAGTATGGCGTTGGAATTCCCGAAAATTGACCCCATAGCATTTAGCTTTGATGTACTGGATCATCACTTTGAAATCCATTGGTACGCGCTGGCCTACGTGTCAGGGTTTATTCTTGGCTGGCAATTGGCGTTATATTTGACGCGCCTTTATAAAGACAGTTTGCGACCGAACCGCGAAGATATCGACGAATTCATGACATGGGCCATCATCGGCGTTCTTCTTGGGGGGCGACTGGGCTATGTCTTGTTTTACAATTTACCAATTTATATAGAGCAACCTTTGGAAGCCTTAAAAGTTTGGCATGGAGGTATGTCGTTCCACGGCGGCGCATTGGGCGTCATTATTGCCCTCATTGCGTTTTCAACCCTCAAGAAAATTTCCCTTTTACGGCTGTCTGATATAGCTGTGAGCGTGGTTCCTCTGGGGCTGTTCTTTGGGCGGATTGCCAATTTTATCAATGGAGAGCTTTACGGTCGCGTCACGGATGCAAGCCTGGGAATGGTTTTCCCGAGAGGCGGTGAGCTGCCAAGACACCCCAGCCAACTCTACGAAGCCGCATTCGAAGGCTTGCTTTTGTTTATTATTCTGTTCGGATTGATGCATGTGCAAAAGATCCGCAATTGCAGCGGCATGATCGCAGGCCTCTTCCTGTTGCTCTATGGTCTGTTCCGATTTGTGATTGAGTTTTTCAGAGAGCCGGATGTCCAATTGGGCTTTATCTTTGAACAGGTCACGATGGGGCAAATCCTTTGCATCCCGATGATGCTCTCAGGTCTTGCAATTATGCTGTGGGCAAAGCGATGCAATCACTTAAAAAAATAATTCTATCCCACATAAAAACCCATGGGCCAATGTCTGTGGAAACCTATTGGACTTTGTGTCTCTCACATCCTGAACACGGCTACTATATTAAGCAAGACCCTCTTGGAAGTGCAGGGGATTTTACCACATCTCCTGAAATATCCCAGCTATTCGGTGAAATGATAGGAATTTGGGCCGCAGAACAATGGAACCGCCTTGGAAAACCAGACACGCTTCACCTTATCGAGTGCGGCCCGGGACGAGGGACTTTAATGGCAGATCTTCTGCGGATCGCAAAACTCATCCCTGATTTTGCGGCGTCACTGTATATTCATTTGGTTGAAACCTCCCCGAAATTAAGAAACAAGCAAAAACAGGTTCTAGAAGGATGGAATGTGATCTGGCATGATAATATATCGACCATACCGACAGCATTCCCCAACTTGATAGTCGGGAACGAATTCCTGGACGCACTACCTATTCGCCAATTTGTATTTGATAAGGATGGTTGGTTTGAGCGCGTCATTGGTGCGTCAAATGATGCACTGACCTTTGGGCGAGGTGGACAAGTTAGCGGAACAGATTTCCCCGCTAGTACTAAAGAAAACATTCAAGGCCAAATATTTGAATATTCTCCTGCGCGCGAGGCCTGCTTTGCAGAGATGTGCGAAAAAGTCTCAGCGCAAGGCGGCGCAATCCTGATGATCGATTATGGTCATACCAAATCTGCCTTGGGGGATACATTCCAAGCCGTAAAATCTCATAAATTTGTCGATGTTCTGGAGAACGCAGGGGATGCAGATTTAACCTCCCACGTTGATTTCGAAAGATTAATGCATAAAGCATTAGATTATAAACTTGCTGCATCATGCCTTAATCAAAGTGAATTTTTAATGTCTTGCGGCATAGAACAAAGAGCAAGGCAGCTAAAAGAAAAAGCAATGCAGGATCAAAGGCGCGATATTGATTTGGCTCTGCAACGACTGACTGCAGACGATCAAATGGGAACGTTGTTTAAAGTGCTGGAGGTGCAAAAATGAATCCGATCCGTTTTCCGGAACTTTTTTCTGGCGCTGTGCATCATGGCTTCTTTACTCGACAAGGGGGCGTCAGCTCAGGACTTTTCGAAAGTCTGAATGTAACCCCGTATTCTGGCGATGATATAGAAAATGTCAGTGAAAATCGCACCAAAGTAAGAGAACATCTGAAAGCAACCCGCCTGATAACACTAAAGCAAACCCACTCGGCGCTGTGTCTGGATGCCGCGACTTTAACCAAAGATAATTCTGAAATAGACGGGGATGCTCTCGTTACAGACCAACAAAGCATAGCAATAGGGGTGATGACCGCGGACTGCGCTCCTGTTTTGTTTGAAGGAAATAAGCAAGATGGAACTCCTGTGATAGGGGCCGCTCACGCCGGATGGGGCGGGGCGCTCAAAGGGATTTGTGAAGCAACAATAGATAAGATGATAGAGCTTGGAGCTGATCCCTTAACAATAAAAGCGGCCATTGGCCCCTGCATAGGCGTCGAGAGCTATGAAGTCGGAGAGAATTTTATAAATCCGTTTCTGGAAGAAAATGTCGAGGCTACGCAATTCCTGATAAAGAAGGATGGCCGTCCTCACTTTAACCTTGAATCTTATGTAGAATATCGCCTCAAACGCCGCCAAATTGGATCTATTCAAAAAGCGTCAGTTGACACCTATAGGGAAGAAAATTTCTTTTTCAGTTTCCGCCGCGCAACGCATCGGGGAGAAAAGGAATATGGTCGGCAAATCTCCGCAATTTCAATTTTTAAATCTTGATTTATCAGCAAAAATTCCTATAGTGCCCGCATACCGACATCTTGAAAAAAAAGGGCTAAAAATGAAGCTGATTGCAGGAAACGCCAACCAACCTCTGGCACAAGCTATCTCCAACTACCTCGATGTACCTTTAGCCAAGGCCAGTATCAAACGCTTTGCGGATATGGAAGTTTTTGTTGATATTGATGAAAACATTCGCGGCGAAGATGTTTTCATTATTCAGCCGACTTCTTTTCCGGCCAACGATCACATGATGGAATTACTGATTACGTTGGATGCTTTGCGTAGAAGCTCGGCGCGCCGTATTACGGCTGTTATCCCGTATTTCGGATATGCCAGACAAGACCGCCGCACAGGCTCCCGTACTCCGATTACCGCAAAACTTGTAGCCAATCTAATCACGACAGCCGGAGCAAACCGCGCTTTGATGCTCGACTTGCACGCAGGCCAAATTCAAGGGTTTTTCGATATCCCGACAGATAATTTGATTGCCTCTCCGGTGATGATCCCCGATATGCAAAAACGCTTTGCAGGAAAAGATATCATGATAATTTCTCCGGATATTGGCGGTGTTGTCAGAGCGCGTGCCATGGCAAAACGTTTAAACGCCGACTTGGCTATTATCGATAAGCGTCGTGAAAAAGCAGGGGTTTCAGAAGTCATGAATATCATCGGTGATGTAACCGGTAAATCCTGTATTCTGATTGATGACATTGTTGATTCGGCAGGAACTTTATGTAACGCAGCCGCCGCCTTGATGGATAACGGAGCAGAGGAAGTCTATTCCTACGTGGTTCACGGGGTTTTGTCGGGTTCTGCTGTGGATCGTGTAGAGAAATCTGCCATCAAAAAGCTGATCACAACGGATAGTATTGTCGCCAGCGAAGCCGCCAAAAAGTCCGAAAAGTTCGAACAATTAACAATCGCCCCGCTATTAGGCGAGGCGATCCTGAGAATTGCCGAAGATCGGTCAATTTCCGCTTTGTTTAAATAGAGATGGGTTTGTATAAACGCTATATTTCAGAACTACGTAGTGCAAGGAACCGTCGCAAACGGACTTGTTGCCCCTACAGGACGGCAACCGATCCCACTAGTTGAAGGAACCAATGCAGCTGTTATCTGCTGGGTATTGCTAGCCGCGCTGCCAAAGGCTGGTCCAATTTTTACATCTGTCTGAATAAAATTATCAAAAGGCATAGTTCCCTCATTTTCTTTATAGTTTTTCCCAACCCACATTAGAAGAATATGGAAAAAACTATAAATTATGGTTAATAAGGGGGCGTGGCGCCAAAATTCTACAAAAAGAGCGAGGCCGCGCAGCTTATAAGTGGAAAAAATACTTGCCTCAAGCCTATGATTCCTGCTAAACCACCCCATTCTTATCGGCACCCCTGGAGGCCATAAGGATATTAACATTTACATATATATTTTAAAGGAAACATAGCCATGTCAAAACATTATACATTGGCGGCGCAAAAACGTGATAGGGCCGGTAAGGGGGTCGCTCGTGCTTTGCGTCGTGAACAACGCGTTCCAGCAGTAGTCTATGGAGACAATAAAGCTCCTGTCCTGATTTCTTGCTCCGAAAAAGATATCACCCTTCAATTTCAGAAGGGCGGCATGAAAACTCACATGTGCGATTTGGATATCGACGGTAAAAAAGAAAGTGTTTTGGCACGTGACATTCAATTGCACCCTGTAACAGACCGCGTAGAGCATGTTGATTTCATGCGTGTTGGTCCAAAAACCAAATTGACCGTATCTGTTCCATTGCATTTTACCAATCAGGAAAGCTGCCCGGGCATCAAAGCAAAAGGGATCTTGAACATCGTTCACCACCATGTTGATATTCGTTGTGCTGCGGGTTCAATTCCGGAAGCAATTGAGATTGATTTGTCTGCAGCCGGTATCGGTGATGCACTGAAACTCAGCCAAGCAGCAATGCCAAAAGGTGCGGAAGTCATGCACATGGAAGCAGACACAACTGTTGCAAACATTGTTGAACCAACAATTAAAGCAGAACCTGTTGAAGGTGCTGACGCTGCTGCAACTGATGCGGCCGCTGCTCCTGCTGCTGCCGCTCCGGCAGAAAAGAAATAAGCCGCTAAAATATAGAATAAAATCCCCCTTTGAGCCTTTTAGACCTTGGCTCTTAGGGGGATTTCTTTTATGTAGAGGGGATCATGATTTTACTTGTTGGCCTAGGAAATCCGGGATCGGACTATGAACGAAACCGCCATAACATCGGGTTTATGGCGATAGATGCGATTGCGGATCAGTTCGGATTTTCGCCACTCCGCCAAAAATACAAAGGCCTTTACGCCGAAGGCACAATCAAAGGCGAAAAAGTAGCACTCCTAAAACCCCAAACTTATATGAACGAATCAGGCAAGTCTGTCGCAGAAGTTGCCAAGTTTTATAAAATCACGACGAGCGATATTATTGTTTTTCATGATGAGCTGGATTGCGCACCTAGTAAACTCAAAATCAAAGTCGGCGGAGGCGCCGCAGGACATAACGGCTTGAGATCAATGGATGCTCATCTTCCTGACCCAAACTATAAACGTGTGCGAATGGGAATAGGGCATCCGGGAGATAAAGATCGCGTTCATGGCTATGTGCTCGGGAATTTTGCAAAATCGGATGAAGAGTGGCTAGAGAATCTCATCGCTGCCATTGCAAAAGAAACACCCGTTCTGCTAAAAGGCGATGACGCAGGATTTTTGAATAATGTGGCGCGCGCCACGCAGCCGCCAAAAATAAAAAAAGATAAGCCATCTGAATTAAATGAAATATAGTGAGAAAATACTAAACAAGTTTGGCGATGAAATTAGCTTGCTTTCTATGGAAGACTACGTAAGCAATGAATTAGATGTAAATTTATTTTCCGAAGTATTGGCCGACAAAAAAGTTTTCGAATATATTGCAGCCGAGGCAATGGAATTGTATGAACACAAAACACTTTTGTCTCTTTCAAAAGATATATTAGATCATTCGGCAATAAGATGGAAAGAAAACAAAGAAAGAAGGCTGTTAATCAGAAATAAAGTTGGTAATCCGATAGGTATGATTGGAATAACTTTGGAAAATAATTCGAGTGGTGAAATTTGGTACTATAAAACGTCAAAAGAGCCTGCTTTCATGTATGACGCTCTTGTAAAGGCTATAGATTATTTTTCAAGCATAGGGATTGAAAAAATAATCTCAGCAGTTGAAGAAGATAATTTGCATTCTCTAAAAATGTTGGAACTGTTGAGTTTTAAAAAAGAAAGAACCGAAGGTTCTCTTGTTTGGTATATATTAAAAAAGGAAAAGTAAAATGGGATTTAATTGCGGAATAGTCGGCCTTCCGAATGTCGGAAAATCAACCACCTTTAACGCACTGACGGCAACAGCTGCGGCGCAAGCCGCAAACTTTCCGTTCTGTACGATTGAACCGAACGTTGGACGCGTAGCCGTTCCGGATGATCGCCTCTATAAACTTGCCGAAATCGGCGGCTCTCAAAGCATTGTCCCAACCCAATTGGAATTTGTCGATATTGCAGGCCTTGTGAAAGGCGCATCGAAAGGCGAAGGACTGGGAAATAAATTCTTGTCCAACATCCGCCAAGTAGACGCGATCATTCATGTGCTCAGATGCTTCGAAGATGAAAATATCACCCACGTCGAAGGCTCTGTCGATCCGATTCGTGATGCTGAAATCATTGAAACCGAATTGATGCTGGCTGACCTTGAAAGCATCGAACGCCAGATGGATAATTTGGCCAAGAAAGCCAAGTCCGGTGACAAGACCCTGAAATCCCAACTCGAATTCATGCAAAAAGTCCACGCGGCACTCGCCGAAGGAAAGCCGGCCAGAGTGGTAGAGGTTCCGGAAGACATGGAAAAAACCATGAAAGAACTTTTCCTGATGACATCAAAACCGATGCTTTATGTGTGCAACGTGTTGGAAGATGACGCGGAAAACGGCAACGCATTGACTGAAAAAGTAGCGACAATGGCCAAGGAAAAGAATTACGAATACGTGGTCATCTGCGCCGAAATTGAATCGCAAATCGCGCAATTGGGGTCAGACGAAGAAAAAACAGAATTCTTGGAAACGCTGGGCCTTAGCGAACCGGGTCTGAACAAAATCATCCGTGCAGGATATAAATTGCTGGGGCTTGAAACCTATTTCACAGTCGGGCCAAAAGAAGCGCGCGCATGGACAATCCCTGTCGGTGCAAAAGCGCCGCAAGCCGCAGGCGTGATCCACACCGATTTTGAACGCGGCTTTATACGTGCCGAAGTCATTGCGTTTTCAGACTACGTCACCTGCAAAGGCGAACAAGGCGCCAAAGACAACGGCAAACTCCGCTCCGAAGGTAAAGAATACATCGTCAATGACGGCGACGTGATTTTGTTTAGATTTAATGTCTAGGGATGAAAAAAGAAATCAAATTCTGGCAGGTGGATGCCTTTGCAAGTGAGGCGTTTAAAGGAAATCCAGCCGCCGTTTTTGTGTTCGAAGAAGAGATCGATGACGCGACATTGCAGTCCATCGCCATTGAAATGAACCAATCTGAATCTGCATTTGTTTTGCTAAGGGACGGACAAAATCCGCTACTGAGATGGTTCACACCGACTTTTGAAATTGATCTCTGCGGACATGCAACCTTGGCATCATCCCATGTCTATCTGAACTACATTCACCCCGAACTGTCTGACGTCACGTTTGATACCAAGTTTGTCGGGCCACTCAATATTGCTCGCGACAAAGACCAATACACGATGGATTTCCCGATCCGTAAAGGGGAAAAGCTGGACACAAAAGATATCCCGCAAATAGTGTTAGAAGCGCTCGGCAACAAAATGCCATTAGAAGCATGGAAAGCCAGAGATTTGATGCTGGTTTACGATGATGCAGAGTGGCTAAGAACGGTTGAACCTGACTTTAATCTTCTTAAAAAATATCCTGACTTTGTGGCGATCACGGCTAAGTCGGATGAAGAAAAATATGATTTTATTTCTCGGTTCTTCACGGCAGGTGATGGTCTGGATGAAGATCCTGTGACAGGATCAGCACATTGCACATTAACGCCGTATTGGGCTGAAAAACTTCAAAAAATAAATCTAAAAGCATATCAAGCCTCAAAGCGAGGAGGCGCATTAAGTCTCGAAATAGATCATAAATCCGTGCGTATAACAGGTAAAGCGGTTACAGTGATCGAAGGAAATCTAACTTTATAAAGAGATGGTGGTAACAAATGACCCCTGAAATTAAAGCCATTCCAAAAGCCGAGCTCCATGTGCATATCGAAGGCACAGTGACGCCCGAAATCGCGAGGATGATTGCAAAGCGCAACGCCATTGATCTGGACCCCGATATTTTTTCGGAAGACGGAACATCATACAAATGGAATGGGTTTATTGACCTCGTTACACGTGTCTATCAGGAGATGGCACGCGGCATGAAAACAGCCGAAGACTTTGAGACCATTATGTATGACTATCTCTGCCGCTGCGCAGAAGAAGGCGCGATCTATGTTGAGCCAAGCGGTTCCCCCGGACAATGCCTCGTCTCAGGTATCAGTTATAAAGATATGGTCGACGGAATGGCACGCGGCATGGACCGCGCGCGTAAAGACACTGGCATTGAATCACGCTTGACCATGACGTTCGAACGCCACCGCCCCAACGGCGCAGAAAGCGACGCCGAATTAATCCTCTCCTACAAACATCCCTATATCGTAGGCTTGGATATTGCAGGTGGAGAACAAGAGGGGGATTTGGTAGCATTCGAGCAATCTTACAAACGAGTCCTCGAAGAATTCGGCAGGCCAATAGGCTCACGCGCTCACGCCGCAGAAAATATCGGCCCTGTAAATGGCTGGGATGCGCTGAAACGTCTGCCACTCAACCGTATGGGGCATGGCGTCAGGTGCATTGAAGATGCAAAGCTTATTCAAGAATTGATTAAGCGTGATGTGACATTAGAAGTTTGCCCGACCAGTAATATTCTGGCAGTCAAAGAATTCCCCAATTTTAAATCCCATCCACTCCGCAAACTTTTTAACGCGGGCGTATCCATTTGCCTCAATTCAGACGATCCGGGCCTATTCGGCACCAGTATTGGAAATGAATATCAGATCGCCCACGATGAATTTGGCTTCTCGGAAGATGAACTGCTCGCCATCACACGCAACGCCATTGCCGCATCATTTGCACCTCAAGATGTAAAAGAAAAACTGCTTTTAAGAATAGCCCCCTAATCCCGAAGAGCATTTCTGGACAAAAAAGGCGCTCTATATAAAGAAATGTTATGCAGCCGCCGAATGTTTATAGGGCTTTCCCCGCACAAGACTTTCATAAGCATCGCGCAAAGCACGGGTTACTGGGCCGACAGAATATTCAGTCTGGTCGATTTTACCAATCGCAGTAACCTCTGCCGCCGTGCCGGTGATAAAGACTTCATCAGCAGCCAGCAGATCATCCATTGTGATAGTCTCTTCTTCGAGCGAATATCCAAGTTCAGCAGCAAGCTGCATCACGGTTTGACGCGTAATCCCGTTCAGAAAACAATCAGGCTTTGGCGTGCGGATCACACCATTTTTAATGCGAAATAAATTGGCACCTGTCGCTTCAACAGGATTGCCGCGATAGTCCAACATCAAGGCATCAACATACCCGTCTTTTTCGGCCTGATGTTTCGACAGGGTATTAATCATGTAAAGACCAGCCGCTTTGGCATGACATGGCGCAGTATCAGGGGCAGGCTTATGCCATGTCGATGTTTTAAGGCTGATGCCTTTCTCGCGTAATTCCGGCGAGAAATAACTCGGCCATTCCCAACATGCAATCGCAACATGGGTTTTGGTCGCTTGCGCAGAAATTCCCATTTGCTCAGACCCCCGCCACGCGACAGGGCGAATATAGGCATCAACCAGATTGTTAGCTTTAAGAACAGCCTCTTTGGCCGCATTAATCTCGTCTTGGCTAAAAGGAATAGACATGCCCAAAAGTTCCGCAGACTTGAATAAGCGGGCTGTGTGCTCTTTGCTTTTAAAAATCTGTCCTTCATAGGCACGTTCACCTTCAAATACAGCACTCCCATAATGAAGCCCATGACAAATGACGTGTACATTGGCCTCTCTCCACGGGATAAGTTTCCCGTCAAACCAAATAACACCGTCGCGATCATCAAAAGGTATTAAAGCCATAGTCTCACCTGTAAATTCAATGTTTTCATAGAGATGTAAACCATCTATATTTACCCAGATTGAACGAAAAACGCAAGATTGGCTCCAAAAGCCGGAAAGCTGGATAAAATGGCAGAAAACCTGCTATTCTCGGAAGCGGATAAACCCCATGTACTGGTCATTGATGATGATGACCGTATCCGTTCGCTGATTTCCCGTTATCTGCGCGATAACGGTTTTGTTGTGGCAACAGCCAAAGACGCACTGGATGCCGAGGAAGTCCTTAAAATGGCAATCTTCGATGTTCTGGTGGTGGATGTTATGATGCCGGGAAAAACAGGTTACGAATTTACCAAAGAATTAAGGGAAACTTCCCAAATGCCGATTTTACTACTAACAGCTTTGGGGGAAACCGATAACAGAATCGAAGGGCTAGAAAGCGGCGCCGATGATTATCTGGCAAAACCCTTCGAGCCGAAAGAATTGCTTTTGAGGCTGCAATCAATTTTACGCCGCAAACAACCGATAGATAGGACAGTAAGCAATGTCAAAATCGGAGACTGGGAATATGCAATTCAAACAGCCTCTCTCACCAAAGAAGGCTCAGATAAAGTTTATTTGACCGCTGTAGAAAATAAACTGATGGAAGCATTGGTTCGTCAAAGCGGAAAAATTCTGTCGCGAGATGAACTGGCAAGGCTATGTGGCGTAGAAGGCAATGACCGAACTGTAGATGTGCAGATTACGCGTTTAAGAAAGAAAATTGAAACCGATAGCCGCTATCCGGAATTTATTCAGACAGTGCGCGGACAAGGATATATTTTAAAGATTTAATCACATGGCCTTTGAATTCAAACATCTCAACCCTTGGTTCTGGATCCATAAAATTCTACCGCGTACCTTGTTTGCGCGGTCTCTGCTGATTATTGTTGTCCCCGTTTTGTTGATGCAAATCGTGGTGATGTCCGTATTTGTGGATAACCATTGGCGCAAAGTAACCTCTCGTCTGGCATTTGGTGTGGCAGGAGAGGTGGCCATCATCGCCGAAGAGATTGAAAAAGGCGCTGATGAAAAACGGATAGAACAACTCGCCAATTATTCGGCACAAAAACTGGACTTGCTCGTCACCTTTGAACAGGGTGAGAGCATGAAACCGGAGATCATAACGCACGGAACATGGGAACCATTTACCGTTCGCGCGTTGTCAAAAGCCTTAAGAGAACAGGTTCGCCGCCCATACTCACTTTCACTGTCTCCCGATGATGATTGGGTGAATATAGGCATCCAACTGGATAACGGAGTGTTGAGAGTTCTGGCATTGGAACGAAGATTATTTTCATCTTCAGCCTACATCTTCCTCTTGTGGTTAGGAGGCTCGTCAATCATTCTCTTTACAATTGCCGTTGCATTTATGCGCAATCAAATTCGCCCGATCCGGAAATTGGCAGTTGCTGCAGAGCGCATGGGAACAGGAAAAGAGATCATTAATTTCAAGCCGGAAGGAGCCAGAGAAGTACGTCAGGCAGGGCGAGCTTTTCTTGAAATGCACGAGAGGATCACGCGCCAGATTGAACAGCGAACAACAATGCTGGCCGGAATTTCCCATGACCTGCGAACGCCATTAACGAGACTGAAACTAGGGCTTTCTTTTCTGGAAGACAGTGAAGACATCAAAGCTCTAAAGCAAGACGTCACCGATATGGAACGGATGGTAAACAGCTATCTTGATTTCGTAAGGGGAGAGGGCGCAGAGGAAACAAGACTAATTGACTTGTGTACACTTGTAAGAAAAATTACAGACAGCGCCAAACGCCATGGATCAGATATAACCCTAACATCTCCGGATGAACTTTTCGTTACAATTCGCCCGCTCGCGATAGAACGTTGTTTGAGCAATATTGTCGGTAATGCGGAAAAATACGGAACAAAAATTGAGGTGGCTATTATCAAGTCCGCTGATCTGGTTGAAATCATTGTCGAAGACAACGGCCCAGGCGTCAGAGAAGATCAATTGGAAGATATTTTTAAGCCATTCTATAAAGTTGACGCCTCACGCACAAAATCTTCAGGAGGGGTTGGGCTGGGATTATCAATTGCACAGGATGTTATTCACGCCCATGGCGGAGAAATCATCCCGTCAAAGAGTACGAAGCTAAACGGCTTGCAAATTAAAATCTCGTTGCCGAGTTAATTCATTATTTAAACGTCATAAATAAGAAAAAGCCCTCCGAAAGGAAGGCTCTTTTACTCTACATATAGGAAGAAAGACTACGCGCTTTTACGAGAGGATTTTTTCGATTTTGCGCTATTCTCCTGAACAGAATTCTGAACTTCTTCCAAACAGGCAGAGATACGTTTGTTAATAACGTCACAAGCTTCCTTCGAGGATTTGCTGCAAATATCATTGACTTCCTGCATTCCACAAACGGTTTTCTCATAAGCCTGACGGATGAGCTCGGCACCGCGAGCAAGCTTTTCTTCAGGGGTTCCTTCATTGATAATTTCTTGTGCCATAGAAGAATTATCCTGAACCAGTTGAGACAAAATCTCTGATTGGCGCTGCATGACGGTTTGGAAACTATCCATCGTGATTTGACCGGCTTCTGCATAAGCCTGAATGGATTTGCGACCAAACTCCATAGCATCCTTCATACCGTTCATAGCAGGAAAAGCAGAACCGGCAGAAAAATTAGAAAGATACTCAGGTTTCATCCATTTATCGAAAGGGGACTGCATAGGTTATTCCTCCAGAAGTAGTATGCGACAACAATAAAGACTCACGCAACTCAGACACTCGAATATTGAAGCGCTTTCAGTAATCCTGTCAATCTTTCTTTAACTGTATTTTGGAAAATCGCCTAAGAATAACGGAAAAATTTAAGTTTATGAAAAGAAAAAGGGAGGAAAAACAAAGCTCTAATATACTTTTCTAAGAGATTTTAGCGATTGTTTAAATCCTTTATGGCGAAATAGGGACATCGATACTCACACTAATAAATGCATTTAAAATTCATATGAACGCACAAACAGTAACAGGAAAATTATTTGGAAAGGCTTTTGGTTCTTGGATCAAAAGGCACTTGGCGTTTTCCATGATGTTAATCAATGGCACAATTTTTACCATCGTATCGTTCCTCGTTGCCAACTTCTTTGTCACACAAATGATTTTAGAAGAAAAAGAGCGCGTTCAAATCGCGTCAGAAAA
>JAGRKB010000010.1 GCA_020442425.1 Alphaproteobacteria bacterium | reverse complement strand
CTGCATGCTTCTGCTGGCAGTCTCGACAGACGGTGTGTGGCTTTCCATTCTTCTTTACCACGGTGCCGACAACTTTGCCTAAAAAGGTGGTCTGGACCTTCTCGTTACAGATTTCGCATTTTGCCATGCTGATGTGGACTCCAAAGATATTTATAAATATTCTCCAAAACAAAAATTAACTACTATTCAATGAAAACATTTATATATTGAGCTTCACTTGCTCTTCTTTAAGATGAACAAATCAGCTTTACAATTGATCTATACGGGCTTCGTCCTCGTGATGATGAGCCTATTTATCTCCACTTCTTCAGTCATTGAAGTTGGGAAACTATTCTTGTTGGTTGCCCTCTCCTATATGCTGTTTGAAGTGACGACTAAAGACAGAAAGTTGAATGTCTATCATTATTTCAACCTTCTTTTTGCTATCAGCATGATCGTTTTTGTGGTCTATGCACTTCTTTTCAGAGGAGATCTCTATGGTCAGGTCCGTTCAGAATACTTCCTTGTTTCTCTGGTTGGCCTCGCAGTTGCGATGATCTATACTCCTGCTAAGAAGATGGTTCTTCCACCTCGACCGGTTGAAGTTGCGCCTGCAGCTCCAAAAAGAGTGGTTCGAAAAGTGAAGAAGACTACTAAAAAGGTCGCTAAGAAAGTAGCTACTAAAAAAGTTGCTGCAAAGAAAGCGCCTAAAAAGACAGTTCCTAAAAAAGCTGCTCCTAAAAAGGCTGTTTCTAAGAAGGCCGTTTCTAAGAAAGCTTCGGCAAAAAAATCTGCACTTAAGAAAAAACGCGCCTAAACTCTTTTCTTTTATCCTTACCGCGAGGGGAGATAAATGCCATGTCGATGACCAATCAAGCTCTTGAGGATTCCTATATGGAAGATTACTCGAACCCGCTGGACGGAGTCGAAGATATTCTTATTCGCCAAAATTGGAGTTATTCCCGTTTGAACCGCGAGGAATTATTTCTCGAGCTCAAAGGCAAGCACGGCATTTATCGCATGATGTTTTTGTGGAACGATGCTCAGGAAGTGATCCAGTTTTGTTCTGAGTATGATGTGCGTTTGGCGGATTTCAACTATGAGAAAGCATCAAAAACTATCAATGAAATCAATACACAGCTTTGGCTGGGGCATTTTCATTTGCCGGTCGAGACTATGATCCCGTGTTTCCGTTATACGCAAATGCTGCGCGGCCTTACGGTCGGGCCTGAAATTATTGACCAGTTGGCCGATCTGATCCAGATCACGATGGAAGAATGTGATATGCATTATCCTGCTTTTATGATGTTGGCCTCCGAGAAGACCCATGATGAAGATCAGTTGGCGTTGGCTTTGATGCCCGCTGCCGGACTTTCTTGATACGGAATATTTGTAATATGAGCGAGAAAAGTTCGCATAAATTATTGCTGGTGGGGCGCGGAAAAATGGGGGAAGCTCTCCAGTCCGGATGGGAACACTCGCTCCCTTCTCTTTCAATTACCAGCGTTGACCCTCATTCTGCGGATGCGAATTTCAAAACTTTGAGTGACATTCCTGACGGTCTTGGCCCGTTTGATTGCATTGTACTCGCCGTGAAGCCGCAAATGATGCAAGATGTATTAAAAGATGTTTTGCCATTCGTTCAAAGCGGAACTTTGGTGATATCAATTGCCGCCGGAAAATCCATTTCCTTTTATGAAGAGTCTTTAGGGCGTCAATGCTCTATTGTGCGCGTTATGCCGAATACTCCCGCTGCTATCGGGTATGGAATGAGTGTGTTATATGCAAACGGAAATGTGACAGAAAGTGAAAAGGCTCTGGCTTCGACCTTGATGAAAACTGTTGGTCTCGCCGAATGGATCAGTGACGAAGGGTTGATGGATGCTGTGACCGCCGTATCAGGCTCTGGCCCTGCCTATGTCTTCTATTTAATCGAAGCATTGGCGAAAGCCGGTGAAGCTGTTGGCTTGTCAGCAGAACTTTCCATGACCCTTGCCAGACAAACCGTTGCCGGTTCCGGCGCACTTGTGTCACAAAACGAGACAGTGCCGGCTGCCACATTGAGACAGAATGTGACGAGCCCCGGCGGGACAACGGAAGCCGCTCTTAAGGTTCTCATGAACGATGCAAATGGGCTCACATCCCTTATGACCGATGCAGTCAATGCCGCACGTGATCGTGGCCGTGAGTTGGCAAAACAAAATTCATGATTTTTCTTGAGTTTTTACCCTTTTTAACTATAGAACAAGTATAGATATAGTTTTTATCCAGTATTTAGGGGGCTTCATCATGCCTGAGAACAATAAACATTCCGAATTACTTTCTTATACTGCAGAGATTGTGGCCTCCCATCTATCCCACAACACAGTTGCAGCTCCTGAAATTCCCGCTCTCATTGAGCGCATATATAAAACCCTCTCGACATTGGGAACGGAAGTCAAAAACAGTTCTGCGCTGGGCGAGCGTCCGCAGCCTGCGGTGCCCATTCGCAAATCGATTATGCCGGATTATATTGTATGTCTGGAAGACGGCAAAAAGCTCAAGATGTTGAAGCGCCACCTGAAGACTGCCTATGACATGACTCCCGAACAATATCGCGAGCGTTGGGGATTGCCACATGACTACCCAATGGTTGCGCCGAACTATACAAAGCAGCGCAGCAAGCTTGCCAAGGATATTGGCCTTGGCACTGCGTCTACGAAAACTTCAGGCAAACGCGTTTAAATCAACAAAGCTTCATCCACCAGGCGCGCTTGCTCTAAAGCATGGCGTTTGGCGAAACCAGTTGCCGGAGCTGCGGTTGCCGTACGACCTGCATATTTCGGACGACCTGCTTTGTGTTTGATGTTGGTCAACACATCTTCGATTAACGGATTAACGAAGAACCAAGCCCCTTGGTTTTTCGGCTCTTCCTGACACCAGACGATATCGGCGTTCGGATATTGAACAAGCTCTTCTTCCAACACTTTATCTGGGAACGGATAGATTTGTTCCAGACGCAAAATGTGAATATCCTTGATCTCGCGTTTGTTCCGCTCTTCATAAAGATCGTAATAGACTTTTCCGGTACATAAGACAATGCGCTTAACATCTTTGCCTTGTTTTAGGTCTGCGCGGGCGTCATCCCACAAAACACGGTGGAATGTGCTTTGCTCTGTGAAGAGCTCTGCTTTGGACACTGCAAGTTTATGACGCAGCAATGATTTAGGAGCCATGTTGATGAGCGGCTTACGGAAGTCACGATGAATTTGACGACGCAGAGCATGGAAGTAGTTTGCAGGTGTTGTGATGTTAGTGACCTGCATATTTTCTTCTGCGCAGAGCTGCAAGAATCTTTCCAGACGGGCAGACGAGTGTTCCGGCCCCTGCCCTTCAAACCCGTGCGGGAGAAGCAGAACTATTCCCGACATCCTCAACCATTTGCTTTCAGAGGCGGCCAAGAATTGGTCGATGATAATTTGTGCGCCGTTGACGAAGTCACCAAACTGCGCCTCCCAAATCACCAAGGCTTTTGGTTCTGCCCAAGAGTAGCCCAATTCGAAACCAAGCACGGCGAATTCGGACAACGGGCTGTCATGCACTTCTAATGCGGCTTGTTTGTCCGAGATATTGCGGAGTGGCAGATATTTCTCTTCGTTTTCCTGATCGTAGAGAATCGCATGACGGTGCGAGAATGTTCCGCGCCCGACATCTTCTCCGGACAGGCGCACATGGTGACCTTCGTCCAGCAAAGAGCCAAAGGCCAGTGCTTCTGCCGTTGCCCAGTCAAATCCCTCGCCTGATTTGAACATCTCCGCTTTTTGCTCCAGTTGGCGTGCAATTTTCGGATTGATGTTAAAATCGGACGGGTAAGACGTCAAAACCTTTCCCAAATGCTCTAATTTTTCTTTGGAAATTCCGGTTTCACCACGACGCGCATCACCGTGCGCCACACGCAGGCCTGCCCAGTATCCTTCCAGATAATCGGCCTTGTTTGGCTTAAAGCTTTTTGTGGCTTCGAAGGCTTCGTCCAGTTTTTTCTGGAATTTTATGACTTCGCCTTTGGCTTCTTCTTCGCTCAGAACCTTTTGGCTAACGAGAGAGCGACCATAGATTTCGCGAACGTTATCCAGTGTTTTGATTTTTTTGTACATTAATGGCTGGGTAAAGGACGGCTCATCCCCTTCATTGTGCCCGTAACGACGGTAACAGAAAATATCAACCACAACATCCTTTTTAAAAGTCTGGCGAAACTCTGCTGCTAGACGTGAGACGTGAATAACAGCTTCGACATCATCTCCGTTCACATGGAGAATTGGGGCGGACAGGATTTTTGCCATGTCGGTGCAGTATGGGCCGGATCTGGAATATTTCGGCATGGTGGTAAAGCCGATCTGGTTATTGATCACAATGTGGATCGTTCCACCAACACGGTAGCCATGAAGCTCTGACATAATCAGCGTTTCAGCAACCACGCCCTGACCGATAAAAGCTGCGTCACCATGGATCAAAATCGGCACGACTTTGCCGCGCTCTGTATCGCCGCGCTGGAATTGTTTTGCCCGTGTTCTGCCGATTGCAACGGGGTTTACTGCCTCCAAGTGAGACGGGTTTGCTGTCAATGTTAGGTGGACAGTGTTCTCGCCGTATTTCTTATCATTGGTATATCCCAAGTGATATTTCACGTCCCCTGTTCCCAGAATATCTTCGGGGTTTGACGACATGCCCTGAAATTCTGCAAACAACGCCGTGTAGGGTTTTCCCACTACATTGGTCAAGACGTTCAGACGACCTCGGTGAGCCATTCCGAACACGACTTCTTCACATCCCAACTCTGCGCAACGGAAAATGGTTTCTTCCAAAGACGCGATAAAGCTCTCGCCGCCGTCAACACCAAACCGTTTTGTTCCGACATGCTTGGTGTGAATGAAGCGTTCCAACCCTTCTGCCTCAATCAAGTGACCATAGAAGCGTTTCTTTTCTTCGTGGGTAAAGGCGGTTTGGTTGCGAGTGGCTTCGATGCGTTGCTGAATCCAGCTTTTCTCTTCAGGGGAAACAGAGTGCAAGAATTCTACACCGATCTTGCCGCAATAGATGCTGTGCAGGGCATCACGGATTTCCTTGATTGTCGCATAGTCCATTCCCAGAACGCCGCCAACATAAATTTTGCGGTTCATATCTTGAGGGCCAAAGCCATAGAAACTCGGATCAAGTTCCTTGTGATATTCGACGGTTTTTAACCCTAGTGGATCAAGGTCTGCTGCCAAATGTCCCAAGGCGCGGAACGCACGGATCATCATCAGGGCTGCAATCGAGTCTCTGGTGGCTTGTTCCACCTCGGTCTGATTTAGCCCGTCCCGAACCGTCGTGCGACGCGTGAATTGATTGGCCGGATTTTGAATTGAGGACACATCTTCGGCATCAGTCATGTGACCGAATGGGACTGACGGTGCGCGATATTCGCCTTCGGCCCAACTGGCTCCGACCATTTGTTTTAGCAAGGAGGCTTCATCATCCTGCATTTCGGCAAACAGCGTTTGCCAGCTCGGGTCTATAGAGCTTGGGCTTTTCAAATATTCTTTATACAGATTTGCAATATACTCAGCGTTGACGCCTGTCAGGATTGTTTTGAGTGATGATGCGCTCGACATGGTGCTCTCTATAAATTGTTATGAGTCGATAAATGTAGTCGATATTAGCATTGTTACGGGATGGGAATACAGACCCCACCATAAAAAAATCCTACGCTTTTGTGCATTTTTAAAAGATTTTCTTATTGCTTCTGACCGCTTCGAGGCTAATCAGTCTTTTTTCTTATATATGAAAATCCTGAATATCCAATAAAAGGGCAAGTTCTTTTAATGCGGCCTTCTCACTCGGAGAAATGCTGGCTTGCTCTTCCGGAGAAAGCTTCATAGCTGTGCGGGAAAATATCTTTTTCAAATGAAAGATGATCTGGATAAACAGAGATGAGAAGAAAGAGCGTTCTTCAAAGGCTGTGGCGACATCGGTTGCCAAGCCGATTGCAATTAGACGCAGCGATTTCGGGAAACGATCTCCAAAGGCTTTGATTTCAGATGTTAAATTAATCAGGTCTTCGCACCAGTTTTTCCAATATTGGCTGTTGCCCAATATAATTCCCAGAATTTCCCGTTCGTCCGAGCCTGTTCTGTGAGATTTGTATAGTGTCTGCAAACGACGCTTTAAAACCCGTTCTTCAGCGCTTTGCGATGAATTCCCACCCACCTCATCAGAAAAAGAAACCCACATGGCACACCGAAAAATCAATCGTGCCAGTTCTTTCTTTTCCTTTGGATTGAGGGGCAAACTCATGATTTCAGAACGTCCCAAAGTTCGTGCAGAGCATTATCTTCTTCCGGAGAAATGCTTAAATCTTTCAAGCCCTCTTTGTCTGTAAGAGACAAAACCAGTGTATTGGCTTTTTCTGTGAGCCATGCAAAATAGCCCTCGGCTTCGGGCATATTATCCGGTTCTTCGCGGAAAGCATGTGCGACTGCTGTTGCGATCATCATGCAAGCCTTGGAAAATATTTTGTATTCTTCCGGTGTGCCCTGCCCTTTTATCAAGCCCGCGCAAGCTGAGACATCTTTCAAAATATCATCGTTTGCACTTTCCCAACGTAACCAGCTTTGTTCCTGACGTAGGGATTCTTGCGCCATTTCAACGACCAAGGCTCCTGCTTTGGGAGAATTTGATATTTTGGTCAATGTGCGGATCAGATGATCATGTTCTATTTTTTCGGATTCATCGCCTTCGTCTGTATCGTCAACATGGGATATCCAGTATCCAATACGATAAAAAACCCCTGATAAAAGCTCGCGTTCGTTTGGAACAAAGCGTTGCAAACCGGACATGATGCCCCCTCTCGTTTGAACTATAATTTAACTTGAATACCCAAAGAATCAGACAAAAGACCGATGGCCATTTTTTCTTCGCGGCTAATATTTAACAAATTATCTGTGGATTGGATTTCCTGACCTGTGACCAAAGCTCTTATTCTCTGGAATAGGATCGCCAGATAGGTCGAGAACTTTTCTACCGTCGATACATTATGGTCAAATTCGCGATAGGCTTGCGCCACGGAAATAGCAATTTCAAGCAAGTTGTTCTTATAAGCAATGATTTCTTTGAGATCGATATTTCCAATTAACGATTCAGAGATTTTGAGACATTCTTCGGGGACAATTTCGATATGCCCTTTCCAATTTTCCCATTCTTTTTTGTTCTGAAGCATCCGGAGCATGGCTTCGGTTGCAAACTCTGATTTCAGCGTGTCTTCCACATAGAATGTTACGATATTCTCGAGAGCGCGCATCTCTTTCTCATCAGCTTCATCGCCTCCTGTTGTATCACTTACGGAAATGTAATACCCCACTCGAAATGGCAGCTTTATAACGAGGTCTTGAATATCCTGAGGCAGTGCGCTTAAATTTGTCATGCGGGTAGAATATCCCAAAAATCCTGCCGTTCAAAGAGGGATTTGAGCAATTTCAGTCAATCGACTGCATTTTTTATAAAAATCTGTCTGTAGAATTAAGACACAGTTGGGATATTTTGATCTGCCCTCTCCCGTTTTGCAAAATGCTCGATTGTGTCCAAATGAGCCGGCAGAGTTCCGGAAATCCGTAACATCGTTACAATTCCATCCTTCAAAACATCCAACATATCTTGAATTTTGTGGTGAATGAACGGATCATCAATTTTTGGAGCGTAGCGAATTCTTTGTTCTGCATAGCCTTTCAAAAATTCATAACATTCGATCATTAATTTTGCGACATTCTGGGCATGCCAAGCCTCTTCGATTTTTCTTTGCTTTGCGTGCCTTCTGGTTTCGGCCAATTCCCTACTGTACAAATCCAAATTCTGAGAAAATCGCTCTTCTGAACTCATCAGTTTTCCCCATATGTGGGTCATACATGATTTCCGTCTCCAGTCTTGTAATTTATTGACACCAACACTGGAAATTTGAGCCAAAAGATGTCGTTTGTGCAGTTCATTCGCATATGCTTTTTCTACGCCCCCCTCTTCAAATACAGAATTCAAACCTATTCGCCTGCGATCTAGTGAGATACACAAGTTGCGGATACTCTCCAATGCTTCATTGGCGGCGGCAAGTTCGGGGGAGGCATCTGTTTCCAAATTTAGATCCCCTCCTGCTTTTGATACTGCCTCATTAATTATCGAGGCATAGTTTCTTCCCGATTCTTCCAGTTTTGACCATTCAATCATCAAGAAGCTTAGATGATCCAAGTAGCAGGCTAGTGCGTTACGAATATTCACGGTCATTTCCGACATCATTGTGTCAGGAAAACATTCCCTCATCGTCCTAAAACGTTCTTTTCCGATTGCTAGAACACGTTCTTGAAACGTCCCGCTGGTTACCGCCTCAAATGCTATTGTCAATTGATATTGGCGCATACGGTATGCGGTCTTTTCATCCAGATTTCCTGCTAACATTTCGGTTACCTTCTTCTTAACATTGTGGGGCGATAAAATTCTCTATTCTTTTTCTGTTCGGGCTTATGCAGTCGGCAATTTCAAAGAGTAGAGAACATGCCCCATGCAAAAATACGGTCATATCTAATAATTGCTCTCGTCCCTCATAGTTACCCCATTCTGTTGCGGAACTTGACAGGCTGTCTCCCACTTCCATGACCAGATCATAGATTTCAACGAGGTTTTCTATGGCACAGCAAATGTACTCAGCTTCGTCTTTAAAGTCGCATAAGAATGCATCTGCATAACATTTAAATTCCCTCGACAGAGGATTGGCCGTTGAAGGAGGTAAAACCACTCCGTTATGAATGAGGCCGTTTGCTTCGGCTTTGAATTTATTGAACGCTTCATATTCTGCGTCTGTAAATTCCAGTCCTTGAATATCTTCCAATCTTTCGCGCCATGGAAAATACTCTTCAAACATTTCAAAAAGTTTTTTTATTGTTGCCGATTTTTGCAAATCCAAAATATCAAAATCTTCTGTATTGCTTGTGATTGCCATTCCGGAAATTTTGACGGATGATTGAAGGCTTGCTGCCCTTTGTTTCATCGCACTGAGCGCCACAAGCATTTTAACATCCAAAGACAAAATTCGAGAGAGGTTGGTTAAGAATTCTGTCGAGAGGATCGCCAAACGCCCTGCTCTTTGTTCAGAGTTTCTGTTAATCTGAAAGGAGGGATTTTTTTCGTCCAGTGGAGGATCTCTGTCCAGAACTGCATGAAACAAGTCTTGTAATGATTGCACACGATCCGGAATTTCGGAATATGATTTTGTACGCATAGTGCCCTGTTTTTTCTTTTTATTTTAGTTGAGGGCGTAATCCTATTTAATCTTATGGCAAGTGTCAAACTATAAAAAAGCGGGGTGAATACCCCGCTTTTTGTATTTGGTTCTTTTCTTTTGAATTAGGCTGCGATGGCTTTAAGCACTGCTTCGCCCAAATGTGCCGGAGTTTCGGCAACGATAAAGCCCGCTTCTTTCATAGCCGCGATTTTGACCTCTGCGGTGTCATTGCCACCGGAGATGATCGCGCCCGCGTGGCCCATACGTTTTCCTTTTGGTGCGGTTGCACCAGCGATGAAGCCTGCAATCGGTTTTTTGTTGGTATGGGCTTTATAGAAGTTCACACCGTCAACTTCTGCAGAGCCACCGATTTCACCGATCATGATGATGGCTTCGGTTTCATCGTCATTGAGGAACATATCCAAAGCATCGATGAAGTTGGTTCCGTTGACAGGATCACCGCCTATCCCGATACAGGTGGACTGACCAAGACCTGCGGCGGTGGTTTGGTGAACAGCTTCGTATGTCAGAGTTCCTGAACGAGAGACAATCCCGATTTTGCCGCGCTTATGGATGTGACCCGGCATGATCCCGATTTTGCATTCACCCGGAGTAATAACGCCCGGGCAGTTTGGCCCGATGAGGCGTGTCTTGGAGCCGCTCAATGCACGTTTGACTTTGACCATATCAAGCACAGGAATGCCTTCGGTGATACACACAGCCAGTTCAATTTCAGCGTCAATTGCTTCCAAAATTGCGTCTGCTGCGAATGGAGGTGGTACATAAATGACGGAGGCATTGCATCCGGTTTCGGCTTTGGCTTCTTGGACTGTATTGAATACAGGCAAGTTCAAATGTTTGGTGCCACCTTTGCCCGGGGTCACGCCGCCCACCATGTTGGTGCCGTATGCGATGGCTTGTTCAGAGTGGAATGTGCCTTGCGCTCCGGTGAAGCCTTGGCAGATTACCTTTGTGTTTTTATTAACGAGTACTGACATTATACCGAATCCTTTCGTACGGGTAGATTAGACGAATTTTGAGGGGTTGAATAGATTGAACGCATCATTGTTTAATATCTATAATTCCTTTATTCATTTCACTGTTCCATTTTGTCCAGTCGTAGGGACGAGAGACAGGTAATAAAAATCCTGTGTCATACCCTTTGCTCTGATATTTCTTAAGAAGTCGATCAACGGTTCCGTTATCCTGCATTTGATGAAGCGCAGTGTTCAACATATTTTGAAGCTCGTTTTCATGAATATCTACTGCAAACGTGTTCGGGAAAATACGAACAGGCTTCTGGGTTGGAACCATCCTGACCTTGTCGGGATTAGTAGCATTAAAAGGACCAAAGCGATTGGGGCCATCAAAAGTAATATCCGCTTTTCCAGACATCACCATAAAAATAAGATCCTCTACGGCTCCGATTTGGGCGCGGGAAACCCTCTTGGCCATCGGAAAATCTCGTGTTGCTATTTCTTCAGAAACATCGTCATCAATAATTGCAATCGAAATATCTGAAGAATTAGCTGCATCAATGTTGAAATCAAATCTTTTATCATCAGCCCTTACAAATGCGACTGATGGAAGGAACGTAATGGGGTCGGTGAATGCCATGGTACGCCCTCTTGCCGGTGTGGCCCATACACCGGCGCAATGAACATCTGATTTTCCGTTTTTCAAATCTTCCGAGATTAGACTCCAGTCAATCTCGTGAGAAAATTTTACTTCCAGATTCAGAGACTTTCCTATTTCTTGCATCAATTCATAAAAGACCCCTGACATTTCTCCTGTGTTGGGGTCTCTCATCACAGCAGGCTCCCATATGCCATAGGAACATTGAATTGTTCCTGTTCTGATTACGCGGTCATAGGCAGATTCTGCTTTTGCTTCGATAGAATAAAAAAAAGAAATAAGTACCATAAAAGCAAGAATACTGTGGTATTTTAGATGTTTCATTTCTTTTTATCCTTTCTTCTCCCCTCTCCCTCACGGGAAAAAGGTAACAACTCCTTTCACTCCGTAGTTAAAAAATTCAAACTACAGAGTTTGAGGAGGAAAAGGAGCTGTCTTGTACATACTGGTTGAAGAAATAACGCTTAATGCCATTTTTCAAAGATCCTTCTTTAAAATTCAGCAAAAGCCCTAATGGTTTATGTGACAAATGCATGTAGTGGATTATTTGGGCCTCATGAATTGGCAACAATCTTTCCACAGTCTTTAGCTCAATAATCAACTTATTTTCAACAAGCAAATCAGCCTTGAACGCATTTGGAACAACAAAATCCTTATAACGAATTGCCATTGGAATTTGTTGTTCAACATAAAAACCATTTTGCTTTAATTCGTAAGCAAAACACTGCTCATAAGCACTTTCCAGTAACCCTGAACCCAGAACCGAATGAATCTCAAACGCAAATCCTAAAACTCTTTGCGTCATATCCGAACGATATTGCTCAATCGGCTTCAGGGATGACACCTCCTTAAACTCCTTTCACTCCTAATTAAAATTTAAACTACAGAGTTTGAGGAGGAAAAGGAGTTTTTGAGGACTAAATTGATAAAAAAGTCCTAAACCTATTACACCTCCTTAAACTCCTCCTACTCCGTAGTTAAAAAATTTAGGCTGCGGCCAAGGCTTTTTTGGTGGCGTCGACGATTTTGCGTGCGGCGTCATCGAGGTTATCAGCGGCGATAATCGGCAGTCCTGAATTGTTCAGGATGTCTTTCCCCATATCAACGTTGGTTCCTTCCAGACGAACCACCAGCGGCACACTCAAAGAGACTTCCTTTGCAGCAGCAACGATGCCGTTGGCAATGATGTCACATTTCATGATACCACCGAAGATGTTCACGAGAACGCCACGAACTTTCGGGTCGGACAGAATAATTTTGAAAGCCGCGGTCACACGTTCGGTGGTTGCGCCACCACCCACGTCCAAAAAGTTGGCCGGTTCCATGCCATAATGTTTGATGATGTCCATGGTCGCCATAGCCAGACCAGCGCCGTTCACCATACAACCGATATTGCCGTCCATACGCACGTAGGAAAGTTCCCAGTTTTTGGCTTCGCGTTCGTTTTCGTCTTCCTCAGACTCGTCACGCATTTCGGCAACGGCTTTTTGACGGAACAATGCGTTTTCATCGAAGTTCATTTTCGCATCAAGGGCGACCACTTCGCTTTTATCGGTAACGATCATCGGGTTGATTTCGACGATGGAACAATCCAGCTCGGTAAAGGCTTTGTATAAAGCCACAAAGAATTTCTGCGCCGATTTCAGGGCATCACCTTCCAATCCCAGACCGAAAGCCAATTTGCGGGCATGGAAGCCAGACATTCCGGAGGCCGGATCAACAGAGGCCTTGATGATTTTTTCAGGATGCTTTTCTGCAACTTCTTCGATGTCCATACCGCCTTCGGTGGAGACCATGAAGGTCACGCGAGAAGATTCACGATCCAGAACAACAGAACAGTAATATTCTTTTTTAATGTCCACACCGTCGGTGACATATAGACGCTGAACTTCTTTGCCCTCAGGGCCTGTTTGCTTGGTGACCAGAACTTGATTCATCATCGCAATCGCGGCATCTTTGACTTCGTCTTTGGTCTTGCACAGACGAACACCACCCTTGCCTTCCGGATTATTCTTGAATTTACCGGCTCCGCGTCCACCTGCGTGAATCTGGGCTTTGACCACGTAGAGAGGCCCCGGCAATTGATCGACAGCAGCCACAGCTTCGTCAACAGACATAGCTGCGATTCCTTTTGGTACGGCGACACCGTATTTTGCCAGAAGCTCTTTGGCCTGATATTCGTGGATATTCATGTAATTTTTCTCCGGTTAGACAGATTTTCAGATGAGAATCAGTTTGTGCTTTTTTGCCCTTCTGAAATAGCATTCCCCGCCCCAAATGAAAAGAGCTGCCCCCTCTAGAAATACATATGAAATACCTTGTTTATTGTCGCATATAGATGAATATCACTCTTCTACGCATTATATTTACGTAATATTAAACAATATCTGTCATATATATAGACTGGACAAAAGAGGGTTTGGATAGGTTTATGGCCGATAATGCTCTAACAAATGATGATCATAATGACCGTCTCCGAAAGGAGATTTATGATCTTGCCCTTAATCCTGATCGTGACCAGACAACCATCCACAATAACGGGCAGGCCACTTTCAGTAACAGAGGATATTTCGGATTGGCGCACGGGCATGCCGGCGAAGATACTCATGAAGAAGAACAAAGAGATCAAGATAAAAAGTCCAAAATCTTTCGTGATAATATGCAGGCCATGTGTAGTATTGCCGAGATTAATGACTCTTTTACCTATGATGAGCCAGAGTGGCAAACATGGGATGATTTGGTACGTGCGCAACCAAATACATTCGGAGACGATGGCTTTAGCTGCACTTATACTCCGGAAGAAGAACAAACTCCTCAGAATGACGGTACATATGGAGCGGTAAACTTATCCAGTAGTGAACAAGTTATACTCAACAGTGCTACCTCCATTAATGGGCTGAATGAAATTATTGCCGATGTTACTTCGGACCCCCTGATTAAAACAGATGTCAAAGCGGCAGAAAGTTTTAATGCCAATGCAACTAGTGATCCTAGTTTAGCGGCGGCACCTAGTACGGAAAATAGTGCAGAGCCCAGTGCTGATGCATCTCAGTCCGTTATGCTTTCGGGGAATAACGCAAAGCCAATATCCCCTTTCGCCAATAGTCCGCTTAACATATAAATCTTCTCTTTTAACTTGCATTACATTTTGCGTAATTTCGTGCGCAAAAAATTTTTTCCGAAACGGTAGAAGCCATACCGATGTCATGTTACATTATGTGGCATTAAAACTTATCCTTCCATAAAGAAAGCATGATGAACTATGGCTTTGTCGTTATTCTCCAGATCCTCCCCCCTCTCTTCGGACAATACTCCCCCAACAGAATCTCATCACGTTCCTTCAGAAAATACAGAGAAAGAATTTTACGAGCCTCTTATTTTTCTTATATGTGAAGGTCAATTTGATAAGGCCCTTGAACTTTGCAATACGCATCAGCTCGGCAATTTGCGTGACGCAATTTCAAAAATGAAAGCGACTTACCAAAGGGATATGGAGCGCACGGTTTCCCTTTCCATCCATATTAATGAAGCCAGCAATTACGGAGCAAAACTCAACCGTATTTCTCAAGAGATTAATCATCGATCGCAAAGTATGGCGGCTGCTTTGGAAGAGCTTTCTTCCTCTTCCAGTTCTATCGTTGAGACTGTGCGCTCGGTTGGGGAATATACCGATACGATGTCCGGTCATGTTGAGGAAGGGATACGGTCTTCTGAAGAACTAGGCAGAGCCAATGATAAAATTTCCCATGTTGTTGAAGAAACAGGCGCCAAAGTTGACGAACTTATCAGCAGCACCGAGGAAATTCATCGTATTCTTAAAATCATTACAGATATTTCTGATAAAACTAAATTGTTGTCTTTGAATGCTACTATTGAAGCCGCGCGCGCCGGAGAGGCCGGAAAAGGATTTGCCGTTGTTGCGAGCGAGGTTAAAGATCTGGCTGAGCAAACCTCTGCGTCCGCTGACGATATCAAGCAGAAGGTTCAAGCTCTTACCAATGTCACTACTGAGATTTCCGGATTGATGGAGAGTGTTCATCATGCGGTTGAAGGTGGTCGAGAAAAACTCGAGATCAGTCAGACTTCTATTTCCAATATTCAAGAGAATTCTGCGCGGGTCTCGGATCAAATGAATGAGATCATGTCGATTGTCCGTGATCAGGATGAAGCTGTCTCGGAAATTTCCACCAATGTTTCCGACATTGCCGACACAACACAAGACAGTCTTGTTCTGGTTGGCCAAACTCTGGATAGTATGGACTTATCAGAGAGTGACATGGTTGAGGCCATTTCAAAATTCCCGAACTATGAACTGGATCATACCACCGTCAATCTCGCCATGTCTGACCATGTGATTTGGAAGAAAAAACTCTCATCTATGGCGGCGGGGCGGACACGTCTTGACCCCTCACAATTAGCAGATCATACCTGCTGCCGTTTGGGGAAATGGTATTACTCGGATGCGTCCAAAGATTACAAATCCCTTCCCGCTTTTAATGATTTAGAAGCCGTTCACATCGAAGTTCACAAGCACGGTATTGATGCCGCAAGACGCTATAACGATCATGATGTAGACGGAGCCTTGAAAGAAATTGACGTTGTTGAAACCGCCTCGACCAAAGTGTTGGAGTTGTTGATGCAAATGAAATCAGAATAATGGTATATTTTCCGTCACCCTTACACGGAAGCTTCCATCTTCGCATCTCGTCAAATCACATTCAGGGGAAATTCCTGTGCCAATGAAGTGCTCTATTTTATCAACTTCTTGAGGAATAACCACAACATCCAATATACTATTGTCACTAACCTCTCTTTTATTTGAGTATGTTACTCTAGCCTTAGCCAAAATCAAATTACCGACAGTTGCTTCATCAAAAGCCTGACGAACCAAATGTGGCACATCGTGACTATGGGCGTCGGCTAATTTTTGAGGATCTGCGCTCGCGCTGAAATCCAAACGGGCTCGAATTGGGGAGCCTTCGATGGGTGATTTTTTTCGATCAATCTGCCTAAAAATTCTATTTAGAGCGCTGGCGATTGTTTCAACGACAGAGGCTGTTCCCTGCCATTTATTACGCGCCGCATTTAACGAAGCTATAAATTGCACCCTATCAGGGAACCACTCTATATTATCGACAAAGCACCTCGCCAAATCTTCATCCCCAACCAGAACACCCTTTTTCAAGAGCTTTGCGATGACTGGATCTCCGCGTTTTAAATCACTGACTTTGTATGCTCCGAATGCCCCCCACCATAGTTGACTATCGTTACTTTCTATCGCCTTCATGATAACCCCTTCATAGGGAGTGAAGTCTGATGTGCCGTTGATGGCCTCGAGTGCATTTGCAGCAACTTCCGGATTGGTATGATCTCCCGCATAACGAATCAGTTCCCGCTCAAAGGGCGATTTATCAGTGAGTTCTCCTACTACGGAAATGACGTTTTTCATGATGCCGTCATCGTCTCGATAACTTAAAGCATTTTTTACAAAATTTATAACAGAGCTCGGGAGTTGACCCTTTATAACTGCAGCTCTACGCATAGAATTAAAAACTATTACTTTGGTATCATAATCCCCATGAACAAGGATATGTTCCAAAGTCGGGATAAATTTTGCGATATCTTTCTCAGCATGCGCATCCCACATACGTTTAAACATGAGACGCATTCTCATTTGATCGGCTCTGTTTTGCGCCGCCCTCTCTGCAATTTCTATCTGGCGTGATAGGCCACAGAATCTGAATATATTGGCAAAGGCTTCACCTATTACTTTATCGTGGGGAGAGAAACTTGCATCCTCTAGCGCATCTTCATATTCTTTTGTCACTTTTGGAATGGATGAGCACATATACTGCAATACTTGGAATGCCAAAAAGGATATTTCAGCAAAAGGGTCCTTAAATCCTTGTTTCAAAGTATGTAAAAATTCAGGGAACTGGGACGGTAAATAGTCCTGCATCGCCCTTAAGGCTTCTTTTCTTATCTCTATTGGATTTCCAAACATGGCATGCTGATTGATATCCTCAATAAACCTCGCTCTTTCATTTGTGTGGGGAATAATTTCAAGTGCTCTGACCACAACGCCTTCATCAGGATGAGATAAAGCATCTTTCATAACACGTTCCATATCGTCCGCATTATAACTTGTATATGGCATGTCTTGGTTGATTACCCCCAAAGCCTCTAGCGCGTCGGCTGCAGGCATGGACGATATGTTTTTGGTCGGGAACATTTTTTCCTCAAATAGTGTCTGTTTTAATATGGCAAAAGACCCTATCATGGGTATTTTATTATGTCAACATGATTAGATTTTTGTGACATATATGGAACTCTTAAATCCTTGTTAAGATTCAATTAACTATTTTGTGGTCAGATAGGGTGCGCCTTCTTATATTTTTCGCATATTGTTCTGGTCAGGAATCGGCAGATTGTCTATACTGTAAGCGAATCAGTCTGGAATACCCTCCCATGCGACTCAAGTCGTTTTATGCAAAAACTATGACCGAAGCAATGCAGTTAGTGCGCGAAGCTCTTGGAGAAGATGCTATAATTATCGCAACTCGTGAAGAGAACGGCGGAAAGTCCGTTCGCGTTACCGCTGCTATTGAAGATGATCTCCCTGCCACTTCCGCCCGTGCCCGCGCCGAAGCGATTGCTTTCGAGCTGAGCCATGGCATGGATCAGGATTTTGCCGAGGATGACGAATGGCTTCAATATGATGAAGAAGTCGATCAAGATGAAAGCCTCGCGGAAGCCATTATTGATGTCATGCTGGCGCATAGCGTCCCTGAAGAAATTCTGGATCAAATTGTAAATTGTGCAGAAGTGTTAAGCGTTGATGAGCCGTCTGTTGCTTTTGTCGGGGCGCTGGATTCTTTGTTTAACTTTACGCCCCTTCCTACGGGTGCCTATAAAAAAGCATTGATGTTTGTCGGGATGCCTGGGGCCGGAAAAACATTAGCCGTTGCCAAGCAAGCCGCGCGCGTTGTTCTGGATGATCTTTCTGTTGCCGTTATCACAACCGATGTTGTTCGAGCCGGTGCCGTTGAACAGCTTCAGGCTTTTACAAAGCTTTTGGGCATTGAGTTGAAGACGGCACGATCTGCGGATGAGCTTCGTCGTTTGTTAGGAGAGTTATCCGGACGCGTCGATCAAATCCTGATTGATACACCTGGTATCAATCCGTTCTCTCCTCATGATATGACTCCTCTCTCGCGCATGATTGCCGTTGGCGGGATAGAGCCTATTTTGACAGTCGCGGCGGCTGGTGACGCTATTGAAACGGGCGAGATGGCTCGTGTTTTTGCCGCGCTTGGTGCAAGACGCATGGTTGCTACACGCATGGATATTGCTCGTCGCCTTGGTGGACTGCTATGCGCCGCTCAACAAGGCGGGCTGGCTTTCGCCGATATGAGTGCCACCCCAAGCGTTGCTCAAGGATTAGAGCCTTTGACCCCGCGACTATTTTCCTCCTTTTTCTTTCCGACAAAATCGGCACAATCTGACTATCGTTCGGACGGTTCCTCTTCTACGTCTACTTCTTCTACTTCTTCTACTTCTTCTACCTCCTCATATTCACGCCACAAAACGACAGGATGACGATAATGGCTACAGATACCAAAATCGCACAAAATATATCTTCCGGCACGGAGCTTTCCGGCGGAGCCTTCCCGAGAGGAAAGAATATCCTCGCGGTTGCTTCCGGTAAGGGCGGTGTCGGCAAAACATTCTTTTCGATCTCTCTGGCGCATGCCTTGAGCCGGATGGGAAAAAAGGTTCTTCTCTTTGATGGAGATTTGGGATTGGCCAACGTGGATGTTCAATTAGGCTTGATGCCCAAGCGTGATTTGAACGATGTGATCCGTGGCCGCCTGTCTTTGGATAAAGTCGTTCAACGTTATGAGGATGGAGGGTTTGACATTATTGCCGGTCGCTCCGGTCAGGCGTCTCTGTCCGCTCTCCCTAGTCAGCGTTTGGCAATGTTGCGCGATATGCTTATTGAATTATCCGATGAGTATGATGCCATCATTATCGACCTTGGTGCCGGAGTTGATCGTACGGTTCGTATGTTCTCGGCCTGTGCGACCCGCACTTTACTGGTTTCCACCGACGAGCCAACTTCTTTGACCGATGCTTATGCCTTTATCAAGCTCGGGTCTGCAGCGGGTATGTCCAAAAACGTATCTATTGTGGTCAACATGGCCAGCAGCAAGGCCGAGGGCGAGAAGACATACAAGACCCTTCTCAAGGCTTGCGAGAATTTCTTGCGCCTATCTCCTCCTTTGGCAGGCATGGTTCGGCAAGATCCGAAGGTTAAAGAAACCATTCGCCACCAGACTCCTTTGCTGACCCGTTCTCCAAACTGTGAAGCGGCAGGTGATATCGAAAAAATTGCTCAATATGCCTATAAGGCTATGCTAGAAGAGGCGAAAGCCTTGATGAGAGCCGGTCGCGGGTAAGAATTTTGAAACCAGAATCCCTCAGGTTGGGTAATTGCCTGAGGGAAGTATCTTTTCTTCGGTATAGTTTGTAAAGGCTTTTCTGTTATACTGGTGACATGTCTACCAGTCCGCCCTTTCTACCTCCTGTACAGGCTGCGCAAAGCGCAAAAGCAGCTGTGCAGGCTGTGGCCGTGAAATTGATACAACTGCCAGCCTCCTTAAAAAATAATTCGTCGCCCGTCACTGTGCGCGGTGAAGTTTCGGGGCAGTCCGCGCAGGGTAATGTTTTGGTTGAAACCGAGCGAGGAATTGTCGAGCTGGTTTTAAGAGATCGAGGTTCACTGCCCAAGGGGGCGCGTATCGAAATTGAAATTCCGGCGGGCCGCACTCCTCAGCAGGCTCATATTCGTCCTGACTCAGCACCTAATTCTCGTCAGGCCAATGAACAAACCAAAGAGTCTTCTAGCGCCCCTCCCCAGTTATCTCGTCTTGCGGAAACGCTGTCTCAAGAAGGCGGGCGTTTGGCTGCGCGACTCGATCGAAATGCGCCGATTGATCCGCGCACGATGGAAAATGTTTTAAACTCGCGGTCTTCTGCCTTGGCAGATACACAAGGCGCGATCCCGATTGCCAAGGGCAATCTGGAGATTGGGCAGTATGTGCGATTAACCCCTATTCCTCCTGCTGCCTTAGAGGAAACTGTTTTGGGGGGAGTTCAAAATTTGCGAGCCGCGCTCCCCTCGCTTGACATAGTTTCGGGATTGGTTGGGGTTTATGGCGCACTTTCTTCTTCCCATCAGGATGAAAATACTTTGGCCTTGCGTGGAAGTATTGCGGGATTGCTCTCTCAAATTGATGTTCCGACTTTATTGGCTGGTGTTGCAAAAGACGTGTCTTTGCCATTAATTCAAAATATAAACAAAATTCTGCAAGGGTCTGGACTCACTAACCAATTTATCCAAGGTTTTTTGAGTAATGACGCGGCAAAATTGACGCAAGCTGTTGCGCGTTTTAATCCGACTATGGCCGTAGATGCCCAGATTTTAGCCTCGCATTTTTTATCGCCATCGCCCTCTGCGGCGTCATTAGCTGGGGGGCGGCCCCCCTCGCCTTTATCCTTCAGCGGTGATGTTTTGGCCTCCAGTTTCCTACCGAAGGCTTCGTCCTCGGTTGCGGCCCAATCTGGAACGGCAGCGTTACCCTCGGCGCTTCAAAGTGGGGCATTACCTTTGCAAATCCCCTCTCTCAACTCTTTGCCTTTATCTTCCGAGGGCGGCGAGCTAAAGACACAGTTTTTTATCAGCCATACGCCATCCCAAATACAAAATGCACCGCAAAATGGGGCAGGATTCACCAGCATTGCTCAGGTTGTTGGGCAAACATCTCAAAACCTGCCTGTTTTGGCCATGTTTTCTCCCGGAACCGGAGCAACGCAGCACTATGTTATGCAGTTTCACGCTCAGAATCTTCTTGTATCCGGTGAGACTGGCATCGATGCCGACCAAGAGCTTCCCCGATTGTTTTTGGCGTTACGAACTGATTTAACGGATCAAATGAGCGCGCCGAAAAACCCCGTGTGGGGGCAATTGCAGGATCTCCTTGATTATCTAAAGATGCAGCAACTGCAATCGGGCAGTGCGGCAGCTTCAGGTACGCAAGCGGCTGCGGCTTTTAGCAATATGCTCCCCTCTCCTGCGCATCCTGCCAATCTTGGCGCGTTGGCCAGTCTGTTTCTCAGTGTTTTTCGCGGAGGCGATCTCGAGAGTTTTATGCCTGCCACTGCGCTGGATTTGCTGCGTCAAACGTCGCGCGGGCGTTCTTTGATGGATACAATTACCGGTGAGCTAACCCGATTGGGGCGGCAGGAAATGGCAGTCAGTGTGGGAGGTGATTGGCGTGGGGTTTACCTCCCATTTGTCGCCGATCAGAATATTTATAAGGTTCCTCTTTATTATAAAGATATGAGTGATGAGCAAAGCGAAGAAGATATTCGCAAGAAAAGGCGTTTGCGGTTTTTATTTGACCTGAATCTTTCCCGCATGGGTGATGTCCAGATTGACGGCTTTTTGCAAGGGAGTGACGTTAGCTCTGATAAGAATACTCGCCTTGATCTTGTGATGCGCACCCGCACGCCTTTAAGCTCTCCTATGCAGACCAGAATGAAGCAACTCTATGCCGGTGCGGTTGAACGTTCGCGGCTGACTGGCGAGCTGAGCTTCCAATTCAAGGCTGACCAATGGGTTGATTTTGGAGAAGAATTGGAATTATCCTCTCTAAATGCCTGATTATTGTGCTTTTTTCTGTTTTTTTGCTTGCATTGATTCCCCAACATGGTACAAAGTCCGCCTATTCTAGACCGGAAAGGGGTGATTTTAGTTGGTAACTGTATCAGTACGTGACAATAACGTTGAGCAAGCTCTGCGTGTGTTGAAGAAAAAAATGCAGCGCGAAGGTATTTTCCGTGAAATGAAAATGCGTCGTGACTTCGAAAAACCTTCCGAGAAGAAGAAACGTGAAAAGGCTGAATCCGTGCGTCGTTGGCGCAAACTGGACCGTAAGCGTCGTGAGCGTCAAGGCTTCTAATTATAAGCCTTTCTCCGCTTGTAGTTTAAGTTTTTAACTTTAAACGGATTATCTTTTTGTTGAAACCGCCTTGCTTATTTAGCTTTTGGCGGTTTTAATTTGCAATCTTTTCCATTTTATGACAATAAAGGGGTATGAGTTGTGTGCGTTCCGAATATTATGCTTCCCGATTATATGATGTTCTTGATTCAAGGGATCAGAACCTTATCAATTGTCGTGTTCGGCAATATTGCCTTGATGGAGCTATTCCACAAAATGTGAGAGCTTTCGTTCTTGAGGCTTTTTTATCAGAGCTGGCAATGCGTAATGAGGACTCCGCGCGTCAAGCCGCTCTATGCGTTTACAGAAATCCGTCAGGATCCTTCCCTTCTCTCCAGTAGCTTTTTTGATCTGTCTTGCTATTGCGGGATAAAGATCGACATGCCGTTGGTGAACCATGTGAGCCAAGCCAGCATCATTGTCGATACGGTTAAAGCCAGCAGCACCAAGGCCAACCAAATCTGGATCGGAAGGGCGATCATAAAGACCTGCACTTGAGGCATTAATTTCGACATGATACCCATTGCGATATATAAGAGCATTACCACAACCAGAAACGGAGCCGTCATTTGAATGGCAATCATGAAGGCGTAGGATGTTTCCTTTACCATGAGGCTTGCCATTGAACTGATATCCGGAACTTTTCCTATGGGAAACAAATCATAGGAATTTATCATTGCTGAAAAAATTAGCTGATGTAAATCGGTTACGAAGATCAGCAATGTTCCCGCCAAGGTAATAAAACCGCCAATGATTGATCCTTGACCAGAGAAGGCCGGGTTAAAAATCTGGGCATTGGCGAGCGAGGATTGGGTCGAGATTATCATCCCTGCTATATCCAGTGCGGAGAGCAAAATTCGGGCAATTGTTCCGATAAACATACCGATGACAAATTCCATGACAATTAACGTAAAGAGCATCACAGTTCCCGGAAGCGGACTTGGGATTTTGGACTGAATAAACGGAAAGAGGACAAATGAAAAAGCCAAAGCAAAATGGAGCTTGATATTTCCGGGGACGTAGGCGTTTCCGATACCAGGCATTAATAGCAAAACCGTACCCAAGCGAACAAAGGTCAGCATAAATGCGAATACACCTGTCGTTAAGAATGTCTGGAGATCGCCTTCGGCCATGATGCTTGCACTTCCCCTCGGGCCTTTCTATTTGATTGCGATGATCCTGTCAGCGAGGAAATTCATGAATTCGATCAATGAAACAGTCATCATTGGCAGTCCAAGAAAAATTGCAAAGAATATCGCCAAAATCTTCGGGACGAAGACTAATGTGACTTCTTGAATCTGTGTTAGTGCCTGAACCAAGGCAATTAACGTTCCAACGACCAGTCCAACAAGCATGACCGGTGCGCTTAGTTCAATGCTAAGCATAATCGATTCGCGAACCAGTTCGATGACTTCTTCTTCATTCATGGGGGTATTGTAGGCGCGATTCTCGGACGAGGCAAACCTGAAAGTGGAGCCTCATTTTTAATATACAGATTTAATGATTAAATCGCAGAGCTTTGAATTTTATTATAAGCTTCAATGGCTGCGTCTCTGACAGCGGAAACGGTTTCCAACGTCATTTTGGCGGCTGTGACAGCTTGCGTAATTGCCAGCGGATCCATGGTTCCTGTGATACCGGCTGCGGACGCGCGTTCGCCTTGTTTCAATGTATCAATCGAGCTGCGGACGCTATCTTCCAGGAAGTTTCCGAAGGAGGCTTTAGGAGCTGAAGATGTCGAGGAAGCATCACTGGCTCCGTCGGACAGGGAGGCATTTTTCGCCATATTGGCATAGGCACTGGCTGCGGCTGCCGGATTGGAAATCATATCTGCCATTTTTGTCCTCTTTTGATCCTTGTTACACTTCTTCTTACGCTTGTTTATTTTACCACATCAATGGTTAAAATGAGACTATTATCTCAATATATCAATAGTTTTCGATGCCATATCTCGCGTTTGTGTGTACATATTCAAGTTGGCTTCGTATGATTTTGATGCCTCGCGCATATCCATCATTTCTATGAGGCTTGTGACGTTTGGCATCATAACATAGCCGTCTGCATCAGCGGCGGGATGACCCGGCATATATTTCATGACGTAGTCTTTGGACGTGTCTTGCTCGATTTTATCAACTTGAACCAGCTTTTCTCCGACTTCACGGTCCAGTTGGTTTTTAAATGTGATCGTTTTTCTGGTATATGGTAGTTCACCCGGCTTGCTAGGCGCTGTGTCAGCGTTGGCCATATTTTGAGCAATCACGCGAACACGTTCACTTTGAACGCGCATCCCTGCTCCGGAAATTTTCATTGTGTTTAATAAATCAGCCATTTTTATATCCCCATTCCTTCCCTATTACTTTTTGGTTCCCAATGCGGTTTTCATCATATCGATGTTGTTTCGGTATAGATTGACCATCAGGTTGTAATCCATTTGGGTTTCGCTGGAGCGGATCATTTGCTCTTCCAAAATAACCGCGTTGCCGTCAGGAGAGACTTCGAACGGTTTTCTGTTCTTTACTTCTCTTGGATTGACGGCCTGGCCATCCGGAAGCTGGTGTCCTGCGCTTGAAACTTCAAGGCTCACGGACTGGCGCTTGCCTGATCCGCCGATACGATCAACCATGCGTGAGAAATCTACTTTGTTTAAATCCTGAGAAACATAGCCCGGAGTATCCGCATTTGCGACATTCTGGGAAATAATGGACTGGCGTTGAGCCAAATATCTCATTTTTGCGTTCATAGCCTGAAAAAGGCCGATATTTTCAATTGTCATGATCCTTACCCTTATGTTTACTTGTGGATCTATAAATTCCTTTAATGATTTGCGAGAACCATGCCAGATGAGCCGACCCGCACTGATATTCATGAAAATGGTATAACCCCTTCAAATATCAGCAAAAAACCAAAGAATCAGACGGCTGTAGCGTTGACCGTCGGGGATGAGGGCGACCTTTCCCCCAGAATTGCGGCGGCCGGACGGGGAAAAATTGCCGAGCAGATTTTGCAGCTTGCTTTTGCCAATGGGGTTAAAGTTCGTGAAGATGCCGCTTTGGCGGATATGCTTGCCAAAATCGAGCTTGAAAGTCCAATTCCTTCCGAGGCGTTTTTAGCTGTCGCAGAAATTATGTCCTATGTTTATAAGGCTAATAACCAGCCCAATCCCTTTGACGCTTTGTTTGATGCATCGGACTTGGCTCAACCTGTGGCTCAACCTGTGAATGCCTCCCCAGAGAAAGAAGACTAACTGCTATGGAATCACTCGATATTGTCCGCTTTTTGCTAGCGTTGCTGTTTGTAATATCTTTAATGGGCGGATTATGGCTTGTTTTGAAAAAATTGGGATTGAACGGGCCTATCCCTTTAACGCCTGCGACCAAAAGACGGTTGAAGATTGTTGAAGTTCTCCCGCTTGATCCACGCCGAAAAGCAATTATTCTGAGGAGAGATGATACCGAGCATCTTGTTATTTTGGGGCAATCGGGCGAAACTGTTGTCGAAGCCGGATTCACCGCTCCCCAGACAACAGATGGTCGCGATGCATAAAAAAATTCTATCACAGTTTTTCTCGCAGTTTTTCTCGCAGTTTTTCTCTTTGAAATTTTTGCTGGTTTTTACCGGTTTTGCGGTCGCGGGTTTATATACCCTTCCTGCTTTTGCACAGGTCATCAGCCTTGATATGAACAATGAGGCCGACGGTTCTGTCTCTGGACGTATTATCCAGATGATGGCCTTGCTGACGGTTTTGTCTCTGGCGCCGTCTATTCTGATTATGATGACATCCTTTACCCGTATAGTTGTGGTGTTATCGTTCCTGCGCTCTGCTATCGGATTGCAACAATCACCACCCAACACGGTTTTGATTTCGCTCGCCTTGTTTTTGACATTTTTTATTATGGCTCCGGTTTTCCAGCAGTCGTACGAAAAAGGGATTCAGCCCTTGATGAATGAAGAGATGGATGAAGTGGATGCTTTTTATAAAGCCACTGACCCGTTTAAAGAATTCATGTTGAAACATGCCCGCGAAAAGGATTTGAAGCTGTTTATGGAAGCGGCGGGTAATCCAACCGTCGAGAAAGCAGAAGATGTCTCTTTGTCTGTGGTGATTCCTGCTTTTATGATTTCGGAGTTGCGTCGCGCGTTCGAGATCGGCTTTATGTTGTTCTTGCCGTTTCTGGTCATTGATATTGTGACGGCCTCGATCCTGATGTCTATGGGGATGATGATGTTGCCGCCGATTGTTATTTCCCTGCCGTTCAAGATCGTGTTCTTTGTTCTGGCTGACGGATGGAATCTGGTGTGTGGCTCTTTGATCAAGAGCTTTACCATGGATGCCAATAATCTGACCGGAACTCTTCCGACAGGAATTATTGACGCGCCGCCAGTCGGCCAGTAGTCCCGTTTAATCAGTAGTCCCGTTTAATCGGCTAATACTTCATCAATCTGAATTTGTGGAGGAGTCTCTTTTAGAGACTCGGGCAGGTTTGTCGGCGTTTTAGACGAAGGCGATGAGCCTGCTGTCTTGTTTGTTGCCTTATTAGTCTCCTTATTTGTCACGGGGCCGGTTAAATCTTCTTTCAAGCTATCAAGGAAGTCTCGGAACATATCGGTTTCTCCGATGATGCCTTTGATTGTATCCCTATCTGCCAGCAGAATATTTTGTCTGGGGCGCGTAATGACTTCGAATTCGCGGGCGCGTGACGTTTGTCCCATCAGGGTTGAAAACCGTTCTCTTAAATTTGCCAGCACATAGCGGTTATCAGCCAGATAGAGAGCAACGGCCCAGTCCATGACCAGTTTTGCCTGAACTTCTGTTAGCGGGCGGGTTAGAGAGATTTCCTGACGGGCTACCAATTGCTCCAACGAGTCTGCCGCCTCTTGCCATCTTTTTGATTTCCAAGCGATATCGGCTCTAAGGCGCAAAACATCTTCATCCTGAGAGAGGACGTTGAGCGCCGCAAAACTTTCTTGAGGCTTATTCATCAAGGAATAGGCTTTGGCTTTAAGAAGGGCAATCTGGCGGCGTTTTGGTTCTGCCTCTTCTGTTGGGATATCTTTTAAAAACTCTGTGGCCTTTTCGAGGGACGTCAAAGCATCTACGGCTTTGTTATCCAAAACTTGCATCGAAGCAAGACGAATAGCAACTGTTCCTCCCTCCAATCCCGAGAGGCGATTATCAACCTGATTTTTGAGAAGATTGATAGCGCGCGGTAGTAAATCTACATCGGCAAGACGTTCTGCCAATTGACGTGCCAGACGATCTCCTTCTGCGCCTTCAGGGACAAGCTCTGCGAATTCATCATACATGGTCAGAGCTTCCAGAGGGGACAAATCCTGAATTTTGTCGGTCATATACAAATCACGGAAGGTCGCATGCATCACTTGATTAATCGTTTTTCCCATTTCGGAATTCGGAATCAAGCTGCTGGCCATGCGCATCAGACCCAAGGCTTTTACAGGCTCCCCTTTTTCCAAATAAAGTTTCCCTAGATTGTAATTGATCGATGTCTCCAGCTCATCTCCGCGCCACGCGTATCTTAGGCCTTCGAGGGAATCGATGGCTTTATCAATTGTTATTTCTTTTTCTCCGTAGCGCAGCGTCGCCATTGCGAGGCGGGATTTGGCGCGGTAGAGATCATCTTTTCCCGTTTCCAATTCCGACCAATGTATCTTTGCGCTTTCGATATCTCCTTTTTGACGATCCAATTCTCCATTGAGATATTGGAAAGATGAGGCATAAGCCAAAGCCATTGACTCGCCATCTTTTTTGCGCTCATCGATCATCTCGAGAATTTTTTCGGCCTTGCGGCGGTTCCCTTCCCTTAGCGCAATTTCTGCCGTGCGCAAAGCTATCGGATAGAAAATGGCGTTCGGGTATGTGTTTATCAATTCCAAATTTTCTGGAAGTGTTTTGGCGGCTTGTTGCCAATCATCCAGTCCGGAGAGGGCGGCGGCCTTCCATATTCTAACCTCATCAATTTTATCCAGAATTGGATTGTTCAAATTCTGGAATGCTGGGGTAAAATGCCCGGACATCATTTCTGACGCTCCGCGCAAAGCCTTATATTCTGTGTTGTTTGAAAGTTCCGGTGTATAGACTTCTGCCAGATCAAAGAACCCTTTGGCTTCCGGAGCGAACCCATGAGAGAGCATCATGCGTCCTAAAAACAACATCCCTTCTGACTTTTTCAACTCTGTTTGTTCTTGTAATCCAGAGAGGATCAGCCTTTGGTTTTCATAGAGATCATCCATTGAATCTCCACCCAACCATTCTTCGAAATTAAAGACACGTCCGCCGCCATCTTTGTTCCCGTCCCCGTCTTCCTCTCTCTCTTTGCTTTTATAGGGCAGCAAATCTTTCTTCATGGAAAGGGCCAAACCTTCGGGGCGGGTTATGATCGCTTTGTTGTCAACGGCCAGTACGGTTAAATCATCCACTTTTGATAGGACGGCTAATCCGATCACCGAGGTCAAGGATTCCATTTCGGCAAAGCGTTGAGCCTTTCCTGAAAAGTCTTGAGGGCTATTGACCAGACCAATCCAAATGGTTTCGCCTGTGTCGGGATCTGTTATTCTGGTTGTTCTGTGCAGAGTATAGGATGGCCATTCAAGGCTTGGGCCATCACCACCAATATCTTTTTCTTCGCGGCCAATTGGTACTGGTTCAAATTTTCCTTCTGTCGGGCCTGTCAACTTAACTTCCCAGACCAGACCGCCCCCTTTTGCACTTAACGTATAATCTTTCGGGCGTTTTGTTCTGAAGACGGTTGCATCGCCTGTAGTGAATCTTCTAAAACCATCAAATTTTGCGCTGTTCGGTCCTTCATATTGAGGGGGCACGGCGACGTCCGGTTTATCAATCACGAACCACAAATCCTCGCCTTTCTCAAAGACAGCCAAGGCAAACGCTGTTGTGCCTGCAACATTAATCGAATGTGGAACAAGCTTGATCTCCGGAGGGGACTTTTTCTCTTCCGCATGCGGTGCGGTGTTTGGCTTACCGTCATCAACTACGACATGTTTTTGCAAAGCGTCATTTGTCGAAACTTCTTTTTCAATTTTTTCGACTTGTTCGCTAACGTTTTTTTCTTTTTCGGATGACTCGACGTGTTCTTTTTTCTCGGGCTTATCAGAAGCAATTGCTTTTGTCAGTTCTGTCGGAGCCTCTTCCTCTTTTTTTATTTCTTTTACGGCTTCTTTCACAGGATGTTTGGATTCAATCGCCTCAGTTTTTGCTGTGACTTTCGGTTTTGTTTTCGCAGCACCTTTAAAATCCAGAATCAGCTTTTTCCCCAGCGTAAAATGGCTGAGCTTAATGCCGTCTTCATAATCGATCGTGACGCTCTGGCGACCAACATTATAGCCCGTGATACGCGGTAGCGATTCCGGAGGAGGAGAACTGATATCCAGACTTACGGCTTCCATAAACAAAATTTTTGCCGTTTGTTTTCCTTGAATAGTTTCTTGCTTGATTTCGTATTCAGGAGTGGCTGTTGCGCCTTCAAAAACCAGGCGCGTGTAGTCTTCGTGGTCGTTGCCGCGAACGTTGACTCTCAAATCAGCAGCAATCGCCTCGGCCACAGCAAGGCTGGTTGTGGCCGTAGAAGTCAGTAACGCAATTGTCATGACAGATGACAGATGACGCCAGATTCGGTTCATATACTGAAAGTGCCACAGCTCTTGGATCAGAGCAATAAGACCCCTGCTCCAAAACGAAAAAACCCCCAAAATATAAGGGGTTAATTCCATTTATTGTCTCTTGTTTTTTGAGGCCCTTAAAATAAATCTTCGAGGAGCTTGTCGATTTCATCTTGAGAAATGGCTTTGTCTGCCATTTGAGGGCCATTGAGAAGTTTTTCGTCTCCGGATCTTGTATCCTCGGCTTCCGTAGCGTCGGTGTGTGTCGGCAATTTGTCGCCTAACACTTCCAGAAGATGATTTACTTTCTCATCAATTGTTTTCAAGCTTTTGACAACCTTGGTAATCCGTTGTCCTGTGATGTCCTGAAAGGTACAGGCTTCGAGAATTTTCGTAATTTCACCGACCAAAAAATCTTTATGCGCCGGATCAAGATTTTCTGCATATTCAGTTACAGCTTCGCAAGAATCCATAATCGTGCCTGTGGCCACTTCTGTTGCCTCAACCACGGCGTCTAGTTCATCTGTTGCCGTTGGAATATGTGTTCCGGAAATATCCGTGGCCCGCGTTGCGTTGATTTCCGAACGTGTTGCCTCAATAATATCGTGCAAACTTTTAAGTTCGTCATAGATATGTTCTCGAGATATTTCCCCCTGAGCCCCAACCTTTTCGATAACAGAGTTAATCAGGTTTATGACCTTATCGCGGCGAATTTCTTTGTTAGAGGTTTCCATATCCTCTTCCCTTCCCAGATCGATGATATTAGGATTAGAAATCACCCAGTACAGTAACCAATTTGGTTTTTAGCGTTTCTGCGTTGAACGGCTTCACAATGTAGTTGCTAACGCCAGCTTGTTTGGCTGCAATTACGTTTTCTGTTTTGCTTTCTGCGGTCACCATCACAAAAGGAACGTTTGCATTGGCCGGCAAGGTACGAACCTGTTTCAGCAAATCAAGGCCTGACATTGGTTCCATGTTCCAGTCGGAGATTACCAGTCCGTAATCCTTATTTTTAAACATCTCCAGAGCCATCGTTCCATCCGTGGCTTCGTCTACATTGTTAAACCCCAGTTGTTTCAACAGGTTGCCGATAATACGTAGCATGGTTTTGTAATCGTCTACGATGAGGACGTTCATATTCTTATCAACGGACATTTCTATGCTCCTTAGAAAGTGATACTTGAAATCGTATCAGAATTGTTAGTTTCAATTGTTAGTTTTCAGGCGTAATCGCCTGTTCAGATGCTCATAATTTCACGAAAAGATTAATAAAATACTTAGTTCTGTCTATAACTCAGGGACACACAGATTTAGGTCTCTATCCTACCCAATTTCGTACCGGTTTAATAGTCTCCGAGACCGAAATTTGCATACGTATCTATGACAGGCCTTTGTTATTGTGGAATTTCCGGAAGTTTCTTTTGCTCTGCCAATAATGTTGTGAGAGCCCGAGCGCGGTCGGCATCCATCCCTGCCAAAATAGGGGCTGATTTCTTCTCCGGCATACGACCGATGACGTCCACCAGAATATCCATATCCAGAGTATTGAAAATACGAGCGGCGTCTTTTGGTTTCATACCGGTATAAATTTTCACCAGCGAATCCATCCGCGCTTCTTCTTCTTTGGACTGCATCTTTAATAGAGACTGGATTTCGTCGCGCATGCCGGTCATTTCCTTATATTTGCGATCCAGTTCTTTTTCTGCGGCATCCAGCAAAGCTTCACGCTTTTCCAAAGTCTGTTCCCGTTCATCCAGCAAACGGCGGCGTTCGACCAGCTCCTTATACATGTCCTGTTTGATTTCGGAATATTCTGTGTCGATATCGTTGGCGTCTTCCCATTTCTTCATGACATCGACATCTATATCTTCCGGTTCATTCGGTGCCATAGACGGAACTTTAATATCGTCAGGCCCCAGACCATCTACTCCTTGCCCTTCGTCTGAAGATGCCAGATGATCGTTAGAGGGCTGGGTTCCTTGAGCCTCTGCCGAGCTGTCCAAGGCTTTTACGGGTTCTTCAGGAGTTTCGTGGTTCTCGGCTTTTTCTTCTGCGAAGGCCGATCCTGATAGATCACGCATTGTGACTACGGCATCCCCTACCCTTACAATGAATGCAAGGGAGGCTACCGCAATTAAAATCGGTAACAGGCGGAGTTTGGCAAATAATTTTTTTCCGAGACCAGATTTCATCTCAATATTTATCCTAACGTTTTATTATTTATTGGTGCGACCCTTTAGAGCTGCGGCCAATTCTTTTTCTGCCTTGCTTAGAAAAGAATCATCATCGCTATCATCAAAACTGTCAGGCGCCGATCCCTCATAGTCCGGATCACGGATTGCAAAGGACGGCTCCAGTGACGGAATAACGCGTTTCTTATCAGCTTTGGATAGAGTTTCTTCGTAACGGGAAGAAGACGCTGAAGAGGAGGAGGAAGAGGATGGTGTCACGTGAGATGATGAAGATAAACGGGAGCTGCGTTGCCCAGGGTAGACTGACCCTACAACGTTTTGTCCGATATCATCTGCAATTTCTCTATTTTTTGTGGCCAGCTTTTCCAAACGTTCTGCCAGTGAGTCTCCGGCTTCTGTCATAAGAGAGAGTTCATCGCATAAGCCTTGGGCTTTGGCGACCATCTTTCTCAAATCATCTCCGGTGGTGGACGAGATTTCGTCAAGGGTAGAAATTCCTTCTTGAGCGCGCGTGATCTGCATGGAAAGCTCGCGGATCAGACGTTCCATTTCCGAGCGGTTTGATCTGAAGATGCTGAGATGTTTGCTTAAACGCACGGCATAAAAAATCGTCGCGCCTAGCATCGCGATAATTATTAGATCAAATCCCAACATCAACCCGGACATGGTAGACTTTCTTTTTTTACTATCTGGTTACGCATTGCCTTCCCCCTGCTTACTCTTTTTCAGGCGGAATATATTTTTCTATTCGTACGGCTATATTGCCTTCTTTTTGCCCCATCGGGCCTGCAAACATTGTGAAGTCTCCACAGCGCATTTCAATCTCGTCGCTTGGCTTGGTGTTGAACATCAGCAATGTTCCTTTTTTCCAATTCAGCATATCTCTGAGCATCACAGTTTTTTCGCCCATGACGGCTTGCAAGTGGACATCGGTCAAATAAAGTTCGTTGGTCAAGTGGGTTTCCCAAATCGAGTCCCGTCCGAATTTCTCGCCCATGAACATTTGCAGCAAGAGTTCGCGAACAGGCTCCAAAGTTGCGTATGGGATCAGGATTTCAATCCGTCCGCCACGGTCACCCATGTCAATGCGCATCCGAACCAGAACACAAGCATTTCCGGCCTGAGTGATAGCGGCAAAACGCGGGTTTGTTTCAATATTTTCCAGTTTAAAGCTAACAGGCGACAATGGGTCAAAGGCTGTGGACATATCGTGTAAAGTCACATTCAGCATCCGCTCAACCAGTTTGGTTTCGATGGTTGTGTAGGGACGCCCTTCAACACGGATGGATGGCGTTCCTTTTCTACCGCCCAGCAAAACATCCACAACGGAGTAGATCAAAGCACTGTCCACCACGATCAAGCCGTTATTGTCCCATTCTTCTGCTTTAAAGACTGTCAGCATCGCAGGCAGCGGAATCGAGTTGAGGTAATCACCAAAGCGCACTGTTGAAATCTGGTCGAGAGAAACTTCCACGTTATCAGAGGTCAGGTTACGCAACGAGGTTGACATCAATCTGACCAAGCGGTCAAAGACAATATCCAACATCGGCAGACGTTCGTAGTTGACAAGCGCTGCATTAATCAGCGCCATTACGCCCGATGTTTCTTCTTCGGGGCCATCGCTATCAAATCCCAAAAGGGAGTCAATCTCCGCTTGGTTAAGAATTCTGGCGCCGCCCGGCCCTTCTTCATCGCCGCCGCCTGCGGATACAGACGGAACCTCATCCATGGCCAAATCTGCAGCAGCAGCAGCGCCGGAATCACCACCGTCTCCGGACATGGATTCCCATTCCTCCATCATACGGCGCTCTTCTTCACTCATCTGATCTGTTTCACTCATCAGCAGATCATCCTTCCGGTAACATCTCTTTGTTTTTTAAAATCTTTTCTACTTCTTGGGACTCTATATACAAGAAACAGGCCAGATCCTTATTTTTATGGTTATTGTATCAGAATTTCCTGGAAAAGCACATCTTTGACCTCGACCGGATAGGCTGCGGCATTGACACGCGCCAGTAATTCCATTTGTAGACGATAAATTCCTTTGGAGCCGCGCAAGTCCTCAACGCGCAGCTCTCTTAGATAGGTCTGGAATTGGTCAATGACGCGCGGCATAACCATCTCGACCTTTTTCATATCTTCTTCACTTGCAAGCTCCAATTGAATTGAAAGGCGCAAATATCGGGGCTGTCCTGTGCTGGTCAGGTTTACAATCAGGTCGGGGATCTTCATAAAGACTGTGCTGGCCGAGTGGCCGCCTTCGCCGTGTTCTCCTTCGCCCGCCGCTTCTCCATGCTCGCCCTCGCCGTCACTTTCGCCGTGCTCTTCGGTTGTAGCTTCTTCCTTGCCTAGCAGCTTATCCAGCGTTCCTGTGAAATAGAGGCCAGCGCCCCCAGCCAACAATAAGACAATAGGGATAGCAATCATCAAAATCATTTTGTTCTTTGAGCCGCCTTCTTCAATCGGCTCTACGTCACCAGATTCGCCTAATACACCGGCTTCTTCTTTATCGGCTTCTTCTTCGCTCATAAAGTCACTTCCAAATCTATTTCAAATTGCTCCGTTTTCGTCGTGATAATAGGCCGATAGGCCTGCATAGAAACTCACAAAGGAAATTCCGAAGGGAAATCCCGAAGGGAATCACTGATTTTCTTATTCTATAGAAGCAGCAAGAACTGTTCAAACCGCTTATTCACTATCCTATTGCCCCTGTGGAGAATTTTTCTGCCTTTGTACTTTTTCATTAGGGGGAAAAAAATGCCGCTTGGCCCTGCATTAGGGTAAATATTGCATAGTCATAACCATATGCCCCACCCTACAAAAGATATTTTTCTTACGCTTCTTTGATTATAGAGCAGTCAGAATGCAAACAGAATATCGCTCTAACACCCTGATTTTCTGTATTTTCATCTACCAAATGCGGGTTGGCACGGGTTTCGCAATACACCTGTTGAGCCGAAAAGGCTGCATTTTAGAAATGGCCTTGGCGGACAGGGAAAAGGGAAAAGGAAGATACGATGGAAAACAGTTTATATGTCGGATTGTCGAGGCAGCTTGTTCTGGATCATGCCATGAGTATGGTCGCCAACAATGTTGCCAACGCCAACACCTCCGGATATCGGGCGCAAAACCCGATGTTTGAAGAATATATCGCGAAAAGCAGCGGTTATACTGGCCAAGATTCTTTGTCGATGGTTCATGATATGGGGCAATATGATACGACCGCCCCCGGTTCTGTTTCTGCGACCGGCGGAACCTATGATGTAGCCCTGATGGGGCCTGGCTTTATTGAAGTTATGGCGCCGAGCGGTGACATTCAATATACACGCGGTGGAGATTTTGCCCTGAATGGCAATAGCGAGTTGATTACTTCTGCCGGATTTCTGGTTTCAGGGCCAGGTGGCAATCCGATTGCCATACCGGCAGGCTCAAGAGAAGTTGTGATTACAGATAGCGGAGATGTTTCTGCGGACGGAAACATTATCGGTCGTATTTCTGTCGTTGAATTCGAAAATATTCAATCCCTCACCCCTGCCGGAAACGGCTTGTACTCTTCGAAAGAGGAAGGTCGGGCGGCAACGGAAACCATTATGAAACAAGGGTTTCTGGAAGGATCAAACGTCAATCCGGTTCAGGAAATGACCCGCATGATTGATATCCTGAGAACCTACCAATCCACTATGCGGATGATTAATAACGAGCATGAACGTCAAGTGAATGCCATTAAAAAACTGGCTGAGAGATCAGCTTAAAAACTTCGGACAAACAACAGTAATAGATAAATGAATTGGGTAAGACCTAAAGGAGAAAAAAGATGAGAGCTTTAGATATCGGTGCAACAGGCATGCTAGCGCAGCAGATGAATGTGGATGCCATATCCAACAATATCGCCAACATGACCACGACTGGTTTCAAGAAACAGCGGCTTGAGTTCAAGGACTTGATGTATCAGCATATCAATCGGCCGGGGGCAACCTCCTCTACCGCCGGAAATATTGTTCCTTCCGGATTGTCTTTGGGGCTCGGGGTTAAGCCGTCTGCGACCTATCGTACTCACGAGCAAGGAACTCTGCAGATTACGGATGGTGATCTGGATTTGGCGATTAACGGTCGCGGATTTTTTCAGATCGAGTTGCCGAATGGTGATACTGCTTATACTCGCGCCGGCGCTTTCCAGAAAAATCAGGACGGCGAACTGGTTACCTCAGAAGGATATCGCGTTCTTCCGGGGATTACCGTTCCACCTGATGCTATCTTTCTCGAGATTAACACGGTCGGTGAAGTCCTTGCTCAGTTGCCGCAACAGACCAATATGCAGAATTTAGGGCAGATCGAGCTTGCCAACTTTGTCAATCCGGCCGGTCTGGAGTCTGTTGGAGATACCATGTTCCTTGAGACCGAAGCTTCGGGAGCTGCCATTGTCGGCGCTCCGGGTGACGATAACCTCGGAACCCTCCGCCAAGGGTTGCTGGAGCAATCCAACGTGGATTCTGTGAAGGAAATTACCCTGCTGATTACCGCACAGAGAGCGTATGAGATGAATTCCAACGTTATCAGCACCTCTGACGAGATGATGGATACGGTTAATCAGCTCCGATAAGAAATAATTATTCATAATGCAGGAGTTGGCGCAGCTCTTGCATTACTGAAAAGGTAGGAAAAAACAGCCGATAAGGCCAAAACAACGAGTAACAGAGAGGTAAATATCATGAATTTCGAATTTGACACGACAGAATCTCAAATCGTCTTTCAAAGCTTGCGTAGCATTTTGACCGTTGTCGGCCTTGCCGGTGTGGTCGTTGTGTTTGTTGAAGGCGGAACCGGTACTGTTTTTGAAACATTTGACCGTTTGGCTCAAGCCTCTGACATGCTGCAAGGATTGATCGGCTAATTTGGTCTCATTGATTAACAAAACGTTAATGGAATTCAAGAGTAAGGGAAAAGTAAAATGACAAAATACCAGATCGAACAAACCAAACAGAGTATCCTTTATATGTGCAGACTGACCTTCAAGAGTCTCGCTCTGATGATCGGTATTGGTTATGCGCTGATTTATCTGTTTCTCAACATGCCGTCTGCCAGTGCGGCTGAATTAAAGGCTGAAGCCGCTGTGAATGATCGCGTTGTTCATCTGAGCGATTTGTTTACCGATCTTCCTCAAGGACAAGATGCTGTTTTGGGCGCCTCTCCCCTACCTGGTAAAACCATGATTATCAATGCCACGACTTTAAAGCGTGTCGCTACTCTTTATGATATTGACTGGCGTCCGATGTCTGCGATGGATCAGGTTGTGGTGACCCGCGTCTCACAAACTATTTCTTCCGAGCAGATTACTGATATCTTGAAAGCCGCCTTGGCTGACAAAGGTGTGAACGGTGATTTTGAATTGCGTGTCGGTAATGTTGTGCCGTCTATTACCCTTGCAGGCGATCTTCCTGCAACAATAGAAGTGGCCAGCCTGAGTTATACTCCCGGACGCGATGTGTTTACTGCGGTTGTCGCAGCTCCAAATGCCGACAACCCTGTTAAAACCCTGTCTTTGAGTGGAGTGATCGATAAGGTCCAGAACGTTCCTGTGTTAAGATCCTCCCTCAAAGCTGGAGATATTATCGGTGCTGCCGACATTGAATGGCTTCCTGTGAGTGCCCGTACTATCGGATATGATACGGTCACTGATCCGGACGCTATGATCGGCAAAACCCCTGCCCGTATGGTTGATGCCGGAGCGCCTGTTAAAAGCCGTGAGCTGATCTCTCCTCAATTGGTGGATCGCGGTGATGAAATCCTGATCCGCTTTAATGCCGGAGCCATACAACTCACAGCAAAAGGAAAAGCAATGCAACCCGGCGCCGAAGGCGATGTGATCCGTGTTGTAAATCTCAGCAGTAATCAATCTTTGCGCGCCGAAGTGGTTGGCGACAAGATGGTACAGGTTCAATAGAACCAAGTTTATAAGTCAAAAATGACAAGAAAGGTGGGAATCATGAAACAGAATATAGCAAGAGAACAGTTAGGAAAATTCTTGCTGATCGCGCTGACAGGTACTGCGTTGACTGCGTGCTCTGCAGTGGATCGTGTCAAGAATATCGGGGAAGCTCCTCCGCAATCCGCGATTAACAACCCAACCTATCAAAAGGATTACAGACCCGTAAGCATGCCCATGCCGGAGCCACAAGTTGTAGCCAAGAGAGGTAACTCTCTTTGGACTGGTGCGCAGCAAGGGTTCTTTAAAGATCAACGTGCCAAGACTGTTGGCGATATCATGACAGTTATGATTGATATTGATGACAAAGGCAAAATGGAGAACACATCTGACCGCTCTCGCAAAACATCCGAAGGCGCCGCCCTTCCTAATTTGCTCGGTATGGAGACGCAGTTGACACAGGTTTTTCCTGAAACCCTTAACACGTCCAGCTTAACAAGTGCCGATGCGGATTCCTCTTATAAAGGTGACGGAGCAACTGACCGAAAAGAAAAGATCGAGATGAAGCTTGCGGCTACTGTGACACAGGTTTTGCCCAACGGAAATATGGTCATTCAAGGGTCGCAGGAAGTTCGCGTCAATTTCGAAAACCGCGTTTTGAAATTAGCCGGAATCGTTCGTCCGCAAGATATCAGTACCAGCAACACTGTTTCTTATGAACAGATTGCAGAGGCCAGAATATCTTACGGCGGCAACGGACAAATTACCGATGTACAACAGCCTCGTTACGGGACACAACTTTATGACATTTTGTTCCCGTTCTGATGTCTGAGTTCGATTGAGTTTTTAAGTTACCCTTACCCACCCAACTCCCCGCCGGTTTGTCGCAAGACAACCGGCTCTTTTTTAAAGTTTTTATAGTTAAGCCCGAAAATACTTTAGTTATCCTGAATAGTATTCCCTCACGCAGAGGTCGCGGAGAACTCACAGAGAATGCAGAGAAACCGGTTCCTCTGAGACTTCTGCGTGAGGCTTTATGGTTCCTTGGAAACGTAACCCCGCATTTAATGCGGGGTCTGTCTGATAGAAGATGGGTAAAAAGACCCCGTGTCAAGCACGGGGCTGCGGGGGGGGATTGTGTGTGTGTTTCTTCGGCTCTTCGGCACTTCGCGTGAATAGAACGTTTAAACCTCTACTGTCATCGCGAGTGCCTGAAAGGCGCGTGGCGATCCATTATAGTTGTTAGAAATTAAAACCCGAGACCGTCATTCCGGAAGTGTTTTTTCGAAGAAAAAACTGACATATCCGGAATCCATATGTGTCCGGCTTTGCCGGACGCGGTTTCGGATCCCGGCAGCCTGCCCCGGCGAAGGCCGGGGTGCAAGCGTGTCCATGGACACGCGCCAACGGGATGACGGGTTTTTATTTCAAATGACTATAGAACGTCTGGATTGCTTCGCGTTCGCTCCCTACTTACGATACGTAATTTCCGCTCTGCACAATATAATATTACTATTTTTTTATCGCTAATATAATTTTAAGACTCGCCCCCTATAATCCATTATGACAACGAAAAAATATCTGAACAGGATTTAATGCGTATGGTGACTGATCTCTCACTTTCTTCCGAAGACTTGCCGGATTTAGAAGAGATTTATTACAAGAAAGAGCTTCGCTCTTTCCTGATGAGTTTTGTTGAAGATTCTCAACAAGACAATCCCACCTCTACTGCCCCTCGCTGCGCTGAAGACGTATTAAGAGATATCTTACATATTTTTGAAAGCGAGGGGTTTTTACATCCTGCAGAACTCCGATCTAGACTGACTCAGAAATATCTGGGTGATGCCTCTGATGATCTTTTACAAATTTTTGAGGAGCTGGATCATTCCCGGTATCAACCAGACGTCATGACCGGCTTTTTACAAAAGCCTCATTTGGGTTTAGCTTCTGCTTTAGGGCATTTATATGCCCGAACTCACAATAAAAATGTTGCGTTGATTGAGGTTGATTTCTCCAATATGGGAGGAACCAATGATTTTCACCAAATTCAAATCCTGAGAGAGACGGATAGCCCGTTGAGGGATGAATTGATTTCTATCATAGAAAACCGCGCTCAACATCCTGAAATTTTTGAGGCAATGCTTCAAGGCAGTGCCGGAGAGCGTGGGCTTGCGATGTTGGAACTTTTTCAGGACACGCAGAAACAAGCTATACAACTTACGGATCGCACGGCTCGCCTTATCGCACTGACTATTCAGAAAAATCTTCAAGATGCTCTTCCCAATGGTGGAACAATTCTTCCTATTCGCGCCGGTGGCGATGAATTGCGACTGATCGTTGAGGGTATTAACTCTGACAATATCGAGAAAATCAAACATAAAATCCATAGAGAAATCGAAGATAGAATGGCAGAACTTGGTTTACACGATCATGCTCATCTTAAATACCCTGACGATGATTGGAAGCGTGGATTTGGTGCGGCTATAGCTATTCTGGATATGAGAGCTATTAATCCGGCTAAGGTTATTCACCGCGCTGACGAAGAAATTAAGCATAACAAAAATTATATCGGGCATGATCGCCTGGGTATTGTTCCTGACGACACATACGAGAAGCCTTTCCGCACATTGTTTGCTGCAAGCCCATCTCAAATGCCGGATGAGGCAAAAGGTGATATTGAGCGTGCTATTCAAATAGCCATGAATAACATTCGCAAGGCTGCTGTCGATCTTAAAACACATTTTGATGCCCTTAAACCTAAAGGATCGTTTACCATTCAAGATCGCATGTCAGCTCTGGAACAAAAAATTGATTTTTTGGAACACAGCGTTATTCATCCGTTTAGTCCTGTTGTTCCTGCTTATCTTCTTAGAAGCATCGAACATGCGCCCTTGTTTTCAACGCCTGCCGAACGCCGTTTTCAGGCATTGAGAACAGAGTTGAAAGAACGGGACATTGCGGTTCAAAGTGACTATCAGAAGGAGCAAATCAGAAATTACGCATTGCGTACAACCAGCAAAGATCCGACGGCGGATGTCTGGATGCCTAATGATTTACCCGAAACGGTTGAGATCTTTTACAATGATTCAAAAAAACTTGAGCAGCATCTCTCTTTGCCAGGACTGCGTCCTTATAGCTTGAGCATCGGGTTCCAGAATTTGGCAGGATTGAATAATGAATTGGGACATGATGGAGCCAACGCTGTATTGCATGATATGGCTCATGAAATTATCGTAAAAGCTTTGAAAAATGCAGGTCTAAAAAACGGAGACTTTCAGATTGCTCATTATGGAGCTGCCGAATTTCATCTTGTCATTCGTCCGGCCTTTTTTGACTCTGATGATAACCTGCGCGTAATCAATGATTCTTTTATGAAAGAGGTTGCAAAAGATATTAAAAAACTTACAGAGACGCTTTCCGCTGTCCCTATTCATGATTATCTAGAGCAAAAAAATATCGAGCCGGATGAAGAACATTCATCAAAGCTGGATGGCAAAAATCTTGGAGATGTCAGAAGCATCAAGAAGGAACGAGAGATTCGTGGTATTCCAGTAACCACTGTTTACCGTCCTGTAGATTTGACAGGAAAAACTGCCGGATACTATTTGCAACAGCAACGCGAAGTTCTCGAGACAAAGATTTCGGCAACCAGAGTGGCTTCGCTTGTAGATAAATTTAAAGCGACTGCAGGCCACGTCAGCTCTTTTATTCTTACCTCACTCATTGCCTATCAAGCTGCTGTGGGTCAAGCCCCGCCTCCCACCGAGAGTTTTTCTCCGGTTTCCGAAATTCATACAATTGCGGAAAATAAGGCTACAAATTCAACGCATTCGCCACAATATGGAGCAAAAGAAATGCCTTTTAGTTGGCATGGAAATCTAATACATTAAAATCTGTGGAGCAGGATTTATAAATGGGAAAAGAACGAGATAAGCTTTTATGGTCTCTGGGTCAAAAGCCTTCTGATGAAGATGACCCTACTCTTGCCGAGCGATTGCTGGAAGAGGAAGTCCGCGAGGGCCGCGTGCCTGAGCCGATGAAGCGCGGATTAGATAAACCCAAATCTCCAAAAAAGAAAAAAGACGCTGAATAATTCCAGCGTCTTTGTTTATTGGTATAGATAAAACTCTACTCTACTTTACTCTACTCGTCGCGATGCGTGCGTTCCATACGTTCGTGACGTTCTTGAGCTTCAAGAGACAGTGTTGCAATCGGGCGGGCATCCAAGCGGCCTACGGTGATTGGCTCTCCGGTTTCTTCACAATACCCGTATGTGTCATCATCGATCCGCAGAAGCGCTTCGTTGATTTTTGTAATCAGTTTGCGTTCGCGGTCACGGGTTCTGAGTTCCAACGCGTGATCGGTTTCCGCAGAGGCACGGTCTGCCATATCCGGTTTTTGCAATTCTGTACTTTGCAGCGTGTTATGGATTGTTTCTTCTGATTCTTTCAGAAGTTCTTCTCTCCATGAAATCAGCTTTTGACGGAAATATTCTTTCATGACCGGATTCATGAATTCTTCGTCGTCGGACGGCTTGTAGTTTTGAGGGACGAGTGCGCTACCTGCTTTGGACATACTTACTACCTTTACTAGAGCAAGAAATTGAAAACGTGCAAAAAGTTATGCAATTTAGGCTCGAATTTCAAGTGCAGAAGCGTCTCTGGAGCGGCTTCATCCACTTTTTTTGTATAAAATTGCTGTTTTTCCTAGAAAATTGTCGAGGCATCGAGTGCATTTTTCATCTTAGCAATCTCGATTTGGGCCCGAAGGTCAATTTCGTCTAACAAAGCGCAGAGTTGAGGATCTTTCAATTTTTCACGGTGGGAGGCTACGACATCGGCGATATCAATCAAATTTCCAACAGACAGTGTTCCCGTCAGCATTCCTATTTTGATTTTATCCAGTTCTCCGAGAAGGTCTTCAGCGCGTTCATGCATACGCTTGCGTGCCGCGCGTTCGGTAGGGTCTTCGGATTCTTGTGCCATCAAAAGCGCGTCTATTCCTGCGATTGCGCCTGCTGCGGCCGCATGAGCCGGAGCTTCGGATTCGCTCGATGATATCATTGAGCCAAAGCTGGATGATCCGACGGACCCTGCTTTTCCAGTTTTTTTGCTCGATGATGTCTTGTTTGTGCCGCTTGGGCCTTCAATTTTCATGACGTATCCGGACTTGTTTTTATTGCTTTGAATTGATCTTTTTGCCGCCTCTAGGTGACAGTTTTATTATATCAAAATTTTCCCAGCGGTTCATTCGGCAAGTTTTGCCCAGTGGTATAGTCAACCTAACCCATTGATATAAAACAATATACAAAAAGGTGTGTTGTTGGCACGGATCTCGCATATGTCCTGTTGGATCGTCCTAATTTGACGCCAGAAATATAGAAAATAAAATTTAGACCGTAGCAAACCAAATAGAGTGAACGAAACGGGTGGAAAAGATGAACAACAAGACATCAAGAAAAGAGTCGATCAAATTGATGAAGAGACTGACGATTATTCTCTCCTGCCTATGGTTGGCGGCAATCTTTTATGTATCGGTTTCGACGCAAGCCAATGCAGCCACTGCCCGTATCAAGGATATCGTCAATATAGAAGGTGTTCGTGACAACGTTCTGATCGGTTATGGTCTGGTTGTCGGCTTGAACGGCACGGGCGACAAGCTCAACAATTCTCCGTTTACCCAACAATCCTTGATCGCAATGCTTGAGCGTTTGGGCGTTAATGTTAAGGGTGAAAATCTGAATACCGGTAATGTTGCTGCAGTTATGGTCACGTCAACCATGCCTCCGTTTCAAACGCAAGGCTCCCGTATTGATGTGACTGTTTCCACATTGGGCGACGCGAAAAATCTTCAGGGTGGAACCTTGCTGGTGACACCCTTGATGGGAGCGGATGGGGAAGTTTATGCCGTGGCTCAAGGCCCGGTGGCAATTTCCGGTTTCTCTGCATCGGGGGATGCTCAAACGGTTACACAAAACACCCCTACGCGCGGTCGTATTGCAGATGGTGCCATTGTCGAGCGTGAAATCGAATTTGATCTGAATGGATTGAATGAAATTCGTCTAGCTCTAAAAAATCCTGACTTTACGACGGCTCGCCGGATTGCTCAGGCGATCAATGGCTTTACATCAGCGGAGTTGGCCTATGCCAGCAATGATGCGACTGTGACGCTTCGCAAATCAGGCAACTATCCCGGCGGCATGGTTGATCTGATTACCGATATTGAGCAATTGCCGATCCAGCCTGACCAGATTGCCCGCGTTGTTATTGATGAGAATTCCGGCACGATTGTTATGGGGTCTGAAGTGCGCGTGAGCACTGTTGCTATCGCCCAAGGCAGTCTGACCATTAAAGTTAACGAAACACCCCAAGTGTCCCAACCCAACCCGTTCTCAGAGAATGGTGAGACGGTTGTCGTTCCTCGTTCTGACATTGAAGTCAATCAAGGAGCTGATGCCAAACTCGCCATTCTCGAGAGTGGTGTGACCTTGCAGGACTTGGTGACAGGATTGAACAAGCTCGGTGTGGGTCCACGCGATATTATTACCATTCTTCAGGCGATCAAGGCCGCAGGTGCTTTGCAGGCTGAAATCGAGACTATGTAGTATGTAGACGGAACAACAGGCAGAATAAGATGAATAATTTAGGAGTATCAGCAGCACAAGATTTGGTGCAAACAGCGAAAGGTCAGGCCTCGATTGATAAAATTTCGCGGTCAGCGGACAAATTGAAAATGGAGAAATCCATTCAGGCTGCCAAAGAATTTGAAGCCGTTTTCATCTCTGAAATGCTAAAGCCAATGTTCGAGATGATCGATGTTGATGACACATTCGGCGGTGGTAAGGGAGAAGAAGTTTTTCGCGGCATGATGGTTCAGGAGTACGGGAAGATCATTGCCAATCAAGGTGGCATTGGCCTTGCCGATCATATTCAAGCCGAACTTTTAAAAGTACAAGAACAAGAATTATCCCCATCTTCGCATAAGACAGGAGGTCAATAATGATGAGACAAACATTATCCCGAAGAGCAACTGGTCGATCATCGTCTGCACGGACGGGAAACAGCACTGAGGCAACCCCTCCGACCTCTTCGCGACCTCCTCGCGTTGAAGACCCTTCATTAGAACCTTCTACCCTCACGAAAAAAAGCGGGAAAGAAAACAGTGTTACTCTGTCTTCGATGCCGACTGACAAATTGCTTCAATCTGTTTTAGATAGAATGGAACGGCTTGTCATTCTTTACACGCAAGAAATTGATGTCTTGGGTGTTGGCGATATGCACAAATTCCAGATGTTACAGCCGGAGAAAATCCGTCTTGTTCGTGATTGCGAAAATGGCATTTCTCAAATTTCTGTTCGTAAGGAAGAGATGGGGACTTGTGACGAGGCTTTGAAATCACGATTGCTTGTGACCCACAATGCTTTGCAGGATTTAGCCTTGCAATCCAAACGATCCTGCGAGGCTCGCTCTAAAAGTGTGCGTCGTATTCAAGAGCGTTTGCTTGAAGCGGCGCGTGCAACCGTTAACAAAAACAGTAACGGATATGGACGCACAGGAAAGCTTGATTCCCATCTTTCTGCAAAACCTTTGGCAACTGCCATCAACCAAGCTGTTTAGAAATTTTTAGTAGACGAAAAACAATTACACTCTTTACCTTTTGAGGACTTTATTATGGCTCTTTCTATCCTTCCTGCGTCAGGTTTCCCTGTATCCTCTTTGTCTTCCGGTGGAGCCCTTGGAACGGGAGATTCTGCCGATGCTTCTTCTGCATTTGCGGGAATTTTCTCTCTACTTCAAGGACAAAAACTGGCTGATACCAATATCGATCCCGAGGCGAAAACCAATGTCATTTTGTTTGCGCCGGATCAAAATTCCTTGCAGAACTTTATTTCCGAGCTAGGGTCTGATGCTGACCTTGAAGACTTACTGGCTGCCATCAAGAATGACGGGGTTTTGTCCAATGCCATTCTTGTTGCTTTAACACCCGGCACGCCTTCCAGCGAGTTTGGTCAGACTCTTTCCGGAAACGGTGTTGCGACACTCTCTTTAGAAGAGTTATCCTCTCTAGTTAGTTCCAATCAGGATGCGTTGAGCCATGCCAATGTGTTGTTGGTCGCAACTCCGTTACAGCCCTCTAATATGGAAGATTTGGCCGAACAGATCTCGAATGCTTTCGCCGGATTATCCAATCAGAATTCCCTCTACACTATTAACGAACAAACTAATGGCTCTATAACTGGTGACGACTTATTAAGTGAGGATCAGGAAACAGGCGTACAAGTTTTTCTGGTTAAGTTTACCGATGCGGATCAAACGCAAGATTTCGATTCCGATGTATTTGAGATTTCCGAAGAGGCTGTTTTGAATGATACCGAGCACGTACTTTCGGATGAGGATTTGAACGAAGAGGACTCGCTTGACCCTTCATTGCTTTCTGCTCTTTTAACATCCCATCCGCAAAACAAAATTGCTCCGCAAGGTTTTTCGGAACACGCCAGTGATCGCGCCAAGGCGGTTTCTGCTTTTGCTACACCATCTTCTGATGATGCCCTTTATTCTCCGCTTGCTCCTTTTGAAGCAGCCCAGAATGGAAAAGCCGGATTTCAGTCTCAAGGTTATGTGAGTGGTGGCTCTGCTCATGGTCATGCTCATGCTCATGGCAGTAGTTCTTCTTCCTTTGGCGGTGCAATGGATTTGGATGGCGTACTCTCGAGTGCGTCGGATCGTTTTATGCAGGATGGTTCCTTGTCTGCACATTCGTCTTTCGAGCTGAGTGCGTCTGATACAGCCTTGTTACAAGCCATGCAAAACACCTCCTCTCAATTAAATGCAGCGACCTCTCCTGTCCTTAGCCATTCTTCTGCGGCGGCGGCTCATGGCGCGTCTCAACAGGTTTCTGCGAGTCTTACCAACAACTTTCAGAATGGGGAGCTTAAGAATCAAAGTCTTTCTCTGGAGCTTGACCCTCCTGAATTGGGGCGGGTGCAAGTTCACCTTAGCCTTGAAAAAGGCGAAGCCATGAAGGTTCGCATTGTTGCGGATAATGATGATGCGTTACAGGTTCTCAAGCGGGATGTGCATAATCTGCGTGAAGCTTTGGAGCAAGCCGGTATTAAGATGGATGACTCTTCATTAAGTTTTGATATGTCTCAAGACAGTTCCGCCTTTGAACAAGCGATGCAACATCAGAATGGTCAGGCTCAACATTCCTCGCGTCATGACACATCTTTTGCTCTTTCAGGTGTGGATGGTGCTTTCGTTGATGGGATGGTGAATGCCAATGGTGTGGAGATTATTGATACAGAATTGGGTATTCATATCCACCCGGAAACCGGACAGGTTCATTATAATATTCTGGCCTAAAACCTTCTGAATAGTAGTTTTTTTTTGGATTTGCGTTTCTGCGTCTTTCTTATTGATTTCGAGAGTGTCCGGATGTTCCGGGCACTCTTTTTTAAGGATCTGTTAATTACTCTATATTAGAGTATAATGTATTCTGTGCTAGGCGTGAGGATTACGCCCGGTTAGCCGTTGCCCCCAGAAAGGAGGACTAGCAGGACATGACAAACCAGATTTTTTTATCCTCGACATTAGAAAAGACTCTTTCCAGAATCGGAGAAGCTCCCAGCTCTGCTGCGGGTGCAGATAAGATTATTCTTGCTCACATCAAATCTTCCCGCCGTGATTGTTTGAAAATTTTGTCAGGGTTCGAGAACAATCTTGACCTTCTAGAGCATTCTTTGACAGAGACACAAAATGTCATTGCCCTTTTGGAAGAAGCGGGCGGACAGACCATTCGCGCCAGAAATATGGCGGAAGAAAAAGACGGTCTGGAAAAATACAGAGACAAAATTTCCGAATGTGCCGAATGGTACCAACGCACCCTCTCCCGTTTGCGGGAGCTGGTTTCCAGAGCCGGCGAAAGCAAGGATGTAAATTTGTTAAAGGGTGAAACCCTGTCTATTCGTTTTGATGTGGCCGGAAAATCCTGCCTTGATACACTCGGACTTGACTTAACGCCTGAAGGGCTTGGAATTCGAGACCCTGACTTTACCAGTCTTCACAGTATCCAGAATTCCCGTATTGATATTGCAAACGGCATTGACTTGGCCGTCACTCTCAAAAATATGATTTCTTCAGATATAGCGACGATCAAAACAAGACGCGAGTTTTGCGAGATTACGATGTCTTACTTAACACAAGCGCAGGATCATCTTTCCTCTCCAACGGCTTCTGCTTCCGATCAAGCGGCTCTTTTGCCTTTGATTGAAGCGTGTCAGGATTTTAACGCTGAGGAATCCATGGCCTTTGAGACGCAATCCGTTCAACTGGAAACCCTTAAGATTCAATAGAGTAATAAGCCACTCTTAAATTAACAATGGAAGTTATAAACTATGGCACTGATTATTGATTTAAAACCTGAAGAAAAGATTCTAATTGGCTCTGCTGTTTTAACAAATGATAAGCAGAGAACCCGCCTTCATATTTCCGGTGATACACCGATTTTGCGTGAAAAAGACGTTATGCAAGAGGATGATGCGGTTACGCCATGCAAGAAAGTTTATTTTCTTATTCAATGTATGTATTTGGCTCGCAACCCGAGAGAATATCACCCGAAATATTTCGAACTGCTTCGCATGATTCAATCTGCTGTGCCAAGCACTGCTCTTTATTTTGCCCGCATTAATTCCAATATTGTTGAAGGCCATTATTACAAAGCATTGCGAGAGGCTCGCGATCTGATCTCCCATGAAGAAGAGATTTTAGCTGCCAGCGGTGTTGATATTTCTAATCCCCAATAGTCAGCCCCAAGGGAAAGACCACATTCTCAAAATTAAAAAAGCCGTCCATGTGGGCGGCTTTTGTTTCGTACCATTCAACTGTTCACATGGAACATTTTACATGTTAGGCATTTGTGTCTACCGACGACCCTTTACCAACGGACACTGTAGGTGAGGCTTCTGACACTCCACCGCCCGAACCACTTCCGGGTAGAGGCTGTGGTTTTTGCTCCACTTTTACTTCCTGACGAGCTTGGCGGAACTGTACGCTGCTCTCAACGAGATCGGCCTGATGTTCCTGGCTCTTGAACTGGGCTTGGCTCAATGCCTGAGCTTGCGCACGCGCTTGAGAGTCTTTGGCACGCTGATAAGCGCGGATCTGTCCTTCTGTAGGGAACTGACGAACATGTTCACCGGTTGCAGAATCTCGCACGATAAAGATCGGCTTACTTGATCCGCCATTTAAATCGACATGCGGACTTAGATATGGAGCAATGACAGCAGCCGCCTGCACTCTTGCCGGATTAGATGCGAACGACTGAGTCGTCGCAGTCTGCTCCGCTACTGCGCGCAGGGTCTGTGCATTTGTCGATATGGCATTGACTGCCTCTATCATTTCGCTTCCCTTACCTTTTGTCCCTTTTACATTTAGATGCGTCTTATAGATTTTAGTCCATAATATACATCTACTCCTATTATCATGATACCCCACCTGCGTGTACAGGTCAATATTTTTCACCTGCTAGAAAACAACTTTTTAGTAAAGAAACCGTTAATTTTCAACAGATACAGGAGACACACCTATAGTGTCATACCTCGACCTCATCAAAATAGAGGCCACAACCCCGCAGAACGATTCGGCTTCACACCATCCCACAAACGCAGGCGATTCACATAACTATACGACTTTGAATTTGTTAGCTTTTTCTGCATCCTCTATGGAAAGATTCGCAGATTCCTGCTATACTGAAAGGTGGATGATCGTATAGAGAGTCCATGCCTGTAAAATAGATACGATATGCAACATAACTGAATTTAATCTGCCCAGTCTGCGGGATTTTAGTTGAAGTATTTCGGAAACACGCCACAATACCCTAGTATATCCGCGACGATTCGCGATTCCGAAACACCAATCATCCTAGCCGTCCGGCACTCACAAACGGGAAACAGTAGTGAATAACTTTTTAGAGACGCTCAAAAAACTAGGCCCTGCTCGCCTCAGCATCATGGGCGCTGTTTTGATTGGGCTATTGATATTTTTTGTATACATTTCCATGCAGGTGTCTGCGCCGCGTATGAAGATGCTTTACAAAGAACTTTCTGCTGAAGATTCTGCAGCTATTTCTACAAAGCTTGAAGAAGCCAACATCTCCTATGAAATTTCTGCGGATGGTGAGACTATCAAAGTTTCCGAGAAAGATATCGGGCGCGCTCGCGTTATGATCTCTCAAGCCGGTTTGGCCAATGGTGCTTCTTTGGGATATGAGTTGTTTGATAAGCAATCCAGTTTCGGGACCACAAGCTTTGTTCAAAACATTAATCAGGTTCGCGCTCTTGAAGGGGAGCTGGGGCGGACTATTTCCGCTCTCGAGCCTGTGCGTAGCGCTCGTGTTCACCTTGTTTTACCTCAGCGGGAATTGTTTCAGCGTGAGAGCCGTCCTGCCAGTGCCAGCGTCTTCTTGAAGCTTCGCGGCGGCGGTAATCTTGATCGGGATCAAGTTCAGGGGATCCAGTCTCTTATTGCTTCTGCGGTTCCCGGACTTAAAACCAAAAATGTTTCGATTGTGGATTCCGAGGGCGTTCTATTGGCAGGGGGCGATCAGGATGATTCTACTTTGCTCTCCAATAAAGCTCAGGATGCCAAAAACAAATATGAGCAGCACATGACGCGCGTGATCGAGGATTTGGTCGGTCGTACAGTCGGGTACGGAAATGTACGCGCAAATGTCGTCGCAGAATTGAACTTTGACCGATTGAGTGAAAATCAGGAAATTTATGATCCTGACGGGCAAGTTATCCGCTCTACCCAGACGATCGCCGATAACAGCTCGGAGACTGATGCTGGCTCCAGCTCTGTCTCTGTTGAAAATAACGTGCCCGGTGGAAATGCCGATTTGCTGAATGGCGGCGGGCCTACAGCCTCTGCGGCGCGGACGGAAGAGACCACCAATTTCGAGATTAGCAAAACTGTGCGTTCTATTGTGCGAGAGACAGGAGAAGTTCGCAAACTCTCTGTTGGAGTTCTGATTGACGGAACATATGAAACCGATGCCGAAGGCAATAAAACATATAAGCCTCGAACAGAACAAGAAGTTCAGGCCTTAACCACTTTGATCTCATCCGCGATCGGTTATGACGAAACTCGCGGTGACAAGCTTGAAGTCGTCAATATGCAGTTTGCCGATGTTTCTACCGAGCCTGAAGATTTGGAAGGAAAAATTCTCGGATTTGATCGTTCCGAAATTCTTGATTTTGCTGAAGTTCTAACCGTTGTCGTGATGGTTATTCTGGTTGTGCTTCTCGTTCTGCAGCCGATGGTCGGACGTTTGCTAGCTGCTGATGAAATGTCGGATCCACAAGGCGCTCAAGATCCCTCGATGGATAGCGCCGGACTTTTGGGAAGCTCTGTCGGGGGCAACCCTGCTCTAATGCCTCCAGGAATGGGGGGTGGTACTCTCGGCGCGTTGTCCGGGCCCGGTGGGATGGCCAACCCTAATGGGGCTGATGAGTTTTTACTCTCCCAAGCCGGCGATGATGATGCCATGATTGATGTTCAAAAAGTTGAAGGTCGTGTCAAGGCATCGACCCTCAAGAAAGTCGAAGATATTATTTCAGCGTATCCGGAAGAAACAGTTTCTGTTCTTCGTAGTTGGATGGCTCAGGAGAATAACTAGATGCGCGTTAAAGAGGATTTTAGAACTTTATCCGGTGTTGAGAAGGCGGCGATTTTTCTTTTATCGTTAGGTGAAGAACATACAGCTCGTATCTTCCAAAATATGGATGAGGAGGAGATTCTTGAAATTTCTCAAACCATGGCCAATTTGGGGCGGGTCAGTTCTTCGGTTGTTGAGCGTCTGTTTATGGAGTTTGCCGAGCAGATGTCATCCAGCAGCTCTTTGGTCGGGACGTATGAAAGCACTGAACGCTTGCTGTCCAAAGCTGGTTTAAACAAAGACAAGATTGGCACGATCATGGAAGAAATCCGTGGGCCTGCCGGTCGGACGATGTGGGAAAAGCTTGGCAATGTGAATGAAGAAATTCTGGCGAACTTTCTTCAAAAAGAATATCCACAAACTGTGGCTGTGGTGTTATCCAAGATTTCAACCGATCACGCTGCCCGTGTTTTGGCTTTATTGCCTGAAGGATTTTCTCTGGAAGTTATTCACCGTATGTTGCGGATGGAAGCCATTCAGAAGGAAGTTTTGGATGATGTCGAGAAAACCCTTCGTGTTGAATTTATGGCGAACCTTGCCAAAACAACCCGTCGAGATTCTCACGAGTTGATGGCCGAGATTTTCAACAATCTCGAACGTTCTGTCGAGAGCCGTATCATGGGGTCTTTGGAAGAGACTGCGCCGGATGCTGCCGAGAAAATCCGTGCGTTGATGTTTACCTTTGAAGATCTTAACGGTCTTGATCCTACCTCGATCCAGACGATTATTCGTGCTGCCGATAAAGACAAGCTTCCGACGGCTCTCAAAGGGGCTACCGATACACTGAAAGATTTGTTCTTCTCGAATATGTCAGAGCGCGCCGCCAAGATCATGAAAGAGGATATGGCGGCTATGGGTCCTGTGCGTCTCAAGGACGTTGAGGAGGCACAACAATATATTGTCAATGTTGCCAAGGACCTTGAGTCTCGTGGTGAGATTGTTCTGGCCAAGGGGAATAATGACGAAGACGCTATGATCTATTAGAGATTTTGCGGCTTTGTTCTTTGGTAGAATTTTGGAGTGAATGTGTCCAACGAACGTAAGAAATATTTTTTTGATCTCAACAATTTCGATAGCGGTGCTAAGCGGGTGGATGATATTGATCTTCCTCCCCCCCCTCCCACATTCAATATGGATGAAATGGAGGCCGCCGAGCAAGAGGGCATTCTAAAAGGACGCGAACAGGCTTTTGAAGAGGCTCGGGTCTCGCGGGAACAATATATTGCCTCTCAAGTTTCGGGATTGAACGATCAGATTAAGTCTTTGCTGTTGGCTGAGCAGATGCGGGAAAAGCGTTTTGAAGAGGAAGCTGTTCATCTTGCCCGAGAAATTTTTACACGAATCTTTCCGTCTTTTTCTGCCAAGCACAGTATTGATGAAGTTGTCCAAACTATCCGTGATGTAATCGAAATTCAAGATCGGGCACGGATTATCATGGAAGTTCCGGAAGCTGACCTGAATGATATCGAAGCCCAGATCGGGCTGCTGCTCGAATCCTCGGAAGGTCGACTTATCCTAAAGTCCGGAGCCGAACTGATGCCCGGAAGCTGTAGATTATCCTGGGAAAATGGTGGCGCCTTGAGAAATCAGGACGCTTTGGTCGGGGCGATTGTGGGTGCGTTAGAAGATGTACTTGCTCCTTTGCCTCAAAAAAGTCACAATACAGAATCAGAGGCCGCTGAGCCTCCCTTGCAAGATGACGTTACGAATGAAGGAGAAGATCAATGACCGATCCCGAAAATCCAAATGCTGGTTCCTCGGATTTTGATCTGAATGAAATTCAATCCGAGGGGATTCCGGAAGAGGAAAATCCTTTCGAATATGGAGAGCCGATGGCGAGTGATGTCACGGCTATCTATGATATTCCGGTTCAGATTTCTGCTGTTCTCGGCCGTTCCTCGATGAAAGTTTCACAACTCTTGAAACTGGGTCGTGGTGCGGTGATCGAGCTTGATCGTAAGGTTGGAGAATCGATTGATATCTACGTGAATAACCGCCTTGTTGCGCGTGGCGAAGTTGTGGTGGTGGAAGACCGTTTGGGGATTACCATGACCGAGATTGTGAAATCCGAGCAGAGCTAATATATCACTATGAAAAAACTACCTCTTGTATTATTCCTGCTTGTTACCAGTGTTTTCTCCCACCAAGCTCGCGCTGATATGATTGAGCCCTATAATTTAACAACGCTTGTCGCGCTTGAAACAGAAATTAAATCCATGACCCAAAACCTTTCTTGTGAAACAGATACAGACTGCCATGCTATAGGCTATGGCGATAAACCTTGTGGCGGGTTTAAGTCTTTTCTAATTTATTCGTCCCCTCATGCTGACGAGGACAAGCTGATTGATCTGGTTCAGCAATATAATGACGAAGATCACAGGCGCAACATGTCATTGGGGATGACCAGCACCTGTGACATTCTCTTGGAACCCACCGTTTCCTGCCAATCAGGACAATGCCTTGCTGTGGAACCTTCCGTTGAGGGTCTGGTTACAGAATAGCCCCTCCCCTTCATATTATGTGAACGTTTTGTTCTTCCCCCTTGGAAAATCAGGGGGCTTGCCCTATCATGTTCGAAAATAAGGAATCTATATTACATGCGCTTAATGATCATCGGACAATTGGAAGGGTATATTTCTGCGGCGGGCAAAATTGCTTTGCAACGCGGAGCGAAGGTTATTCACTGCGAGGACGCTGACCAGGCTCTTGGGGCATTGAGGAACGGCAAAGGCGCTGACCTTGTGATGATCGATGTGAAGCAAAAAATTGGTGAGTTTATTACAGCCCTTAAAACCGAGCGCATTCATGTGCCGGTTGTTGCTTGCGGGATCGGGTCTGACGCCCGCTCTGCTGTGAAAGCCATTCAGGAAGGTGCTAAAGAATATATCCCTCTTCCTCCAGATGCGGAATTGATCGCAGCCGTGATCGAGGCTGTGACCGAAGAGAGTAACAGTATGATTGCGGGTGACCCGGCGATGAAGCCGGTCGTTGCGATGGCTGATAAAATTGCCCCCTCTGAAGCGACTGTTTTAATTACGGGTGAAAGCGGTACGGGTAAGGAAGTCATGTCCCGTTATATTCACCGAAAATCCAAGCGATTGAATGGCCCTTTCATTGCTGTTAACTGTGCGGCTATTCCTGAAAACCTTCTCGAGTCCGAATTGTTCGGTCATGAGAAAGGAGCTTTTACAGGAGCTGTCGGGCGGCGTTTAGGCAAATTCGAGGAAGCCAATGGCGGCACGTTATTGCTCGATGAGGTTTCTGAAATGCACCCTCTGCTGCAAGCCAAGCTTTTGCGGGCTATACAGGAGCGCGAAATTACTCGCATCGGAAGCAATGATGCCGTGAAAATCGATGTGCGGATTATTGCGACCTCTAACCGCAATCTGGAAGAGTCTGTTAACAAGGGCGAGTTTCGCGAAGACCTTTATTTCCGTTTGAATGTTGTCAATATCCGTCTGCCTTCCCTCCGCGAGCGTAAGACAGATCTCGCTCAATTGTCTCAATTCTTTATCGATAAATTCTCTGAACAGAATGGAATGGACAGGAAAAAAATTTCTGCCGAGGCGGCTGCCAAGATTGCAGCTCATCACTGGCGCGGAAATATTCGGGAGTTGGAAAATACAATGCACCGCGCGGTGCTTGTTTCTATGCAAGACGAGATTGAGGCTGATGCCGTTCATATTGCCGGCATGGCCTCTGCACAAGCGTCTCCTGCGGCTACTCCGACCAATGCGCCTGATCCTGCGGGGGTTTCTTCTGCGGATTCCTCTAAGGCTGTTCAAAATACCGGTGGTGTCGAGGCCTTAGTTGGCCGCACGATTGCAGATGTTGAACGCGAGATGATTTTAAACACTTTGGATCATTGTTTGGGCAACCGTACCCATGCCGCCAACATTCTGGGGATTTCTATCCGAACCCTCCGTAACAAGCTTACACAATATCGCGATGAAGGAATTAGCGTTCCGGAGGCTTAAGTAATTTGATCCCAGACGGTGGATTCGGATATTTAAAGTCTACTAATGTTTCTTTTGGCCCATTTTCTACAATATCCAGTATCTTTGATCTTTCTTGGATGCATTCAACTACGGCTTTGAGTTCTTTTTTTTGTCGGCGAAGTGCCACAGCAGAGAATACTGCCATTAATGAATAATAGGCACTAAATGCTCCCGGGACTCCAGATACTCCGTACCAAATATTTGCCACAGTATTATTGTGGCCTTTTATTTCTGCGAGTTTTTCTTCAGTAAAGGTGTGTGAACAAAGTTTTACAGCTTCGTCTCTTGCGTTATATTCTTGAGCCGTTATAGGGATGGCCATGACTTTTGGGGCGTTGATTGAACAGACGCCTCTTGCTGTGCGCTCCCATTCAGGTTTCAAATTGGGATCATCTGCACTGCGATCAAAGTAGATGCCGATTGAGGCCAGAGGTGCTGTAATCACTGCGGTAATAAAAGCTGCAATTCTCCGATCAGCCAGCATACGGGTCGTTCGAGGAATTTGTACTTCGCTATATTCATTTTCTTCTTTTAATAATTGAGAGGTTCTTAAACCAACAAAGGCTGATTTATCACGAGGGTGTTTCTTTCTTCTTTTTATTTTTGAGAGTGATGTTTTCATTCTCAATTACCTTGGCAGAGGCTGAAATTGAGGGGGCGTTGATGGCATAGGGGCACTCTGTTTCTGTTCAGGCGCACTGTTCTGAACACTATATTCGTCTTCGGGCAATTGGGAGAATGCGTAAAGCCCTAGTGATATTGCCACAGTATGAAACACAATCTTAATTGGGTTGGGTTTATCCAAAAAATCCATAGCGATTACCTCCCGCTGTATTTTCAGCAGTTATATATGGCCCTGTTTTACATATTTGTCAAATATATTTGAGCTTATGCACCCAGATGCGGGCTTATGTCAATGATTTAATTCCTTTTTGTGTGAGCACCCTATTTCATTGAACCAAGTGGTGAATGTCGGTAAAATGTGAAGATATAAGTAGAATCAAACAGGTACCTCATAACTCTATGGCCAATCCGCCAGCAGTCTCGGGAATTTCAGGAAAATCAGCGATGAAGAGTATTCTTCGCGGTGATGTGGCTTTGGCGCTCGGGATTATCATTATCCTGATGTTTATGCTGGTTCCGATGCCGCCTACTCTGGTGGATATGGGATTGTCCGTCTCAATCACTTTCTCGGTGATGATTTTGATGATTACGCTTTTTATCAAGCGGCCTCTTGAATTTTCAACCTTCCCTACAATTCTTCTGATTTCTACAGCTTTGCGCTTGGGTTTGAACCTTGCCTCTACCCGTCTGATCTTGTCGAATGGCGATCAGGGGCACGAGGCTGCTGGTAAGATCATTGAAGCGTTCGGGGTCTTTATGATCCAAGGGAATTATGTTGTTGGCGGGATTGTGTTTGCCATTCTTGTCATTGTGAACTTTATCGTTATCACCAAAGGTTCGGGGCGTATTGCCGAAGTGGCTGCACGATTTTCTTTGGATGCAATGCCCGGTAAACAAATGGCGATTGACTCGGATTTATCGGCTGGCTTGATTACAGAGGATGAGGCCAAGAGAAAACGTTCGGAGTTGCAACAAGAAAGTACATTCTTCGGGGCCATGGATGGTGCGGCGAAGTTCGTGCGCGGGGATGCGATTGCCGGTTTGCTTGTTACCTTCATCAATTTGTTGGGCGGTATTATTATCGGGACGACTGCCAAGGATTTGAGCTTGGCAGAAGCAGCGAACAACTATTCCCTGTTGACGATTGGTGATGGTCTGGTTTCCCAGATCCCTGCCCTGATTGTTTCTGTTGCTGCGGGCTTGCTGGTTTCCAAGGCCGGTGTTGAAGTTTCTGCCGATGAAGCTTTGATGGATCAATTCGGGCGTTATCCTCGGGCGACGGCGATGGCCTCCGGTTTGATTTTTACTATTGGTTTGATGCCCGGTATGCCTTTGCTGCCGTTTCTGGCGTTGGCCTGTGTTTCAGGGGGCGTTTCCTACTTTTCTTTCAAGCAGCAGCGCGTTCGTGAAGAAACCGAAGCTGCGGTCGTGCATGCGCAGGCACAAGCCGCCCTTCCTGAAGAAGACCCGATTTCCAAATCTCTGGCGATTGATATTATTCGTTTGGAGCTTGGGTATGCGCTGTTGCCTTTGGTTCAGGGCAGTGAAAATTCTGTGAGACTTCCTGACCAGATCAAGGGTCTGCGTCGTCAATTGGCTGAAGAGATGGGATATATTCTGCCCAGTGTTCGTATTCAGGATAATTTGCAATTGCCGGCAGGAAGTTATGCGGTTCGGATTAAAGAGATTGAAGCGGGGCGCGGTGAAGTCCGTCCGGGGATGTTGCTGTGTATGGACCCGACGGGTGAGCCTATCTCTCTTCCGGGAGAGAATACGGTTGAACCAACTTTTGGACTTCCTGCTATGTGGGTTGATCAACGTTATCGTGAGGAAGCCCACTTCAAAGGCTATACGGTTGTTGATGCGGCGACGGTTATTACGACGCACATTACCGAGATCATTAAAGATAATATGGCAGACTTGTTGTCCTATACCGAAACACAACGCTTGCTCGATGAATTACCGAAGGATTACCAAAAACTGGTTAGTGATGTTATTCCGTCCCAAATCTCTGTCGGCGGATTGCAGCGTGTCTTACAAAATCTTGTGAATGAGCGGGTTTCTATTCGGGATCTCGCCACTATTCTTGAAGGGGTTGCCGAAGCCACAACCTATACAAAAAATGTCATGATGATTACCGAGCATGTTCGTGCACGTCTGGCGCGTCAGATTTGCGAGAGCAATATCAATGTTCATGGTCACGTTCCGCTTGTAACCCTCACCCCGAAATGGGAGCAAGGGTTTGCCGAGTCCTTAATCGGAGAGCGTGGAGAGGAACGTCAATTGGCGATGGCGCCGTCTCTGTTACAAGACTTTATTATTGATGTGCGAACCGTGTTTGATAAATTTGCTCAGACCGGAGAAAGTCCTGTGCTGCTCACTTCTCCGTTGATCCGCCCTTATGTACGCTCTGTGATTGAACGCTTCCGTCCTCAGACTTCTGTGATGTCACAGAATGAAATTCATGCCAAAGCTAAAATTAAAACTGTGGGGCAAGTTTAGTATCAGCTTTTAGGAACAATTGCCTGCCTGCTGTTTTATGAGGCCATGCTCTAATGACACGTGACATTTCAGTCAGTGCCGTTTCTGTCCCGAAGGCTTTGCTTAATTGTTCGATGTAATCCGGAGAAGCAGAAATCCCTAGCCATGGCATGGGTAAATCATAGGCTTCTGCCCTCTCCCCATAAATCTCCTTTAGACTTCCCAATGGTTCAAATTGATATCCTCCAAGCTGATCTTTTTTCGGAGCTATAATTTCGTTATATAATCCGAAACTCGTTTCGGGTGTTTCAATTAATGGAACTTGTTGTGCTCCATTAAATCCTGAAAGATCATGAGTTCCAATCTCTAAACATCCGCCAAAGGTAACGACCAATTTTGCACCGCTTTGTTCAATGCGCTTGACCCAATCCGACATGCCGTGCCCTTTACTCAATCCAAAGCCATAAAACGCACGGAAACTAGTCCCTTCGGGCATGTTAGTTTCTGCAGTTATATCGAACGTTCCCTTTAGTCTTTTATTCAGAATGTTAGAGATGAAGACCAAATCAATAGAACTCGTTTCGGTCAAAAAGTTTCGCCGATCCCGGAAATTTACGATATCAATTTCAAAATCAGGATCAATTAAAATACCGCTCCTTAAACAGTAGGTTAAAGCGGCTGTTAACCGTTGACTATCAACGTCGCTTCCACCAATTTCGGCGCAGTATACTCCGACTGCCGCAATTGTTTTTAAACGCGGCATGTTAGGGCTTAGAGCACATTTTATTCTACAGCTTTCACGAAATTCACTGTTTGTAATTTCAATCGGCTCCGGAATAAAAACATCGTCGATTCTCCTAGCGTCTAATTGGTGCTGCGGCATGTTGATCCTCTGTTCTGCTTATTGTTTTTACTTCGATGTTTTGTTTTTGGAGATAATTTCTGGTCAAAAGCGCCGCTTCGCCCATTGTCATGATTGTTGCACAGGTATAAAGAGCCACACCAAGCGCGTTGAATCTTTCTTTCCATTGCTCCAGAATTTTATCCTTGTGCGCCAAAGTACCTTGTTGCGCCCATTGGCCGGTTGCTTTGAACAGGCCAGTGGTTAGCGATGCTGCCACAATCCCTGCCCCCAAGGCCGCGCCCGAGACCATATTAAAATGGGAGAGAATTGGGCTGGATTGCATCATATTTGCACCGGAAAAAACAAGAGAAAGAGATCCTAGCACTCCTATTCCCAATGTGGCGATTGATCCTTCCCAACTTGGCTTACTTAACCCTTGAGCTAAGTGATGGGTAGCCCCCATCATTTCGTCATGATGCTGTTCTGCTTTATGATGTGTTACAAGAATCGTACTGAGCACGTTTTTTCCCCTTTTAAGCTTTGTATCGTTTGTTTAGCGACCCACGCCCACCAAGTCAATATGGAAATGATTTTTTATTATCCCTTTGATATTACTTAATCTTTGGCATTATTCTCATAATATTTGGAATTTGGCTCCTGCAACATATAGGATCATATATATGTATCCCCTGAAAATATTGACTTTTCTACCACAAATCAGGTAAGATAGGGCTAATTAAAGAAAAACAGGTGTGTGCATGATTAAAGATCATCAAAGAGAAGACGACACAATACATGGCTCGACAAAGCCTGCTTTGTCTTCCGAGCACGACACTGCTTTCCAGAAAATGATGCTAGAGATGACCTCCCCCGTTGCTGATGACGAGGTGGAAGATCATGATGCTAAATCTCATGTTCTGATTAGTAATACAGGCCAAGATTATTTTGATAACGGGCACTCCATTCGAAATAAAGCTTTTCATGATATGATGAAGCATATGCATGCCAGCGGGTCAGAAGATGGTGATGACCATGACCCTGATGCCCAGCAAAAGAAAACCGAACGCCAAATTGCTGCTATTTGGCAGAATAATCTGGCCGAGAGCATTCGTACTATGCTCGAAGAATTGGGATTGGTCGGTAGCAGCTCATACCGATATTATTCTGCTAAAGATTTGGAAGCCAAGGGTGAAGTTAGTGCTGATGATATTGCTCGTGCTGATATCTCCGATGCGCGCACGGCTTCTTTGATTGTTTTGCGCGTTCGTGGAAACAATGACGATGATAATGACCGTTTCTTTATCGGTGATGGAGCAATTGCAAAATTCCTAACCGCTGAGGGTGGTAAGGTTGATCCCTCGCGTATGGAATCTTACGATGTTGCCACGGCGCAAAGTAAAATGATTGATCGCAACCTGTCGAAATACGAAGGTATGGTTGATTATTCCGGCCCTGTAGGTTTGACTCCGTCACTGGTTGCTCTCATACAAAAAGATTCGAAAGTGGCTTCTTATGTCGCTATCGCTCAAGAAGCAGCGCGTAAAGAAGGCCTTGATCCAAATATGTTTCCCAACCAATTGTGGCGAGAATCCAGTTTTAATCCGCTTGCAAAATCCGATAAAGGTGCGCGGGGCATTGCCCAAATGATGCCTGACAAGCTCGGGAAATATGGACTAGAAACCCAAGCCGATTTTAATGATCCTATCAAATCCATTCGTGCCGCTGCGCAGATGATGGGACAACTGACGCGCAAATATGGCGATCAACGTTTAGCTCTGGTTGCCTATAACGGAGGACAAGGGTCCTTGAATTTTGCAGCTGAAAAACTTGGTGTCGAAGCAAAAGATCTGACCTTCAAACAATGGTATCAGTTCAATGTTGATCGTGCTGCCCGATTGGGTACTCAAGTTAAAAGTGCTTGGCATGTCGAGACAAGCAGATATCTGAAAGACATCTATGTCAATAATCTGACCACTGTCGGGAAAGATTTAACAAATCCTGCAGCGGCTTTGGCAGAAGCTCCGAAACCGTCTTCGCAAACACCATCAGCCGATATGAAGCCTCCAGCTCTGACGCTGGACAGCTAGAATTTATTTTCATTTTATAGTCTATGACGGAGATGGTCTTGAGCGTGGGCGCTTGGATGACCATGTGTTTTGAGACTGTCTGCGGTCTGCGCGACCCTCGCTCATATGAATCAGCAAATGATTGGCGAAGAGACTTCGTATAGTATTTATTCGATTGATATGCAGCCTATCGATTGTGTAGCCTCTTGGCTCTTGTTTAACAAAATATCCCGTCTCTTCAATTGCCTTTTCCAGTCTTCCTATATCATCTTGCAAAGATTTTGCTGCGTCTTGATATTCTGCGCAGGCCATAAAAGACTCAAATAGAGATTCTACGAGCGCTTCCCTATCCTTTACTAGTTCGAGCCTGACTTTACATGCCAAGTCCTGACGCCCCATTTGAGATAAAAATTTTCTGATCTCGATAAGACAATCATCATAGTAGAGTTGTTGAACGGATTTTCGTACAAAGTCTTGCAACTGTCCGCTCGCTCTTCTACTTCGAGAAAGTCTTTTCTCTTCAAAAACCAACTGGGCCTCTTCCCTCTTTCTTGCGGCCCATTCAGCACTGGCCGATGGCTGTTTTATCGGCTCCGGAATTCTGGGGAACAATGTCATATTACGAATTCTATTGATTGCCCCACTCATTGTCTTTTTTTTCTTGATGCCTTGACTCTCTTGGTGCTGGCCTTCCTGTTCTACCGGAAGAACAAATAACTTACCCATGAGGGTGACAGCTCTTAGAAAACTATCAGCGTAACAAAAAGATATTTCGTCTAGTGCCGCTTCTTTACGAGTTTTCTCTTCGTTCTGTGCATGGAATTTATCCTCACACGCGATATCAAGAGCCATCATCACGCCCTGATATAACGTTGATTGTGGCGTTGAACCTTGTTTGCTGGCTGCATTGTAAATCAGGGTTAAATCGTAAGCATCTAATTCAAGAAGTTCATTTGAAAGGACTGAGAATTCTTCACAATTTCTGAAGGAGCGTGTAAATCTTTGTTGTTCAACATCCAGAGCATAGCGAGCCAATGCCCTGTCTTTTGATCCATATTGGTTAAACACGTCATTGGCGATTAGAATATTGGCCGCCGTAATATAGGGAGGCATTGTCTTCCAATAGTCCGGAACTAATGACCCCAGATGCGCCGGATGAACTTTTATATTTCGGCAAAATCGTATGACCATTTCCGGTGTTAGACAGGAAAAAGGCATTTCGGGATGTTTGCGAGTTGCCAGAAATTGTGCTTTCGAAATTCCTAAATAAGATGCGGCAGTCGTATCATCCAATCCCAGATGCTCTATCCACGCCTGAATGCAATTCTTTCCCGCCAAAATTTTATCGTCCAAATATTCGGGACATTGTCTGGCTTCGCGGAACTTTTGGGGGTAGGAATGCGAAAATATTGCTCTGCCTCATTTGCAGCCCTTGAAGAGTTAGGAAATGCTGTACCGGATGAGTGCATGATTATGCCGGACCTCCGGACATTTGAGGCAATACAGAAACACCTAGACTTCTGAGTTCTGGTTCAGTGAGAATTATCTTCCCTCCCCGACCGTCTTCCCCAGCCCCATCAATAAAACGATCCAGAAATGATGTCAAAAATGTTGGAGATTCCAAACAATTTCCTGCGGCGTTTCTAAAGGCCCTTACATGACCCAGTCTATCTACGGGCGAAACATAAGAGTGGAACATAAATCCCCAATCTCTTGCCGCCACCAATAAGAGAGTTTGGAAGTGCTCATTATCACCACTTCTATCCAGAACAAGCATTGTTTCCTGAATTTTTGACATTGCCTGTTCTCTTTTTTGAAGGTTCTGACGAGCAAGACGGACTTGGGCAATGAGTTGTGATTGGCAAGCAGTTGATTTCAAGTCCTCATATCGCCTTGCGTCTTCAGAAAAATCTCTCCACATCGAGTTGGTTATATGTTCTGCCAATTCAGGTTGGGTTTCACTCAATTTAGCGATAACCGAGATCATAAATTCTTGAGCAAGTATGGCTTCATTTCTGTAAAGATTTCTTCTACTAATTCTATCTTGTATCAAGTCTTTCCACAGTTGAGAGAAACATCTGTGTAGTTCAGGAAAGTCATTTTCATTTTGATAGTGAACGATCTGTTCCATCTTCCCCTTTAATTTAGGGCGATTAGATTCTCTGGTTCTAATTGGGATGACATCCGGTGAAATATCATCATCTTCGTTCGGTGTTGAATGAAACACTTAATTACCCCTGTTTGGTCTTTTTTTTAATTTTTAGCCACTCAAGGCGAATTATGCAATTAAAAAACACCCATTATCCACGACAAGGGTGTTTTCTAGTTAATTGATTTATCAGAAAATTATCTGTGTGCTGAAATTTTATCTTTTCGATCCTGAATTTTCATCTGGTGCTTTTCTTTTATGGCCTCGACACGGTCTTCGTGGCGCTCTTTGGCCTCTTCGACACGGTCTTCATGACGGTCTTTAGCCTCTTCGACACGCTCCTCGTGGCGCTCTTTAGCCTCTTCGACACGCTCCTCGTGGCGCTCTTTGGCCTCTTCGACGCGCTCTTCATGGCGGTCTTTAGCGTCTGCTACCCTCTCTTGATGGGCGGCCTGAATTTTTGCTTTATAGTCGGCTTTTCCGCCTTCCGCTTGTGCCACTTGAGGCAATGCAAAAAGGGTTAGAGCCAACACGGAAACTGCTAACATATTGATTTTATGCGATTTATTCATATTCTCTCTCCAGAAGTTTTTAATTTAATGTTCTTTCAAAATGTCGATCTGTTTATGTTAACGGCTAAAAATGAATAATCCCCCCGCTAATCCCCCTAATCCCTTTGTCGAACTGAAAAATGTCTATTTTTGTGTTTGCCCCAGATTCATAAAGTCTAGTTGCCAGTTTAGATCATCGTCTGTCAGCGGATAATCCGTTCCCCCTCTTGGATAAATAATGTCTGTGTGTGGGATTTGCGCGAGTTCCTGCTGCAATCTTAGAGCTGTGCGCATCGATAGGCCCGCTTTCCAAGCTAGCGCTACGACGGCTTTGGCGGATTTCATCTGGATAATTTCGCGGATGGTCTGAGCTGTGGTTCCTATCAAAGCCGCCAAGGAACAGATAACGAAATCCGTATCTCTAACTGACAAAGCATCTTGAATTATTTCGTTATCCAGCCGCCCTTCTTTATAATACCTCAAAACGCGGTCTTGGACTTTCTCTCTTTTTTCATCTGCGAACTCTACGCGCCGGACAACATTCGTTGTTATTTCATCCATTTCTTCTTGAGAGTAATCCGTGGCATCCAACAGTATAGTCTTCACAGATTTTTCTACAAACCCTGTTAGTTCTTGCATAATTTCCTTGGGAAGATTTTTTCGCATTGCTATCGGTTTTTGCCATTCGGGATAATCTTTTGCTTTTTCCACGATGCGTTTCAGGTCATCGAGGGAAATGTCTGCCCCGCTATTTTCAATCAAGCGATGGCCAGCTTTGATATTCCCTGTATCAAGAACTGCTCCTGAGACGGGTTGAGAGATAACGGGACGTTCGGCGATGGCTTCGATGGCCCAGTCTTTTGGGGCAGTTTTTAAAATATCTAGTAGATCCTCATCGGGAAGTGCCAGACAATATCTTAGGATCGGTTCCGAGACTTGACGCTCGATGTCGCGTGCCAGCTTCTTGACAATATCGGGAGGAGCGTCTGCATAGTCTTTTAGAACTGATGATAGTGCAACACGAATTTTAATGACTTCATCCAGCGCCAGAACGCTTAGGGCTTCGACGATATATTTGTATACTTTCCCTTGCTTGTCCGTAGAAAGGTCGGGCAATAATTTTGCGAGACGTTCCGCCAGAATAAAACGTATATCCTCGTTCCGATCCTTGACTGCCATATAGCACAGGATTTCACGGCTTGTGGAGGGTGAGACAGCCAGTTCCCGACGTTGGGCTTCGGAGCCATTCAGAGCGATCTTCTTTTCTTCTTCGAATGAAGAGGCAGAGCCGTTATCGGTTGGCTTTGAGCGGTTACTGCCAAATAATGAAGAAAATAGTCCCATGAAGTAATTCTAGCCGAGAGCGATGAAACTTCAAGTGCCGAGTGCGTTAGAATCAGCTTTTTGGGCGGTTAAAATAGGCGTCAGACTGCATTTCCAGCAGTCGTGAAATCGTGCGCTGGAATTCGAAGGCATGATCGTGACCTGTATAAAGTTTCTGAGGCATTTCTTCGGCCAGCATCACGAGATTACGACCGTTATCATAAAGAACATCAACCAAAGTCATCAATCGTTTTGCTTCGTTGCGGCGGTCATATCCTAGACGAGGGACATTCTCCAGAAAAACTGTATGATATCGTTTGGCGATTGCCAGATAATCTTCGGCGCCTAATGGTCGTTCGCATAGTTGCGAGAAGCTGAAACGGGCTACGCCCTTGGCGGCAACAGGAACCTGTATCGTCCGACCTTTGACGTTGATAAGATCGGGCAAGCTTTCCGTTCCTTCGGTCAGGCTATGGAACAATTCGTCAACCCGTTTATGGGTATCAGAATTGAGCGGCGCGAAGTAGACCGACATTTCTTTAAGCTTTTTTGCCCGATAATCAACGGGACTGTCGACCGTCACAACTTCCATGCGTTCGTTCACCAGATTGATAAACGGGATAAAGCGATCTCGCTGTAACCCGCCTTTATACAAATCCTGCGGAGGCCAGTTGCTCGTCATGACCACAGTAATTCCCTGCTCAAACATAGCGGTGAAAAGACGGGATAAAATCATGGCATCCGCGACGTCTGTCACATGAAATTCATCAAAGCACAAGACGCGCGATCGATTTGAGATCACAAGAGCCAATGACGGCAAGGCAGCATCCATATCTTCGATAATTCCCTCAATGGCTCTGCGAGAATGGATGTAGTCATGAACTTCGATCATGAATTGGTGGAAATGCACGCGGCGTTTTTTTATTCCCAGCGGGATAGAGTCATAGAATATATCCATTAACATGGATTTTCCTCGCCCGACGGGGCCATGAAGATACACTCCTCTTGGGGGCATCTTTCTTAAATTGAAGAAGGCTATTTTTTGACGCCAGCTTTTTCGTTTGTCTTCGTAGTCCAGCACTTCATTGTAAAGACGACTTAGTGATTGCGCGGCGTATTCCTGCAAAGGATCGGGATCGATCTTCTTTCTGGAGAGCAAGTGGTGATATCTATCAAGAGGCGTCATCGTTGTTTATATTGTTGTTTATATCATTATTATTTTTTGTCTTATTATTCATATATTTAACGAGAAGGATTGATATTTCGTAAAGACCCAGTAAAGGCACAGCCAGACAAACCTGAGAAATGATGTCCGGCGGGGTCAAAAATGCTGCCAGTGCGAACATGATTACTATGGCATAACGACGCTTAGTGATTAGAGTTTGCGGTGTAATAACGCCTGCCCGCCCCAATAATCCCATCACGACCGGCAATTGAAAACATAAGCCAAAAGCGAAGATCAGCATCATCACCAGATCCAGATATTCCCCAACTTTGGCTTCAAGCATGATGGGGAGCACGGTCTGGTCGGCGGCGGACTGGAAACTAAGGAAAAAGCTAAACGCCATTGGCAGGACAAAATAGTATAGCAAAGCTCCGCCCGAGAAAAACAGTATGGGGATCGAGATCAGGAACGGCAAAAGTGTTTTCTTTTCATGAGAAAAGAGTCCGGGGGATACAAATTTCCAGATTTGCAGAGCAATAAACGGAAATGTCAGGAAGGTTCCTGCAAAAAAAGAGACTTTCACATAGGTAAAGAATGCTTCAGTCAGGTTGGTATAGATCAGGCGTTGACTATCATTCGGGCCCATAGCATCGGCCAGAGGCTTCACCAGAAATCCATAAATATCTTTGGAGAAAACATAGGCTGCTATTGAAGCCACGACCATCACAAGGGCTGACCAGAGCAATCTTTTGCGTAGTTCTGCAAGATGGTCGAAGAGTGGTTGCTGGCTATTTTGATCCATATGCCCTACCCCTCTTTTTTGGTGGTCGGAATGTCGCTTAGCAAGTCCCCTTGAACTTGAGGCTTTTTCTCAATTTTTTGAGGGGGAACATCCATTCTCCCGTCTTCTTCTATTTCATCCAGAATGGAGGTTTTTGGCATGCCCATTTGCTTGGTGAGATCCTGCATTTCCTTTAAGTCGGAACGTATCATAAAATCATCGAATTGTTTGGAGAGCGCAAAGCGAACGTATTGCATGCGGCGAACAATACGCCCCAGCCCATAAAGCATGTCGGGAATTTGTTTCGGGCCAATAGCCAAAATTGCCACTAGTAAAACAATGAGAAGTTCGGACCAGCTAAAATCCAGCATGGATTACGCTTCTTTGCTTGTGTCTTTATTTGCGTTTTTGTTGTCCTGATCTTTGGACGCGGTTTCATCCTTCATGCCACGTTTGAAGGCTTTGATCCCTTCTGCGACATCCCCCATCAGGCGCGGCAGCTTGCCTGCGCCAAAGAGCAGAAAAACCAGAGCCAGTATAAGCAGTATTTGCCAAGGACCTAAAGACATGGTTATGCGCTTTCTTTTTGTTGTTCGTCTTCTTCACTGTTGTCTTCATTACTTTCGGACTCAGTGATTTGATCAAACTCGCCGATATGTTCGTAGTCTTCGGACGGGTTATTTTCATCGTCTTCCACTTCGAGTTTGCCGTCTTGCCCTTCAAATAGATCGGATGCACCCGGAATGGTTTCGATGGCAGGTCGGATATCCAGTAAGCCGGAAGCTTTAAGCTCTTGCAATCCCGGGAGATCTTTCAATTCGGAAATTCCGAATTCATCGAGGAAGGTTGTCGAGGTGATCCAAGTTACAGGGCGTCCCGGCGTTTCACGGCGACGGCCGGGCTTGATCCATCCTGCTTCAAGAAGAACATCCAGTGTTCCTTTGTTGGTGGCAACGCCACGGATGTTTTCGATTTCGGCGCGGGTGACCGGCTGATGGTATGCAATAATCGAGAGTGTTTCGAGAGCTGCGCGAGAGAGTTTTTTCTCCTGCTTTTTTGCCAAAGACAAATATGGGCCGATATCGGCTGCGGTGCGGAATGCCCATGCATCTTCTAGGCGAACAAGATTGACACCGCGTTCTTCATATTCTTCTTGCAAGTCCAGTAACAGCTTCCCACAGTCTGCACTATCAGGGAGACGAGACTGGATGGTGCGCAACGTAACGGGTTCAGGAGACGCAAAGATCAGCGCTTCAATCAGGCGTTTTTGCTGTTCTGGATCTTCCAATTCCACCAACGCGTTTTCTTCTTCGAATTCCGCTTCCTCTTCTTCGGATTCTATTTCTGCCTCTGCTTGGATTTCTACGACCGCATCTTCTTCGGTTTCTTCCACATTACTTACTTCTGAATTTTCAATCATTTTATGGTCCATTCTATACTTACTTTCTCCCCTACCTATAAGCAGAAAATTATCACTTAGAACTCTGCGCGACTTCTGACTCTCATCAGCAATTTGTGATCAGGATCAAAACCATCCAATACCTCGTCTGCGATTCCAAACGTCTGGGCGTTATCTATTGCCTGATTAACCAGATTCCACATTTTGAAATCACCCTTCTTAACGGAAACAACAGCTTTATATTTTCCCATAGGATTGCCTGAGAATAAAGGCTTTAATTTTCCGGGATTAGTTTTCTCATAAACCGAAAAAGCCGCTGGATCACAAAGAGTTACATCCGCTTTTCCGGTTTCTACGTTCACGAAGAGCTGGGCTACACTTGTGATAGCTGGCATACTTGTCAAGGTTGCATTCGGAAACAAACGTTGTGACAGATCACTGGATAAATCGCCATCAATCCCCGTGAAGCGAATATCTTTGGCATTCATGTCCGCTCTGGTTTTAAATCTTTGATCATCAGCGCGAACATAAGGGTATACAATACTGTAGTAGACTGGGTTAGAATATTCCACAAACTTTCCGGCAGACATCGTCCAAGGGCCGTCGTCACAGATGGCATCAACAAGCCCCGAATTTAAATCTTGCACCTGATTTCCTAGAACCAGCTCTTTGAAAGTTATCTTCAAATCAAGTGTTGCAAAGGCTCTGCGATAAATTTCGATTCCAAACCCGCTCCATTCTTTGGTTATCGGGTTATAAACCTTATAAGGCTCCCATGGAAAAACACCGCATACGATTTCATTTTTGGCAATTATACGGTCATACGCAGAGTCTTCATTCTCAGCATGGGCGGATGCACCAAGAGTGCCCAACAAACAAAGTAGACTTAAAAATAGAGCTTTCAATTTATTCCCTCTCTTGTTTCTATCAGGTTTCTTCGCTTATGCTTGTTCTGTTACAACGGGATCACGTTCTACGGCCCGCAGGTAAATCGGACGGAATGTATCATCCTGACGAATTTCCACTTTCCCTTGTTTGGCCAATTCCAGAGCTGAGGTTAGCAGTGATGCTATTGAGGATTTGGCAAATAGAGGGTCTGTGATTTTTTCAGGGATGAAACTCTTGAGTGTTGTCCAGACGCTTGAGTTTCCAGCGCGCGGTAGACGTCCCAACATTTTAACCATCCGCGCCATTGCATCTTCCATGGAGAGAACCGGGAATGTCAATGGTTTGTAATGTGTTGATGTTTGTCTCTGTGTAATGTCTCCGTATGCTTTCAGAAGCTGGAATAGGTCTACGGAATATTTATCAGGTTCAGGGGCTGTGAATTTTTCGCGCTCGCCGCGTTCATACACTGTCAATTGACGGTGCATTTTGTTTTTCAATTTGTCGGCGACATCCTTGATGGCCTCCAGACGGCGCAATTGGAAGGCCAGAGCTTCGGCCATCATTTCGGCGGATGGTTCTTCTTCATCCGTTTCCTGTTTTGGTAGAAGCAGTTTTGATTTGAGGTAGGCCAGCCAAGCCGCCATCACCAGATATTCGGCGGCTATATCCAGTGATAGTTGCTGAGCGCGGTCGATAAAAGCCAGATATTGACGCGCCAATTGCAGGATTGAAATTTGGGTCAGATCAACTTTTTGATCCCTTGCCAATTGCAAGAGGACATCTATTGGCCCTTCGAACGTATCAAGGCTCAAAAGAAGTGCATCGTGATCTTCCTTTGGCTCTGATGCCGAGGATGATGGTTGATCCTCGACAAACTCAACAGGGGGTTTTTGAACGGTGTTGTCTTCTGTCATCTTATTCCATGCCACCTGTTCCACCCTTTTGCCGAAAGCGGCGGAAGTTCAGCGGCCAATTGTTCCATAATGTCAAGCTTTGCCCAGCAATATAAAGCCAGATCACATCCGGCTTGCAAGGACAGATTGGCTCTTTGCGCAATCGATCCATAGTTTTCTAATGCTTTCATATCCAGATCGTCGGAAAACAGCAAGCTTTCAAAGCCCACTTTCCCTCGAATTATGTCATTAATTACTGTTTTTGACAGGGTTGAGGGCAAATCAGGGTCAATTTGGCTATATATAATGTGTGCGACCATGCCCCAGATGCTCATGGCGTTGGGTTGTTCGGCTATTTGGGAAAACGGGTAAAAGTCCGTTTTTTCTAATTCTTCCGGTGAAGCATTCACTATTGGAAGCTCCAAATGACTGTCTGCGAGTGCGCGCCCGTGACCCGGGAGATGTTTGACAATGGGTGTTACACCAGCGCTTAGAAAAGCGTTTGCTGTTTTGATGGCAGCTTTGGCTACGATTTCAGGATTTTTGGAATAGGCCCTGTCGCCGATAATGTCATGTGTTTTGTCGGTCAGGACATCACAAACGGGGGAGCAATTGACATCAATGCCATGCTCCAGAAGCATCTTGGCGAGCGATGTCATATCCTTTGTCAGGCAGTCATCCCCAGCGCCGCATTCGATTTGCTCACCATAAACTTTAGCCGCCTTAAAGTCAGGCCATTCAGGCGGTTTCATTCTGGCGACACGCCCGCCTTCCTGATCGATCATAATGGGGCAATCCCAGCCGACACAGGTACGCAATTCGTCGGTCAGTCTTTTTAATTGATCTGAGCTTTTGCAATTGCGCCCGAAAAGAATAAATCCGAATGGTTGCGCGGCGGAGAAAATAGACTTCTCTCCGTGGTTCAGTTTTTCACCTTCTACTGAAAAAACAGCAGCTAACGGTAGTGGGCGGTCTCCTCCGCTCACTTGATCACCAAGCAATCGCCTTTTGAGTCTTTGACTTTTGAACAAACAGATTGAGCTTGATCAAGTGACATCGGCCCTGCCTGTACGCGATAAAATGTTCCTTTGGCACCAAGATCGGCTTTTTGAACGCGCAGGGCTAGAGTTTTCAGCACGCTATATTGAGATTGCAATTTTGACCATTTGGCTTTGGCATCCGCATCACTTTTTACGGCGGCGAACTGCACATAAGATTTACCTGATGTCATTTCTAAAGCAGGTTTCGGCTCTACTTTTGGCTCTTCTTTTTTAGGCTCTATTTTTGGTTCGACTTTAGGCTCTTCTTTTTTAACGACCGGAGTTGGCTTGACTTCTTGTACAGGTTCGGCTGTTGCTTCTTCTACCAGTTGGGCAATCTCATCCTCTTCGTTGTCATCTGCGGCAAAGACTTCTTCTTTTTTGATGGGTTCCTCGGGTTCATCCAGCAGATTTTCAACTGTTTTTTCTTCCGGCTCTTCATTCAGAGTTTCAAAAATGGTGCTGTCTTTATTCGGAACGACCATCCCTCCCGGTTCCTCGGGTTGAATTTTAAACGGCGAGTCCTCGGCGCGCATGATCGGGAGTGTATCCTCATCAACACGGGATTTATCTCCGGGCCATGTGGCGAAGGCAACGGCTGATATTGTCGCGACAACCGCCAATCCCGCGACCATCATCAATAGCTTTGCCATAGAGGGTGGCATCGGAACCCCTCCCTTTCTTTTGATAAGAACATCCAAGAGGCTTTCGTCATCGAAAGCATCATTCTGATTGGGGGATTTTTTTCCGAATTTTTTTGAAACCATTTTACTCTCCACTTTTAACCTAGGGTTAAATCTGTCAATTTTTTATGTTCCTGAAATGCAAAACGGTCGGTCATGCCTGCGATATAATCACAGACGATGCGGGCGCGTGCCATTTCATTGTCTACCCCTCCGGCTTGCTCCACTCTTTGTTGCCATTTTGGCGGGAGAAGCCGGTAGGTTCTCTGGAAGGCGTTGAACATATCAGGTATTATACGATCTACACTCTCTTTGATACGCAGAACCGTGTAGTGATGGTACATATGTTTGAATAGAAATTTGCGCAGCTGATTCACTTGCTCTTCCATTTTTGTGGAAAAGCTGACGATTTGCATCCCTGCTTTTGCGACATCTTCTGGAGATTGAGGATTAATTTTTTTCAGGCGCTTTTTAGTTTCTGTCAGAACATCATCGACCATATCTCCCATAACGGCGCGAATTGTTTCCGAGACGATGTATTTTCTTTCGATCTCTTCACCATAGGTTTTTATGACCTGTTTGTGGGCTTTTTCAAGGAGAGCCACTTCCTCTACGATTTGCTCAAATGTGAACATACCTGCTCCAAGACCATCTTCAACATCGTGGTTATTGTAGGCAATATCATCAGATATAGCGGCAACTTGGGCTTCTATAGATGCATAGTTATGCAGCTCCATATCCATTTGTCTGCTTAACTCGAAGAGAGCGATGGGCAAATTTTTTCGACTGACTTTTTCCTTTGGCTCAAGGACGGGGCCATTATGTTTGGCAACACCCTCCAGAGTTTCCCATGTCAGGTTCAGTCCAACCCATTGCGGGTATTTTTCCTCAAGCGTAGTCAGTATGCGCAAAGACTGATCGTTGTGGGCAAAACCTCCCAATTTCTCCATACAAACTTTGAGGATGTCCTCGCCCATATGGGCAAAGGGTGTGTGCCCCAAATCGTGAGCCAGTGCTACGGCTTCAGCCAGATCTTCATTGACCATCAGGCCTCTCGCCAATGTTCTTGCAATCTGCGCGACTTCCAGTGTGTGGGATAGTCTTGTACGGTAATGATCCCCTTCATGGGCGACGAAGACTTGCGTTTTATCTCTCAGTCGACGAAACGCCGAAGAGTGAATGATCCGATCCCGGTCACGCTGGAAGGCTGTACGGTGGCGGCTTTCCGGCTCGTCATGAATGCGCCCTCTGGAATTATCCGGACGGCAAGCATATGCCGCAAGCGGCAATGCGCAATAATTATAGGCTTGAGTAGAATCATCGGTTTCTTTAGACATAGGCGGATTTTAAGGGGAAATGGATCAAATTTCCATACGCCAAAGGGTTTTTATTTATTAAGCCCCTGTATTTTCTTGCAAATCGCCTTTATTTTCTATAATAATTCCGCCCTATGTTTAGTTTAGATGATTTTCGACAGGCTTTTGCCCCTTTTCCTGTGTTGGATATTCGCACCGAATTTTCCAATCCGTTGGAGCGCCGTACATATTCCCAGACGGATACGGCGCAATCTCTTTTGAACTTGCTCTCCGCTTGTGAGGGAGCTTTTGATAATTTTTGGAACAACTATGCCGCCCACCTTTCCAATCAAGGAACTATAGAATTTGCTATCGTCCTTGAGATTATCGGGGCCAAAGAAGATCATATCAAAGCGATGCTGGATACCGTTGATGACCTGTCTGATCTAAGTTTCCTAAAGTCTCAATATAAAACATCCGGCGGCGGCAACCTCTTTGACAGGCGATCTGATGGGGTTCTCAAAAGAAATTCAGTTCTATTGATGTATTTGAATGACTTATTCGATTTTGCCTTTAACTCTTTTATAGAAACATTTCCTGCGTATGTTGATTTGGATGACCCGTATTCTGCGGGGAGAGGGAAACAACATTTGAGTTTTTCCTCGCCACTGCACGATCATATCATTCCGTTGCTAGCCGCCTTTAGACCTCTTGTTTCAAAAGAAGTAGAGTTTCAACATATTGCACTACAAACCCCCATTCCTCCGTGTGTTTATGAACTACATCGCGATATTAGAGCCAAGACCCAACATGCAATCACTACCGAGTTTGAGCTTGCTTTAGAGCTTTTGGAGAAGCGAAAAAAATTCCATGCCTTTTCAAATGCCCAAAAAGAAGAGTATGGTCGTCTTTATCTAGACCTCATCTGTCGTGCCTATGAACTGACTTATCGCCCGAAGGTCTCGGGCAATCCGAATTTGAACCATGCTGCAGAGTTTTCTCAAAGCAAACCAAACCTTCGTGATTGCTTTGAAAAACCCGGTGGAAGCATCACTTTTTCTACAAATCCCGAACTTGATGACTTTGCATACTTTGAAGAATCAATGGCGCATGAGTTTTGTCATATGCTGGAGCATTTGGGAATATTAATGCTGGAGCCGGATTTCCCTGCGGACCGTCATCTTGAAGGGAGTATGGCCTACAAAGAGCAGCTATTAAAAGATGTTGGGCTTACTTTTACCTTTAATGATTGTGCCCAGAGTCAAGCTTTTGAAACCTCCGGAATTTATTATAACCTTGATCCTAATTCTCCCGATGAAGATGACAAAGGTAATAGGATCTATTCAACTCAAAATAAATTCCATTATGGGCAAATTCGGGAACGTCATGCCCATTCGTTTGAAGTGTCAATAGCCAAAGCCGTTGCAGCAGAGCTTCATTGTGTTGCAAAAACAAGTACCGTAGATGAAGCGATTTCGGCTGTTGATGGATTACTTGTGGATCAATATCTTGATTTATTTGAAACTCGGCTCCCAGAAATCTCCGAAGACGCGATACGCCTCTCTCGTGACATATTCGATAAAACTATTCTTTTTTCCGATAGAAACCATTCCAAAACCGAACGATTTACTCATGCGGTCACTCTCTTGGGGCTTATTGAACGTGCATCAGATATGTTGGCAAATACAAATACACTCGATAGAGGAACAATCTTTGAAACTGCAGATCTTAAACATGATGTTGAGAAGGCAAATAAATTGGTAGCCTATACAAAATTGCATCTTGAATATGCCAAACGGCGTGAGAATGCGGAAGCCGCCGCCAGCCCATCACCAAAAAGAAGACCAATTGCCGTCCTTTTGCAATCCAATAATAAGCCCATTCCCGCTTAATCGCGGCTTAATCCTTGTTTTTGTTCTTTTGTTTAACTAGATTGTTACGATTAGATTTACAAAGGAGCGTTGTGTGAAACTTACCTATTACGGTCATTCCTGTTTCGGCATTGAAACCAACGGTGTGCATTTGCTGTTTGATCCGTTTATTTCGGGCAATCCTTTGGCTTCTCATATAGATGTGAATTCTGTTCCTGCCGACTTTATTCTTATTTCTCATGGTCATCAGGATCATGTTCTTGATGTCGAAGTAATCGCAAAACGCACGGGTGCAAAGTTAATTTCCAATTTTGAAGTCATTAACTGGTTTGCTGCCAAAGGCTTTGAAAACGGCCATTCCATGAATCACGGCGGCGGGTATGATTTTGATTTTGGACGAGTGCAGTATGTGAATGCGGTTCATTCATCGTCTATGCCTGACGGGTCTTATGGAGGCAATCCGGGCGGGTTTGTTGTTACACCGAAAGGGTCGTCTTCGTCTTTCTATTATGCGGGAGACACTGCCCTGACATACGATATGAAATTTATTGGCGATCAAAACGATATCGCTTTTGCATTGCTTCCGATTGGGGACAATTACACGATGGGAATTGATGATGCTGTGCGCTGTGCCGAGTTTGTCGGAACCAACAAGATTGTCGGACTGCATTATAATACGTTCCCCCCTATTCAGACAGATCTTGATCGGGCAAGCCGCACCTTCTCTCAGTCGGGCAAGGATTTAATCTTGTTGGAGATCGGGCAGATTAGGGATATGAATTTTTAGAGGATGTCAATGGATCAGGCAGAGCATCAAATTTCGGTTTCTCCAACAGCTTATAATCGTATCGAGGATGTTCGCGCTGATAAGGGCGTGACATCCCTTTACCTTCGCGTTGCAGTTTCGGGCGGGGGCTGCTCGGGGTTTCGCTATGATTTATCGTGGGAAGAGTCTCCTGCCGAAGATGACGTTATTTTGGATGATGTGGTTGTTGTCGATTCCGTCTCGGCCTCGATGCTTCAAGGGGCGACGGTCGATTACCTGACGGGCTTAATGGGCGAGCATTTTAAAATTGTTAATCCGAATGCCACTTCGGGCTGCGGCTGTGGTGAATCCTTTTCAATGTAGGTTTGTTTTCTTATGCCCCTTCTTATTGCCACGTGGAATGTCAATTCAATTAAGGCCAGAGCGGATCATGTGAAGCGTTTCTTAAGTGAACGCTCACCTGATATTCTTATGGTTCAAGAACTTAAAGGGGAAAACTTACCTGAAATCTCTGATGATTATGACGCCTATTTTGTCGGTCAAAAGGCTTATAATGGCGTTGCCATCTTTGTTAAAAAGAATGGAGGATCTCCCGTTGACCTTATTCACTCTCGACTTGGCGGTGATGAGAGTGATGAGCAAGCGCGGTATATTGAATTGGATTGGAACGGGATACGGTTGATCGACATTTATCTGCCTAACGGAAACCCTGTGAGCATCGATAGTGAAAAATTCCCTTATAAAATCAGGTGGATGGATCGGCTTTTTAATCGTGTATCAGAATTACGAGCGGCTCAAATTCCTTTTCTGATCGGTGGAGATTTTAACGTTATTCCTGAAGATCAAGATTGCTATGATCCTAAAGCTTGGGATGGGGATGCTTTGTTTCATCCTCAGACCCATGAAAAATGGCGGGCGTTACTGAATCTCGGGTTGGTTGATGCGTTTCGGGTTTTGCACCCCTTTGAGACAGAGTCCTATAGTTTCTGGGATTATCAGGCAGGCGCCTGGCAAAAGAATAACGGAATCAGAATTGACCATTTTCTGCTCTCCCCTGCTTTGGCAGATCGGCTTGAAAGCTGCCGCATTGATCGCGAACCGCGCGGTTGGGAAAAAGCGTCGGACCATACGCCTGTTCTCATTGAAATTTCAGAAAGTTAGTTCAGATTAGCCCTCTTTTCGGGGTGATTTTAATCATTTTCCATGTTAGACTTGCTTCGAAATTTTCTGAAGGGGATTCTCCATGCCATTTCAAGCAACTTTTACACGCTCTTTGCTGGCCGTCGGTCTTAGCGCCGTCCTTTTGACAGGCTGTGGGACACACAGTGTGATGAAAGACGATACTGTCAAGCGGACAGCTTTGCCTGTCTTTATGCTGGAGCGTAATATTCCTGCGCAGGATTTTATTATTGAAGCGCGTGAACGTGTTTATGAGAAATTCAAACCCGCTACTGTTTATATCGAAGGGGATGGCGTTGCTTTTTACGATGATGTTTCCGTAAGTGACGACCCTACTCCGGTTGATCCGGTGGCTTTGCGCCTCGCTGCTCAGGATTCCGGTGCTAACGTTATTTGGCTGGCGCGCCCATGCCAATATAACAAAGGCTGGAAACATGGTTCCCAATGTCCAAGTGATTTCTGGACCGGCAAGCGTTTTGCTCCGGAAGTTATCGACAATTACCAGACGGTTCTGGATAATATCAAAGCGACTTATGGCATACCGTCTTTCCATTTGGTTGGGTATGATGGAGGGGCCGCTGTTGCGACTATTCTGGCAGCACAGCGCAGTGACATTTTATCTTTGAGAACAGTTGCCGGAAATCTTGATCCACGCACTACGGCAGAACTTCACAATGTCGTCTATTCAGACGAATCTTTGTCTCCGATTGACTTTGCTCCTGCTGTCGCTGATTTGCCCCAGCGCCACTTCCTCGGAAAACTGGATCGCACAACGCCGCCAGCTGTTTATAACAGCTTTGCGCAAAGTGTTGCGGATGGTCATTGCATGAATGTAACGATGGTTGACAATGCCGATCATGTTTTGGGTTGGGTCGAGCAGTGGAGCGTGTTGAAAGATATGCCTCTTGATTGCGCGGCACCGCCTCAGCCTGTTTTGTTTGATCCGACCCCATTGGATGGGGACAAGGGAAAGACTAAGAAGCACTAAACCATTCCCTGATGGTGTTGTTTAGTCGTTTATTCCGATATCGACTTTGAAAACTTGCTGTACTGCCATTCTTCTGGGGAATTTTGGCAGGCGGGAATGTCTAGTATGACGCCCCAGCCTCTCTTTTGTCGGAGCTTCGGAGAACACATCCATCGTCCCGTGAGTTTCCCGACGTAGAAGCTGGCCGATTTTTGATCTTGCCCTGATATTCTGCTCCGAATGAGGATCAATCATGATGGGGTAACGCGTCCCTTTGTGTTCAACAGGTTGGCCGATGCGCTCGTAGATAATTCCGAAAAAATCCAACCTACGGCACATGAAATCTTCCAAGATCACAATAATTTTTTCTGCAGGCTCGGGGGAATTCAGACAGTATTCCAGAGTCAAATAAAGCAAGACGTCGCTCGAGCGGATAGACATGTTATCTATTTTGCGGAGTGTGTTTCTGAGAACAGGATTAGCCACCAGTCTTGATAATTCCAAAAAACGTCCTTCGTGAATATCTTTGTGAAATTTTTTCAAATTCACATCCGCTTTTTGCATCGGCAAATTATAGTCCGATTGATTTTCGGGAGTTTTCGGAGTCGGATTGCCTTTAATCAATCTTGTATAGGCTAGGACGTGTTCTTGCTTATGAGCATCAATTCCAATCAGCATAAAATGCTGGGCCTTTTGATCGAATTCATCGATTTCCAGCCGATCTGCATTTTCTTCTTCCCATTGTTTCATCTCGGCAAAAACCTGATGCCTTAATCGAAAGGCCTCATATAGGCTATGCGCGTCAGTCGCGTCTTCCGGCAAGTACTCCCCTTGCCAAACAACGAGTCTAAATTGCTCGATATGTTGGCTAGCATTTAATCTTTTTCCAAAACCCAAGTGCTTACTCATTTTTTACATACCCTCTTAACGGGTAGTATGATCTTCAGGATTTGAAAGCTCAATACAAAACCAACATTATGGGATTTGATTCTGTATAACTAAAAATAGGTTATTTAAATCGTAACCTTAGAAGGCATTTCTAAACCATATATGTCCTAAAACAGGAAATGGAGAGGAATAGACCTCTCCATTTATCTGCCGACATTCATTAGTTTTGAATATTGAAGCAATTTATCTGATGTTAATTAGGTATAGCTTCCAAAACTCTCTGTGCGTTGTTGGATATCCAAACCCTATCTCTTTCATCGTCCTTTCCTATTTCTAAAAGTTTGCCTGAAGATAGTTTAACTTTACAATCTCCTGCAACTTCTCCTGAGAGATAATGCCTTAACACCCCATCACCCACCACTCCATGATTTTTAAAGACATCCGGATGTACAATATTTAATGTTCCTTTGAGCGCTCTTTTAAAGACGCACGAAAGAATCATCCGAGCAATACGATTGCCCGTAGAGTACGGGTTCAAGCAGATGGGCATCCTCATCCCTTTATAGTCAATTTTCTCACCAACATTTTCTACTGCAAAGGCGTGTTTTTTAATGCTGCCGCACAAACCGTCTTTAAGCAAGGCTCCAAAGCCCTTTACTTCGGGATGGCTTCTCATGAAGTCAGCAGTTGCCAATTCCAATAAAACTTCTGACGACTTTACGGGAATTTTTATTCCTAATTTCCCTACCCCGAGTACAAAGTTATCCAAAACATTGGTCATATATGGGTTCTTTAAGAGACGAGATATTTCTGCAATCTTGCCGTCATTTGCCATTTTTTCAAATTCATGGCTTAGGCGTCCGCCTTTTGATTTCATAGCGGCTTGCAATGGTATGCACTCAGGGTTTTCAATATATTCTACTCCAAGCTCTGCTGCTTTTTGTTCGCTCATAGCCTGCACTATACGTGTATACGCCAGAATATAATCGCGGCCTGATCTATCTGTTCCGACCAACATATAGTGTGTTGCGAACGGGTCATAAATATCTGTTTCTCAGAAATTCTCCGGAATCTCTTCCCAACCTTTCATCATTGCGAAGACTTCACAGCGTTTTTCTAGTGCTTCTCCCAAAAGTCCACCGGACATTAGCATTAGTGGAGATGGATTCTCAAATTTCACCAATCGAATCCCGATGATGAGGGACTTAGTGTCAATGACTCCAGTTTCAGCTTTTTCTAACTGGTATCTCTCCTTGTTGGTTCTAACAAATTGAAGGAGCTTGTTTCTCCTCCTGCTTTCTTTGTCTATTTTTCGTTGACCTGTTACGACTGTTTCTGCGAGAGGCTGTAGATCTCGAACCGAGACCTTATTCTCGCTTTCATTATGTATAATCATTGCACACCTCCTTTTTATAACTATGTCAAAAATATGGCAGCGATTATGGTAAAGTGTCAATAAAAAATCTTAATTATGTAATTTATTTTACAGAATCATGTTTTCTTGTAATTATATTATAAAAACTAGTTAATTTTTTATATGGGGAATTTAGGGGGCAAATATAATTATAAAATTTTTATGTATAATATATATTGTTATGTTA
>JAGRKB010000075.1 GCA_020442425.1 Alphaproteobacteria bacterium | reverse complement strand
AAAAAATAAACTCGAGTCGTAATGACTTGCACTTTTATACTCTTTACAAGCCTTTAGCCCTATACGACGGAATGTCGCAATGACGGATTGAATCGAAAAACCCTTGGGTTGTAAATATTTTTCTTGAAATTTTTCGAGTAATTTCAAATAGTAGTGGCAAATAAATTACAATGACATTTACAGGGAATTTTATTATGAATAAAAGCGTTTTGCTGCGCAGAGTTGTCGCAAGTATTAGTTTGACATTCGCCTCCGTTTCTATGTCAAATGCAGATCCTATATTCTCCTTTGGAAAGCCACAAGATTCCCCTACTCAAAACACCCTTGCAGCCCCTGAACCTAGCGAGCTTTTATCCTTTCTCTTTGCGACTAACCCAAATGTTCCTCAATTAACTTTTATAAGCGTTCTCCCAAGCACCAAAACCATCGGGCTGTTTAGAGATATCAAGGGAGAGTATCTTTCTATTGATTGCGCGACTATGTTTAAGTTGTTGCCGAATGTATATTCGGGATATGTTAAGGCAAAACAAACAGGACAACATGACCTTGCTCTTAGACTGGGAATTCTTCATGAAAATATCTTGCAAGGGCGTAAGCAGCTTGGATGCGTTGACCTCACTATTTAGATACAAAATCTCTGTTCTGCTTATTTTTCTAATTATAACCGGGGTTTGTTTTTATAACTCCCCCTCATCGGCTAATAATTTTCCGGACTATTTAAGCTCGGCGCGCGATTTGATCTTACGGGCAGAAATTCCCTTTACACCGGACATGCTTCGTACTGTTCCGATTACCAGAGCCGATTATTCCGTTCCCGCTTTGGCTCAGTATACGCCTATCCTTACTCCGGATGACCCTTCTTCCCTATCAGGCTCGATTCATATCGGGGTGGATATGCGACGTTTCCGAAAAGAGTTTATTGTTTTGTCCAGTTCTGTCCCGCGCACGATCAGGCCGGACTTCAATCAATATTACACCTTGGTTCTTGCTTTGTCTTTGGTCAATGAAACAGCGCATTACATCCAACATAGAAATGGTTCTTTACAAGACTTCTATGATTACAAACAGAATAATGAGATTTATTCTCTATGCACTCTTTATGCACTTCAGCAACATGTTTCTGATGTCGAGATGCTGGATGCCGCCCTACGTATTGAACATTATTTTATTGATAAAGGGGCGCAAAGCAGCTTATACGCCTTGCGGTTGGCTCTTGAGAAGATGGAGGTTAGAGATATCTATACTCAGTTTCGTTCTGCATATCTATCCCGCGATGCCTCTCTCCTGCGAGATAGTTTGCGGCAGCTTTATTTGACCCGCATGAAAATCAATATGCGTGATCTTAAAATTTGCAATGGTTCCAGACGAGAGGATTTACCGGATGCTGTATTGTTTCGAGCTACCGAGCCTGCCGAGGAAATCTTTAAAATCTATTTTAAGGATACGCATCAAAACAATTGACGGGTCATAAATAAAAATGGAGAGAAGGTGATCTTCTCTCCATAAGTTGCACTTGAGCCATAACATTACATGTAACGGACCTTACCGTCGGAGTTTGAAGAACTCATTTGAGCAAAGTTAGCCAAAGCTTCTTCTCGCGCTACGGACTGCAGAGCTTGCCAATCATTGCTTGGCTTTAAACTCATTGGTACAGAAATTGATCCGCCTTCTTGGTGCAAGACTTCAGGAGTAACTTCTGCCAATTTTGTTTTCTTTGACTTTCCTTTGGATTTTGTTGCCTTCTTTGGCTTAGCTTCAGCCATTTCTTCAACTTTTTGATCCAATCTGTAGAGTTCATTGCTAAAGAATCCTGCTTGGCGTCCCACGAGATCAAGACCCTCTTTAACTCTTTCCAATCCCGCTCTTAAGCGTTCATAGCCGATGCCCAGCACTATCGCCGAACCGATTGCAGACACAGCCGCAAATACGGCGAATGCCAATGCAACAACAACATAAATTTCAGGCATATTAATACCCATCCTTCCTGTACAGTTATTATGATTACATTTAAATCCCAGCCAACTTTCCCGTTGCCCCAAGATCAACCATGCTATCTATACAGTTTATATCCTTTAGGATTAACAACCCCTAACCAAACGAATAAGTTTGGCGTAAGTTTGCCTAAAGTTTTAGAGAAATTGTTTCGGATCTATAATTCGAGGTCGAGATTTTCTAATTTTTTAACCTCATCGCGCAAGCGGGCAGCCTCTTCAAACTCAAGATTTTCTGCGGCTTTTAACATCTTTTCTTTAAGTTTTTCAATCTGTTTTCCAAGAGTTTTTGGGTCGTGGAACCAGTCCTGCTCCTGATCGGACATTCCCACTGCCTTCTTGGGATTTTGTGCATTTCTATCTTCTTGAGACCAATGGTCACCAATGGATTTCTTTACACTTTCAGGGGTGATGCCATGTTCCTTGTTATAGGCTTCCTGTTTTTCCCGCCGTCTTGAGGTTTCTTCCAGAGCGGCTTTCATACTCTTTGTGATTGTGTCTGCGTAAAGTACAGCTTTCCCGCCAACATTACGGGCTGCGCGGCCTATGGTCTGAATCAAAGACGTTCTTGAGCGCAAGAAGCCTTCCTTATCGGCGTCTAGAATGGCGACAAGGCGGCATTCCGGAATATCTAGCCCCTCACGGAGCAAGTTAATTCCGACCAGAATATCAAACTCTCCCAGACGCAGATCACGAATAATCTCGATCCGCTCCAAGGTATCAATATCCGAGTGCAGATATCTGACTTTGAGGCCATTTTCTACCAAATATTCCGTTAGATCTTCTGCCATTTTTTTGGTCAGGGTTGTGACTAATACGCGCCCGCCCTCGTCAACAACGCGATGGCATTCATGCATCAGATTATCTATCTGGAATTCGGTTGGACGGATTTCTACTATTGGGTCAACCAGTCCTGTCGGGCGTACGACTTGCTCTACAAATTTATGGTTTGTTTGCTCCAGCTCCCAATCGCCGGGTGTGGCCGAGACATAGATTGTCTGCGGGCGCATTTTATTCCACTCTTCAAACTTCAATGGGCGGTTATCCATAGCAGACGGCAGTCTAAAGCCAAATTCGGATAGAACAGATTTACGCGCTCTATCTCCGTTATACATGCCGCCCAATTGACCGATCATGACGTGACTTTCATCAACAAATAACAGAGAATTTTCGGGGAGATATTCAAACAAAGTTGGCGGTGGCTCCCCCGCCGCGCGCCCTGTCAGGTAGCGCGAGTAATTTTCGATCCCTTGGCACATGCCCGTTGCCGTCAGCATCTCAAGATCAAAGGTTGTTCTTTGTTCCAGCCTCTGTGCTTCCAGTAGCTTCCCCTCTTCATTAAATCTTGCCAATTGGTATTTCAAATCCTTCTTAATACAATCAATGGCCTGCGCAATGGTCGGGCCAGGCGTGACATAGTGAGAGTTCGCGTAAATCCGAACGGCATTCATGGTGACAAATTTTTGTCCTGTCAGCGGATCAAATTCGCAGATTTCTTCGATTTCGTCTCCGAACATTGAGAACCGCCACGCTCGATCATCAAAGTGAACAGGAAAAAGCTCGACCGTGTCCCCTCTTACCCGAAAACTGCCGCGCTCGAATGAGATATCATTGCGTTTATATTGAAGCTCGATCAGTTTTAGTATGAGGTCTTGTCGATCTATCTGCTGACCTTTTGAAACCTCAAATGTCATAGCGTAATAATCTTCTTTTGAACCTATGCCGTATATACAAGACACAGAAGCCACAATTACCACATCACGCCGTTCAAAAATGGCGCGCGTTGCTGCGTGGCGCATGCGGTCAATTTGCTCGTTGATGGTAGACTCTTTTTCAATGTAGAGATCGGACTTCGGAACGTAGGCTTCCGGTTGGTAATAATCATAATAGGAAACAAAATACTCGACTGCATTCTCCGGAAAGAAGGATTTCATTTCCGAGTATAGTTGAGCCGCCAATGTTTTGTTCGGAGCAAGAATAAGGGCTGGCCGCTGGGTCTTCTGGATGATTTGGGCCATTGTGAAGGTCTTGCCCGACCCTGTCACTCCCAGGAGCACCTGATCGGAAAGCCCTTGTTCCAGCCCTTGCGTCAGGGCTGTGATGGCTGTCGGCTGATCGCCTGCCGGTTCAAATGGAGAATGGATATTGAAAGCTTTTTCTGTCATGCCATATGATATATACAAATTCTACCAAGTTTCACTAGTTTAATCTTGTTTATTTAGGGCTATATCATGACCAATTCTTCGGTTCTGGAGTTTTTATCTTCACGGCGTTCTTCAAAAGTGACAGGGCTTTGCGAACCGGCCCCTTCTCCTGAGGAGATAGAGAAAATCCTCGAGATCGGAATGAGGGTTCCTGATCATGGCAAATATTGCCCTTGGTACTTTATAGTTTTCGAAGGAGAAGCTCGCAAAGAGGCAGGAGAGCTTTTGAGGCAAGCCTATCAAGCCGAGAACCCTGAAGCCGCAAAAGCCAAGCTTGATTTGGAGGCTGAAAACTTTCTTAGAGCGCCACTTGTGATTGCTGTTGTTTCGCGTATTCGGGAAGGAAAGCATTCTCAATGGGAGCAAATCCTCAGTGCAGGAGCGGCTTGTTACAATCTGTGTCTGGCGGCAAACTCCATGGGGTATGGGTCGAACTGGTTAACGCAATGGTACAGTTATTCCGATATGTTCAAAAAGCTTATGGGGCTGGATAAACGCGATCATTTTGCCGGTTTTATTTATATCGGCGCTAAGTCTGAAACAAATGAGGAGCGGCCTCGCCCTCTCGCCAGTGATATTGTGACATATTGGAGCAAACTGGCTCCTTCTCTTAACAAGGGGGATACCTATGGCATGGTTGGGCATGGATTTCCTGTAGCTGGTGCTCAATTCATTGAGGAACAATGATTCGATTTTAGTCATTGAGACCTCGGACGTGATCCGAGGGAAGTGAGCAATCCATTAGAAAGTCTGGATTGCTTTGTCGCCAAGGCTCCTCGCAATGACGGTTTTCCTTACTTTTTTGACTACACATTCTTTTGTATATGCAAAGGGATATATCCTTTTTCACCCTGTTTCTATCCCCTTGAACACAACAGTATTCGCGCCAATTAGGGTAGTATTATAGATATCAGGTAAAAAATCTGAACCTAAAAAAAACAGGGGGAATAAAAAATGATTATCCAGTTTCTACTAGAACAGCACAAAGATTTATTGGCTCTTGCTGACAAGATTTCCAAAGACATCCGTATGAACTGCCCTCATGGCATTGAAGCCGTACGCAGTGGTGTTTGTGAACTATCCGGTAAATTTCAAGTTTTCTTTACGATGGCGGAACACGAATTATCTAATGATAATTTTAAAGATGATGAAAGTCCCAAGCAGCTTGATATAGCGCGCATGAAAAAAGAAATGACCAAGTTTGCGGAACAGTTTTCTGCCTATAACGAGAGGTGGGGAGCTCTGTCTGATGTTTATGCAGAAGAACAAAGGTTTTTAAATGACACAGTTATTTTGTTCGAGAATTTAACGCTTCGCCTCAAGTCTCAGGAAGAGGACCTGTACCCTCTTTTGAAAAAGGCTTAGGCGTAAAAATCTCCCCCCAAAAACGCTGGGCTTAGTTAGGTACTGCGTTTTTATTCAAAGCCCCGGTATTTCTACCGGGGCCTTTTTTATCTCTATTTTTAAATTACGCTTTCGGCTTTAAGGTCGGGAATGCGATTACGTCCCTGATATTGGTGCTGTCGGTTAGTAGCATGACCAAGCGGTCAATCCCTACCCCCCATCCGCCTGTTGGCGGCAAGCCGTATTCCAGAGCTGTGATGAAATCATCATCCAGCATCATCCCTTCTTCGTTTCCGCCTTCGCGTTGGGCGACCTGATCTTCAAAACGAGCCAATTGATCGCGAGGATCATTCAACTCGGTAAAGGCATTACAGATTTCCCAGCCATTCACATAGCTTTCAAAACGCTCGGTTAGACGCGGATTATCACGGTGCAGTTTTGATAATGGAGAAATATCATAGGGGTGATCAATGACATGGGTTGGTTGAATAAGTTTTGCTTCGGCAGTTTCTGCGAAGATATATTCGACAACCTGTCCCCAATTGAATTTCGGATCAACCTTGAAGCCCAGTTCGGCCGCTTTGGCGCGCGCCTCTTCCGGAGTATTCAGTGTCAGGAAATCAAAACCTGTTTCTTCCCTGACCAGCTCGACCATGCTTTTTCTCTGCCATGCGGGGCCAAAGTCGATAATCTGATCTCCGTACTGGACTTTTGTAGTACCATGAACCGCCATTACGACATATCGTACCAAGTCCTCGACCAAGGTCATGATATCGTAATAATCCATATAGGCGTGATATCCTTCGATGGCTGTGTATTCGGGATTATGCTTGATTGACACGCCTTCATTTCGGAAGTTGCGTCCGATTTCATAGACAGCATCGGCAAACCCTCCCACAATCAGACGCTTCAGGAACAATTCCGGTGCGACCCGTAAAAAGAAATTCGAATCCAGCGCATTATGATGGGTCACGAAAGGTTTTGCAGATGCTCCGCCCATAATCGGATGAAGGATCGGCGTTTCGACTTCCAAGGCTCCCATATTGTTCATAAACTCACGAATGGCTCGAATGATGGTCGTTCTAATTCTCAGAACATTCTTGCTTTCTTCATTCATAATCAAATCAAGATAACGCTGACGGTAGCGTTGCTCGATGTCCGTCAAACCGTGATATTTTTCAGGCAACGGCTGCAAAGATTTTGTCAGCATCGTTATGTCTTTGGCTCGAACGGAAAGCTCTCCGCGCGGCGTTCTCCGTATGGTTCCGGTTACGCCAATAATATCGCCCAAATCAAGAAATTCGAGCTGTTCCATTGTTTCGGGTGGTGTGGAATCCTTGTGAGAGAAAACCTGAATCTTGCCGCTTGCGTCCACCAAGTCGATGAACATGCCGTTATTGCGCATGGCCA
>JAGRKB010000074.1 GCA_020442425.1 Alphaproteobacteria bacterium | reverse complement strand
ATCATCTTTAGGGCCTTTCTTTTCCGAATATATTTTAAAATGAGACACTGCATATTCCCTCCGAAGTTTCGCATATTTCTGTTTGGGGTTGAAATTATTTCTAGACCTATTATATATAGTATATTAAAATAAAATAAAGTATTATTTTTTAATATTATCAAGAAGGCCACATTTTAAAAAGGAGACAAACATGGCAAAGGATTATCAGGCTCTAACAAAAGACATTTCCCAATATATGGGTGAATTAAGGAAAGCTGTCCCTGATGCTATGGCAGGGTTTTCGGCACTGGCAAAAGGAGCCACCCAAGAAGGCGTTCTGGATAAAAAAACCAAAGAACTGATAGCATTGGCAATTGGTGTCGCAGCCAGATGTGACGGATGCATCGGATTTCATGCCAAAGCTTGTCTTGAACTAGGAGCAACACGCGAAGAAATTGCCGAGACTTTGGCTCTGACAATTTATATGGGTGGCGGACCAAACCTGATGTATGCAGCTGATGCGCTGCGGGCATACGATCAATTTGTCGAAGCTCAAAAGTAAAAGGCAAACTAGAGAATAAAAAAGGGCGGTAATTCCGCCCTTAATTTTTAAGCCGCTTTTGAAGCGTTATTGTATCTCTCGATACCTTCTTGAATAAGCTTTGCAGCATGGTCGGCATCTCCCCAACCTTTAACCTTTGACCATTTGCCAGGTTCCAAATCCTTGTAGTGGGTAAAGAAGTGAGAGATTTTCTCACGAAGGATAGGACGGATTTGCTCAATGTCGTCAACATTATCGTGGTATGGGTAAAGCTTTGCATGAGGAACAGCGATAATTTTTTCGTCTTCGCCGCCATCATCTTCCATCAAAAGCACGCCAACAGGACGGGAGCGTAAAACAGCACCCGGCATAACCGGTAGACGAGTAATAACTAAAACATCAACAGGGTCTCCGTCACCCGAAAGAGTGTGAGGAATAAAACCGTAGTTGCCGGGATAATACATAGCGGTGTGCAAGAAGCGGTCAACAAACATTGCACCTGAGTCTTTATCCAGTTCATATTTTACAGGTTCGCCACCCATAGGATTTTCAATGATAACATTGACATCATAGGGAGCATTTTCACCGGCAGGGATTTTATCCAAAAACATTTTAAGCAACTTTCCTTAGTCTAATTTTTAAATCATCTATGACCGCATCGCCCATTTCAGAAGTTCCAACCACCTGACACCCGTCTGCCATAATATCGGGAGTACGAATGCCACGATCCAGAACCGCGCGCGCGGATGCCTCTATATGGTCAGCTACGGCGGCTAGGTCAAGAGAAAAACGCAAAGCCATAGCAAAACTTAGGATTGCGGCCATGGGATTAGCTTTATTCTGGCCAGCAATATCAGGAGCAGAACCGTGAATAGGCTCAAAAAGGGCATTCTGATGGCCTGTTTCATCACGAGCGCCCAAAGATGCAGACGGTAACATTCCCAATGACCCAGTCAACATAGAGGCCTCATCGGACAAGATGTCGCCAAATAGATTGTCGGTCACAATGACGTCAAATTGACGCGGGTTTTTCAAAAGCTGCATAGCGCAGTTATCTGCATACATATGAGACAGTGTAACGTCCGAATAATCCCCAGCAATTTTTGAGACTTCTTCGCGCCAGAGTTTTCCAGACTCCATAACATTTCCTTTTTCACAAGAGCAGAGCTTCTTTCCGCGTTTTTGAGCTAGCTCAAAGGCAACACGTGCCACGCGGTGGATTTCAGAAGTGGTATAGACTTGGGTGTTCACGCCTTGACGTTCTCCGTTCGGCAAATCGAAAATGCCACGTGGCTCACCGAAATAAACACCACCTGTTAATTCACGGACAATAAGAATATCCAACCCGCGAATAATGTCAGGTTTCATGGTCGAGGCATCAATCAACGCATCAAAAACCAGCGCAGGGCGTAAGTTGGCAAACAGACCTAATTCTTTTCTGATCTTAAGTAGTCCTGCTTCAGGACGGGTAGAATAATCGACATTATCCCATTTGGGGCCGCCGACAGCACCCAGTAAAACACAATCCGCTTTCCTTCCGAGCTCAATAGTTTCGTCTGTGACAGGGACGCCGTGTGCATCAATAGAGGCGCCACCGATAGGGCGCTCAGTAACTGAAAAAGAAGCAATTCCATTTTGGTTTAGAAAGTCGATAATCTTTTTAACTTCGGCCATCACTTCTGGGCCAATTCCGTCACCTGGTGTAATTAAAATGTTTTTTATAGCCATGGTTTATCCTGTGCGCATTTGCTTTCATAAGTTGAAATGAAACTTTCTTTTTCCAAAGTTAGACCAATATCGTCCAACCCGTTCAGTAAACAATGCTTGCGAAACGGATCAATGTCAAAATCATAAACAACATTTCCTGAAACAATCTTTTGCTGTTCAAGATCAATAGTAATCTCTTTGTTGTTTTCCCCGTCTTGAACCAAAGCATCCACTACTTCTTGAGAAGCGCAGATCGGCAAAATTCCGTTTTTGAAACAGTTATTAAAGAAGATATCAGAATAACTAGGAGCTATAACGCAACGAATACCAAAATCAAGCAAAGCCCACGGCGCATGTTCACGCGATGACCCGCATCCGAAATTATTGCCAGCGACAAGAATAGTTGAAGAAGAATAGGGCGCACGGTTTAAAACAAAATCAGGTTTCGGATTGCCGCTCTCATCAAAGCGCATTTCATAGAATAAACCTGATGCAAGTCCGGTGCGCTTGATCGTGCGCAAGAATTGCTTCGGGATAATCATATCAGTATCGATATTGATCAACGGCAGTGGAGCAGGAATAGACGTTAGTTTATCAAACTTTTTCATTTGTTATCCGTGGTAAGGGGTAAAGGCATGTTTTGTTCTATCAAAATCTGCGGGCATTTGGATTGGCTCCGAATCTTTTATTTTAATTTTTGGAGCCGTGTCACTAAATGAGATTGAGAGATGCGAGCAAATAATGGATTGCGAAGTTTGTGATAGTTTAATTGCCGGTTGAGCATCTTTTGGTGGTGTGTGGTTTCCATCGTAAGAAACAGGAACAAGAATTGCGAGTTTGTTTTCTCTATCTTCTGTTTTGAATTTAAATAGAGATGGGTATACAAGAAATGCATCTACTGATGTTCCTGCTGCAATCTGGATTTGAGGTGTCAGGAGGTTAAATTCTTCCAGATTTCCTTCAAATATTCTTCCGCCACGTGCTGCTATTTCAAATAGTTCGCAAATAGACGGACTGGTTGTCACATAAGTTCTGTTAAAAGGGGTGTCTAGTAATTCTTTTAAATCAACTAGGCTCGGCATTTTTATTTTCCTTTATTTGAATTCCCTGATATCCGTTAACTTGCCGGTAATAGCCGCAGCGGCAGCCATAGCAGGAGAGAGGAGGTGCGTACGAGCACCACGCCCCTGACGACCTTCAAAGTTGCGGTTGGATGTCGACGCACATCGTTCCCCCGGATTAAGGCGGTCTTCATTCATCCCGAGGCAAAGGGAACATCCCGGTTCACGCCATTCAAATCCCGCATCCAAAAAGATTTTATCAAGACCTTCTTCTTCGGCCTGAGCTTTGACCAATCCCGAGCCGGGAACAATCATAGCTTGGACATGGGAGGCAACTTGTTTGCCTTCGACGATTTTTGCAGCAGCCCGTAAATCTTCAATACGCGCATTGGTGCATGACCCGATAAATACTTTATCGATTGTGATGTCTGTTAATTTAGTACCCGCTGTAAGTCCCATATACTCCAGCGCACGAACCATGGCGGCCTTTTTATTGGCATCATTTTCTTGCTCAGGGTCAGGAACAATCCCAGTGATAGGAAGAACATCTTGCGGAGAGGTTCCCCAAGTAACCGTCGGGGAAATATCCGCCGCATCAATATGAACCTCCTTGTCGAAGCTGGCTCCATCGTCAGTCGGGAGAGTTTGCCACCAAGCAACAGCTTTTTCCCAATTTTCGCCCTGTGGCGCCATGGGGCGATCTTTAAGGTACGCAAAAGTCGTAGCATCAGGAGCGATCAATCCAGCGCGCGCTCCTGCTTCAATCGTCATGTTACAAACGGTCATACGTCCTTCCATAGAAAGGGAACGGATAGCCGATCCTGCATACTCGATCACATATCCTGTGCCTCCTGCGGTTCCGATAACACCTATAATATGGAGAACAATATCTTTCGCGGTGATATGTTCGGAAACAGTTCCGTCAACGGTTATGCGCATTGTCTTCGCGGGTTTTTGAATAAGGGTTTGCGTTGCCAAAACATGTTCGACTTCACTTGTACCAATTCCGAAGGCCAAAGAGCCGAACGCGCCATGTGTGGAGGTATGGCTATCGCCACAAACAATTGTCATTCCGGGCTGCGTAAATCCTTGCTCTGGCCCAATGATGTGGACGATGCCTTGGCGTTTGTCGGACATACCGAAATAGGTAATGCCAAACTCTTTGACATTCTGTTCAAGGGTTTCAATCTGTAACTTGCTTTCAGGCTCTTGAATACCCAGTGTACGATTTGTCGTCGGAACATTGTGATCGGCAACGGCAAGCGTCGCTCCGACATTTCTGACGCGACGGCCAGCCATTCGAAGACCTTCAAAAGCCTGAGGGGAGGTCACTTCATGCACCAGATGACGATCAATATAAATCAGACAAGTATCGTCGTCGGCTTTATGCACGACATGGGTATCCCAGATTTTTTCAAATAATGTTTTTGGCATGAAAGGACTATAGCCAATTTTTTGTTTTTATCTCAAGTTTTTAAAAGAATTTTCAAAATTTCTTGATTATTTATGAAAAATTAGGCAGAGTGCCCGAATGGATTTATCAAAACAAATAACAATCACAAAAGGTTTTGTTAAAAAGCTCTCTTGGGGCTTGGCTTTAACATTCACTGCGGGAGTAGCCGCAGGTGTTTACATGTCTCGCCCCTCCGTAGGAGACTTCAAATGCGTTTCAGGCGGCGGAAAATACGGTGGAGATAAAGGGGATATCCTCTTTGTCTTCGAGATGGAAGCCAATCCTGATAAAAAGGGATCTCAAGGGATAATGTACGTGGTAGCAGGGGCAAAAGCTTCGGTAAATCCTGTGGCTAAGGATAATTTTCTGGTTGCTGTAAATTATAAGCTGCCAATTATGGAGGGCGCAGGAGCAATCGGGGCAATCGAGACAGATCCTAATAAAGGAATATGCCAACTTAAATTCGCCAGATCATCCGAAATAGGTATTGTTCAGGCCAATTGGGAGTCATTCAAAGGCTCTCTGCAACTCGGACACTAATATTTTCATATTATTAATACTTTTCCGTCAGAATACCCTTAAGAAACAAAAGAGGGTAACAAATGCCAACAGTAGATATTGACGGGGAAAGCGCACCTCCTTTGACACAAGCTCAACAAGACGCGAACGAATTGGCTTATGCCAGACAATTAACCTGCAAACATAATTTCAATCCTGCTGCAGGCGGGACGACCATGACAATTGAAACCAATGCTGGCCAGAAAATCGGGACAGGAAACCATTTCCGCGAAATGGGGGATGGTACAATGGTCGGAGACTTAAGAGTCCCTCCAACATACGAAGCAGAGGTTGGAAAAGGTAAAGTCACCTATCACAGAGTAGATGCTGGCCCCGAAGAAGTAAAGGGTGGTTTTCGTGTTAATTTCAGAAATAATATGTGTGAAATGACCTCTCCCGCAACAGGTGAGGAAGTAAAAGCCCGCATTAACATAGTAGAGGGAGGGGTGTATAAGCCCGTAACCCCAGATATGTTAAAATAATAATTATTTCTTGAGAAAATAATAAGAAACGGATATGCTTCCTCTACGCGTTTCAAGAGGGGTTTATTTTTATCATGTTGATTCAATTAGTAGATAACAGAAAACAAAAGACAGCGATAAAGGGGCCAATATTGGCCTCGGCATTTATGCTGGCAGTAGGATTTATCGCTAGTTCATTGATAAGTAAAGAATTTAGTCTCGAATCCTCAGGTGAAATTCCTCAAGGAAAAATGATGGTCGGCAGCTCTTGCAGGGTGAAGCTGGATAGAGACGGCGCGGTCAGACGAGCGCAAATCTATACCAATGAGGGGAAGCTGAGATATGCCTTTTTACCCTCAGACAGTATTTTCGCGCCTCCAAACGAAGGGATAGCCGCAACACCTCGGCGCACAAGGAATGGCTCTCGCTATCATCCGGAGGGGACAATGCGTGTCTATGCCGGAAGCTCAAAATGTCAGGTCGATGTCTCAGGAGTGCAATATCTGGCAGAATTAGTCTCTGTTGAAGTAGCTCCCTAAAGTATATCAAAAGTATTATGTGTTTGTAGGGGGCTGAACAATCTCATGCTGAAAAAATGGTTGCCTTTCTCTTACTTGAGAAAGTAAACCCATGAAAACTCTAACCCCATCCTTAATATATTCTCTGTAAATATAAGCCACAGCTTCATTAAATGGAAGAGAGCGCTCTAGTAAGCCCTGCGCTAGAAGCTCTGGATCCGCAATATGGACACCGGAAGCTACATTAGTTCCCTTAGGAAATGAGAAGACAAATGTGTTTGTCCCCTTCATTTTTTCTAGAGTTTCATCATTTTCGATTTTATCTTTTATTAAAGCGAATAGTTTTTCTACTGTAGTAGCCTGAGTGGCTCCAAATTTTGCAGCTTCTCTCTTTTCTACATCTTTATCCCATGATATTCCAAATGGTGAGCTACTGTTAGGCTTTGCCGAGGCCTTTATTCTTTCAAGAGCGTCATCAAAAGCAATCACTAGGTTCGTAAGAGCTTGTTTGGCTTCGACTTCATGTTCTACAAACATTTTCTGAATGATTGGACGTTCATCAAAACATGTAGTTACTATTTCCCAAACTTCTTTTAAAAAAACCGGGTTTTCTGGCTGTTGAGCTGCTTCGTTCATAATATCCTCTTTTTTGATCAAGGAATTAATAACCTAAACGGGAAATTATGTAAAGAAAAGAATAGTTCAAATTTTATCTTTTCGTAATCCGGAATTAAGACCCGTTTGCTAAACTCCAACTGTGCGATGCAATAAATTGTGCGCCGCACGAGAGGAGGCGAATATGCTGTTTGATATTACGAGTGATTTTCAAGTGAATGATAGCGGAGCAATCCTGATTGCATTCGACGATCCAACCTTTGTGCGTTCTGAGACTGTGCTGCTGGACAGAGACAATGGCCATGTGCAGGTCTTGTTACAAGGAAAGCTTCATCCTGTGGGAAAAGTCCCTCTGGAACTGATGGAAATGTTTGCAGAGAACAGGGATGTCATTCTGTCGTCCATTCGTATTGACGGTTCATGTCTGGAATTAACCAGCCGCCTTGTCGTTGTAAATTAAAGCCTAAAATTAAAATCTTAAATTTACGTCGTAAATTAACTGTTTAAATAAATTTTGAATGATAAGCCTCTGTGAAAACAGGGGCTTTTTAATGTGTGAAACAGACTTGAGTTTTGTAAAATATCTGCTACCAATAGATTTTACAAAACAAATTGGGCAGGGGATTATGAACGACAGAGTAAGTGGTATAATTGTTGCGGATGAATATAGAAAAAAATCGAGAAATGATAATCCGCGGTCTGTAGTAACAGAAGGCCTTTTCCCCGCAATTCTTAGTGCCTATGGCCCCTCCCAAAAGAGAAAACCGCTAAATGGCTCTAACGGCAAAAAACCGTCTGCCGCCGTTCCCCCCCAAACGCCACCTCCGATTTTTCCTCCTCGCCTGATGAGTGGCAGTATGGCTCAAGAAAGAGCGAAGAAAGAACTTGATTTCCTTCTGGGCATTTTAAAAAGAAGAAGTGAGGAGAGTGAAAACGGGAAATATATTGAGATGCACTGGCTGAGGACAAAGTTCAGAGAAGCACAATCCCGTACAAAATTTTCAGCAGCTCATTTGGTGACAACTTTTCCTGAATTATATGATGATGAATTTGCACAGGAATGGCTGGGCATTCTGGATGGTACGAAGGAGGGATCGTCATGCGGTCTGTATCTGGAATTCGCAATTGCTGTTTTGGGGAGTCTGGCATTGGTTCCGTCAACGTCAGAACGGGCGTGGCAGGCGAGTGAATTAGGAGGTGACAATATGCGTTCGGCTCAAGCCATGTCATTGTTTCCAAATAAAACAGCTCGAACTTTGGTAGATGCAGCCCTTGAAAAATCAAGCAAGTCTTGGGAAGAGATATTGCGTGAATTAGGAGAGATGGGAATTAACACAGACCTGATTCAATGCAAACGTCGTTCGTTTTATGCTCATATCCACAACGCCGATAATGGCTACGTTTCAAGAGGAGTTCTAGAGCTTGTCTTATGCCATATAAACGGAGGAAAGATTTCCAAAGACTATATTGATTGGTTTAATAAAACCGTCACCTTCTCTGTCGCCAAGAAAGAACAAGTCTTCACGATATAATGCAAAAAAAACCGGCCAATCGAGCCGGTTTAATTTTTCTATTGAATAAGGACTATTCAGAAGATTTGTTATAGTCAACTTTTTCAGTAATACGGGCTTTCTTACCGCGCAAATTACGCAAGTAGTAAAGTTTTGCACGACGGACGGAACCGCGACGCGTAACTTCAATGCCTTCGATACGTGGAGAGAGAAGAGGGAATACACGCTCAACGCCTTCACCGTAAGAAATTTTACGAACGGTGAAGCTTGCATTAACGCCGTGACCACCACGAGCGATACACACGCCTTCATAGGCCTGAACACGTTCACGGTTACCTTCGACGATGCGAACGTTAACCTTGACGGTATCACCTGGTGCGAATTCTGGAATGGTTTTGCCTTCGGTCAGTTTTGCAACCTGAGAGGCTTCAAATTTTTGAAGTATATTCATAGTTTAGCTCCTAATTTGTCTTAGAACCCGTAATCAAGGAACTTTTGCCCCTCGGCGGCTCATTTATCTTTTTAAAGGTAGGCGGTTTATACACCGAGAAAGCACAGAAAGACAAGTATTTTTCTTAAAAGATAGCACCAAAATAAATATATGGAACGTTAATATTATATATATAAATATGCGATATTATATATAAATGATCTACTTGATACTTTTAAACATTGCTTTGATCTATGGGGGCTACTCGCTGCAAACCTATATGTACCTCTTTGTCGAGGATTTGCACTCCAAAAACATGGATTTTGAGTCTCATAAGAAAATATCAATGATCGTAGGCATATACTATGGAGTTTTGTTGATCCTCATCCTTTTGACAAATATAGGAATTTATCTCTTAAAAGGCTAATTTATGGATACGATATTTTTTATATTGATAGCAATCATGGGGGGAGTGGGGCTTTACATTTCCTACGCCATCTTAAGGCATCGCCATAACGCATCAGATATTGATTGTGGGGAGATTGAAGAAAATATCTTTGACGGATATACGAGAGGAGGGCCTCTCGTAAAATTACTGTACTGGATGGCCTTTATCGTATTTGCAGGAACATTGATCTATCTATTTAGTGACGCCGTAAGTCAAATAACTTCAGGGCACCCCGAAGGGAATTATCACGGCTATAGATTACGCGGATACGGCCCAATTAAAACCATCGGCGTAATCATAATCTTTTTGGTAGCCTGCTATTACTATTTCTTCGGCAGAAAAGAATAATTGCACACAGGAAATATCCCAATAAATCCAATAATGGCTTGATCTTTCAACTCATGGAGTCACTATTTACGAAATAGGAGGATCAGATGGAAGATGATGTTTTTGCAATGTTAGGGAATGGCTATAGACATGCCACCACGGGAATATCCCCACATCAAGAAGACGATTCTTTTCAATTAATCGAAGAGGGGATGAAAAGAAAATGCCCTGATAACGAACGTCCTGACCCAAGCAAATTGCCGACACCTATGCCTGCAAGAGGATAAGCAATAGGGGAAATTGGTTACTGTTCTTCACTCAGTAGATAAGAAATCGCGTAATTACTCGCACCGGATAGATTGGAAATTTGAGGGATTGCCCCGTTTTGCTCAATCGGATTGACGGGAGCTGCCTGCGTCACGGCCTCTTGCCCTAATTGCTGACGAATTTGATCCTTGTTTGATGCCTCATCTATCGCCTTCAATCCTTTGAAGTCGCTGGGGGCTCCCAGATAGGGCCGAGAGGTACAGCAAGAAAAAAGTCCGTCAGCCATCCTCTAAGTCTAGAAAACAAAAGTTAAGCAATTATTGTTGACAAGATTTATTTATTATGGTAAAGAATCTCGGGCTTTGCAAATGGAGAAGGAAAATATGAGTGAGACAGGTAAAATAGAAAAATTCTTGTTGAGAACTGGATTTTGTAGTGAGGCAAATGGACGAAATAGACTATCAACTAAAGGGATAGTTGTACTTGCCGGACTTGCTCATGCTGCCAGCATTTGTTTTATGCAGAGTGTCTATGTAGCAGAAAGAAAAAGTATCGAAGAGGTTCCAAGCGATACAACCGTTACCTTAGAGGAGTTGGAGTGTAATTCTAGAAATGCAGGGAAATTTGTTGAAGTAAGACTTCCAAAACGAGACACTGTAAAAATTAAGTGCCCTAAACCTGAATAAAAAAGCTCTACTTCTTATCCAGCAAGTCAGGTCTGCGGGCTTTTGTCAGGTCCAAGGATTGCTTATGGCGCCATTCGGCGACTTTTCCGTGATGTCCGCTGGTGAGAATCTCGGGAACGGATCGCTCTGTGCCAGACTCATCAACCCACTGCGCAGGCCGTGTGTAATGCGGATACTCTAACAACCCGTTTGAAAAACTCTCTTCATCCGGCGTCGTCTCATTTCCCAAGACACCGGGCAACAGACGCACAGTCGCATCCATCAGAATATGAGCAGCCATCTCGCCGCCTGTTAATACATAATCCCCGATAGAAATCTCTTCGAAGTCATAAGCATCCAAGACGCGCTGATCCACACCTTCATATCGTCCGCAAAGAATGGTCAGCGTCTCTTCCTTTGAAAGCTCTTTAACAAGATTTTGGGTGAGGGGAGTTCCGCGCGGGCTCATATAAATTTTACGTCCCTGTGTCGGAAAAGAAAGGAGGGCGCGTTCAATTACATCAGGCTTCATCACCATGCCCGCACCACCGCCGAATGGTACATCGTCAACAGTCTTATGTTTGTCCAAAGCAAAATCTCGGATATTAAGTGCGCTAACTGACCACAATCCGTTGGTCAATGCACGTCCCGTAATCGAATGCCCCAAAGGCCCGGGAAACAATTCAGGAAAAAGTGTGAGGAGTTGAAACTTCATAAAGGGGATTAAGCCATAAATTCTTCAGCGGGTTCAATCAAAATAGTTCCTTTTTCAAGATCAAACTCACCGACATAAGGCTCGACCATTGGAAGATAATAGGTTTTTCCGCCGTCTTTCGGACGAATTTCAATCAAATCGCCTGCACCGAAATTCTGGAAGTCGATGACTTCACCCAACTTTTCGCCCTCACTATTAATACAGGTAAGGCC
>JAGRKB010000073.1 GCA_020442425.1 Alphaproteobacteria bacterium | reverse complement strand
TAAAAAAAGATCATGAACAGGTTCTTAGACCTGCATCAGAAAAGAAAGCTTTGCTTTCTGTGTTGCTATCTACGATTTTTCCAAACAAATATTCATGCCCTGATGCTTTGGCCCAATCTTGAACGGCATCTAATAGAGAACGTCCGACCCCTTGTCTTCTGTAGCGAGGTAAGACCACAATATTGTCTATGCAGGCTTCCTTTGTATGTATTGACCATCCTAACGGCCTACGAGAGACAGAAACAGCGAATGCTGCTCCAACAATAGAACCTTCACTTTCTGCCAATTTTAGAGTTACACGATTGCGACCAGACTCAAAATTTTGAGCGATAACTGCCAGTATAAAATCTTTGCGTGAGATAATAGGATTAACTTCTCTGTAGTAATCCGGACGTAAGTTGCAATGCAATTGATTGCACAAAGCAAATATTTGGCAAAGAGATTTGTAGTCGGATAATTTTGCATCTCTGATAATCATAGACATATTTTTCCTTTAGGCTGGATTTGTGCCATAAAACATCATAATTATAATTATGTCAACACAAAACTTAACAGGGCTTCCTAATCAAAATCGCGGCGAAGAAGCCGTCGGTGCCGTGGCGGTGGGGGGTGAGGCGCATGAAGTTTCCTTCGCATGGCGGCGGGCAGCCCTCGGGCCAGACATCTTTTAATTCTTTCAATTCGAATTCGGGGTGGAGGGAGAGGAAATGTTCGATCTGTTGTTCGTTTTCCTCGGGCAGCATCGAGCAGGTCGCATAAACAAGGCGTCCGTTCGGTTTGACTGTGCCTGCCACTTTTTCCATGATGTCGCGTTGAATTTCGACCAGTTCTGCAACAGACGGGCCATAGGTGCGCCAACGCATATCAGGATTTCTACGCCATGTGCCTGTGCCTGAACACGGGACGTCCACCAGAACACAATCAAAATATTGTTTTTGGCGGCGGAGCCATTTGCGGTTTTTTTCGTCCGAGAGCGGGCGCGGTTCGATAATGTCACTGACTTTAGCGCGGCGGAAACGGTCGCGTGCTTTTGCCAAGCGGTGGGCTTCCAAATCCATCGCAACAATACGGCCTTTGACATTCATGGCGGCAGCCAGTGCCAAAGTTTTCCCCCCGGCGCCTGCGCAGTAATCCAGAACCTGTTGACCGGGTTTCACGTCACAGGCCAAAGCAATCATCTGAGAGCCTTCGTCTTGGATTTCAACCAGTCCCTTTTTAAAGGCGCGGGTCATGGAGAGGAATGTTTTTCCCTCGACTGCTAAACCCCACGGGGAGAATTTATTCTCGGTCGTTTTGACGCGGTCTTCGCTTAACAATGTTTTGGCTTTCTCTCGGTCGCCCATCACGAGATTGACGCGGAGGTTCAGGTAAGCCGGCGCGATCAGTGCCGCCATTTCGGTTTCGAAATCCTGCCCGAAATAAGCCTTGAGCGAGGCTTCGTAGTCGGGTGGGCATTCTGCGCGGACGGCTTCGGGAGCTGCTTCAAATTCTTTGGGGAAGTTTTCTACCAGTTTCAGTTCATCGGCGTTTAATTCTTCTGCGCCGTGTTTTGTGCCGTCGAATAAATCTTTGACTGTTTTCGCATCTTGAATAGCCAAGTATGCAATCAGGCGCGCGCGCGGGGATTGTTCCGCTCCGATTTGTTCCAGTCCCCATGTGATCCGCGCGTGGTGGCGCACGACAGCGTATGTTGTTTCTGCGATATAGGCGCGGTCTTTCGAGCCGATATAGCGGCGGTTACGCATATAATCGCCAATGGTCAGGTCCATTGGGATGGGGGCTTTTTCGATGCGTTCCAGAAGGTCCAGAACGGCTTTAATACGGGCGGATGGGGTCATGCGGGGGTTTTATCAGCTTCACACTAAAGAGTCAAAAAAGCTTATCTATTAACAAAAAAACCTGCCTGACTGCTAAGCCAGACAGGTTTAAAGCCTATCACAAAAATTATTCGTGTGCTTCTTCAGCGTGTTCGGCTGCGTCGTGTGCTTCTTCTGCGGCTTCTTCAGCTGCTTCTTCTACATGCTCTGCTGCGTCGTGTGCTTCTTCTGCGGCTTCTTCTACATGCTCAGCTGCATCATGCGCTTCCATAGCCGCTTCTTCATGATGTTCTGCATGAGCTGCAACTGGTGCAAATGCAAACAGGGCCAAAATAGCCAAGAAAGATAGTTTGTTCATGTGATGTCCTCCATAGACATATAGTTTTTCAAGAGAGTTGAATACGCAGAGATATTCTCGCATAGGAAAAGCTTTTTTTGTCCGAAATGCAAGCAGAATAGCGCCGCATGTCGGACGTTAATGAGAAGTTTTTATACGTCTAATTTTGCTTTTTCCAGAACCGCCCCCTCAAGATCGGCTTCTGTCAAATCTGCCCCTCTAAGATTGGCTCTAGTCAGGTTTGCTCCTTTCAGATTTGTTCCTTTCAGGATGGCATCTTGCAAATTGACGTTGGTCAAATCGGTGAAGCTCAAATCGGCATTCGTTAAATCTGTAACTTTTTTACGCTCTTCCGAGAAAAAGAGAGGGGACAAATTAGCATCGCTTAAATCGGCTCTGGTCATTTTTGCCCCAACAAAAGAAGACCCGCGCAAGTCCGCTTCTTTGAGTTTTGAATCCCTGAAATCAGAGTCTTCGAAGGCACAACATTGCATTTGTGCGCGCATTAATACCATTCCTTGAAAGATTGACTTTTCTGCCTTGATATTTGTTAGTGCATAGCGTGCGAGGTCAGGGACTGTTCTCAGGTCATATTCGCTCAGATCAATGCGCTCCCCTTTTTTCCCCGTATGCTGCAGCCATGTATTGTGGGATTTTAGTAATTTGATGAGAGGGTCTTCTTCTTCCGAATAGTCAAAGACTTTTCCTGATGGAGCGTCTGTAAGTACTTCTTCGTAATGAGCGCCTTCGAAATTTGCTCCTGCCGTATCGGTTCCGACCATAATTGCGCCGTTAAGCTTTGAGTCTTCCAGATTGGCTTCCACCAATACTGCCCCAGTCATGTTCGTATTTTGTAGGTCAGCTTGCGATAAATCAATATGGGCCATGCGTGCTGACTTTAAGTCCGAGTCACTTAAATCCACCATTGCGGCGCGCGCGTTCGATAAGTTTGCATTCTCAAGATCAACGCCTTTGAACGTTGTTTTTCCGTTAGAAGACGAGATCGGTTTTCCTTGTGAGGTTTGAGAAATGACCTTAGCCCCTTGGCGTAAATCAGCGCCTTCCATACTCGTGTTAGTCATGTCTGCACCGGTTACATCTGCTCCGCGGAAATCAGCACGAGAAAAATCGCTTCCCGACATGCGGCTGCCTTGCATGCTGCATCCGTAGAAAATAGTTCCGTGAAATTTTGCGTTTTCCATTTCGCAATTTCGAAGATCAGACCCAGTAAAATCTGCTCCCGATAAATCTGCCCCTCTGAATGAAAGGCCAACTAATGACTTGAATTTAATATGTGCGCGCGCGCCACCAGGTTTACATGTTTCAAACATGATGTGTTTTCTGATAATTTCGTCCAATTCTTCTTGAGAAAGAGGCGGAAGGGATTCTTGTTGCGCGTCCATTGTATAATTCTCGAATTTTAAACTATTCTCGCTGACTATCCTTAATAATCAGATAATACAAACATGAACGGTTAATCTGTAAAATATCCAAGTATTAGAACGGGTTAAAACTATTCTATATCCGGCAGGGTTTCAATATAGCGGATGGCTTCAGACTGATTGTCTTGCTCTATAGCCGCCCCCACTAAAAGAATTGTTTTCTTATCATTTTGCAGAATTCTATTGGCCGCTCTTTTTATGTCATCAGGAGTTACCTTTTTGATCTCATGCTCGCGGATATCGAGATAGTCTTCCGGTAAATTGCGGCTTTGAAAACTTAGCATAACTGAAGCGATTTTATCAGTAGACGTAAGACTTAAAGGCACAGAACCCAAAAGATAGGATTTTGCGTCTTGGAGTTCTTTTGCTGTTACTTTTGTGCTTTTGATCTTCATTGTTTCTTTTTCGATCAGGTTCAAGACCTCTGCGACCTTTTCCGAACGGGTTGATGTACCAATAGAATATAGGTCTGCATATTTCATATCCTGCATACCGGAGTATATTCCGTAGGTCAGGCCGTTTTGCTCGCGAACGGTTTCAGTGAGGCGAGAGCCGAATCCTGCCCCGCCAAAAATATAATTCATCACTTCAGCGGCAAAATAATCTTCATCCATTCTTGAGAGGCCAGGATAGGCAATTTCCACGACTGTTTGCGGGACAGGAAGTTTATGTTGTACGATTTGAGAACCTTCAGGCTGCGGAACTTGTTCAAGTGTTTTTAGCTCTGCCGTTTCAGGAAGATTTGCAAAAACCTGATCGAGATAAATCTTCAGGTCTTCCGCTGTTATATTTCCAGAGACTGCAACAATCAGATTATCTTTAGCAAATTGTTTGGATCTTTTTTCTTCCAAGTCTTGTGCCGTAATTTTTGGTAGAGATGACAAAGTTCCGCCCGAGTTTCTGGCATAGGCATGATTTTCGAATAAGACTGTGTTGGACAGTCTGGCTGCTAGCCATTCAGGATCGCTCATATTTGATCTGATCCGCGCCATATTGGCTTGTTTCATGCGCTCTATTGCTTCATCTTCAAAGCGCGGGCTGGATAAAGCCATACTTAAAAGTTCAAAAGCCGTGTCCTGATATTTGTTGAGTGTTTTGAGTGAGCCTGAAAAATTATCGCGCGAGGATGAAAAAGATAGGGAAATAGAATTGTCGTTTAGCGCTTCCTGAAACTCTTTGGCATCAAAATCGCCAGCCCCTTCATCCAGTGTATTCGAGAGAAGCTGGCTTACTCCTTGTTTACCATCTGGATCATTAATCGCGCCTGCTCCAAGAAAGGCAAATTGCAAAGACAGTACAGGGACAGTTTTATCTTCAACCAACCAAGCTGCAATCCCTTTTTCAGATGTCACGCTCTGGATATCCAGAACAGAAGCTTGTCCGCTGGCAGGGGCGATCATCACTCCTAATAACAGGAAACCCAATATGTGTTTTTTCATTTTTCTTTGCTTTCTTTGGGAAGAAGAAGACCTGTGACCGGCAGTCTTTTCGGTGTCACTGGATTGAGGTAGATATCAAACAGGGTTTGGACTTCTTCACGTGTTATTTTTTCAACGTCTCTCGGCCAGTATTCGATATCATCCAGAGTTGCCCCAACTGCCAAAGCCTGACCAATAACCATCGCGGGGCCTGCAACGCTATCCCTTGCGAACATAGCTTGATCGATTAAACGGGTTTTTGCTTTTTCAACGGCATCTTGGGTTACACCGTTTCCGACAATCTCTCGGAAAAGAATTTCTATTTCTTTCTCCAGCTCTTCCATTGTGGTGTCTGGTGTCGGCATTGCGTAGAGCCATAGGCTCCCCTGTCCTCTTGCATCTCCATCGTATGAGAGGCTGATTGAAACCGCTTTTTTCTTTTCAACAACTAAGGTCTGATAAAGGCGTGTGGCGGCGCCACCTGACAAAGCTTCGGTCAGAACTTCGAATCCGATATAGGCGCGTTTGTCTTCTGCAAAGGAAGGCACGACCCAGCCTTTCATTAACATGGGCTGGCGAACCGCATCATCACTCATGGTTAAGCGCAAGTCTGCTGTGCGATCCGGTACGGTTGATCTTGTGTGAATGGGAACCGAGCGGGCAGGAACTTTGCCATATGTTTCTTTAGCCCATTTGACAGCATCCTCAAACTTTACATCTCCCGAGACAACCAGTATTGCATTGGACGGGCTGTACCAAGTTTGGTAGTACGACAACACATCTTGCCGTTCTAGCTTTGGCATTTCATCTCGCCAACCGATGATTGGTTCTGCGTAAGGGCTATTCTGGAACATTGCGGAGCGAAGTTGCTCCATGAACAAGGCTTTGGGGTCATTATCCGTGCGCATTCTGCGCTCTTCAATGATTACTTCTCTTTCGGACTCGATATCTTTATCCAGAATGGAGAGGTTCATCATCCTGTCCGCTTCCAGAGCCATGACGGCACGCAAATATTGCGAGGGGATGGATTGAAAATAGGCTGTATAATCCCAGCTTGTAAACGCGTTGTCATTGCCGCCGATGCTGCGGATCAACTTCGAGAATTCACCCGGAGAAAGAGCTTTTGACCCTTTAAACATCAAATGTTCCAGAAAGTGCGCTGCCCCTGATACGCCGTCTCCGCGCGGTTCATCCGCTGATCCTACCTGATACCAGATCATATGGGTGAGAACCGGAGCGCGGCTGTTTTCAATCACAACGATCTGTAATCCATTTTCAAGTGTTGCTGTTTGCGCTCCAAAAACTTTTTCCTCTAATTGATTGTCCGTTTTCTCAGGCTCTATATATATTTTTGCATGGGCGTCAGGAGGAGTTACAGTTACCCCCCCTATCATCATGCATGTTGTGGTCATCCAGTTCAGAACGGATCGGGAAATGATCTTCTTACTCATGATTATGTTTCTCCCAGAGGAGTTGAGTTTATGATTAGTCGTTTATGGTTGGCGTTTCGCCTTTGGTGATTGGAGCGCCTTCGGATTTATTTTTTTGAATACGTTCGGCCTCGGCCACGGGATCTACAATTGTGGCTGAGGGTGCGTCGTCTCCCATGTTCAACAATTTCTTGATGACGGGCGTGTTTTCATCGGTTTGTTCTTCGGCTTCTTTATTGACCAAAGCACGAATATCGCTTTGCGCGTTTTGCGCTCCTACTTTCGAAAGCAAAGTTTTCTCAGATGCGGAGGCTGTGCTGGAGCGTGTTAGACTGTCTTGCCCTATCACCGCTTGTTTGGCCTGAGTGAGGGCCGGGGTTTCTTGCGGGCGTTGTGTTCCCGGTTGCGGGGTTGGGAGGTGGGAGAAATCTTCCGGTACTTCCAGAGGGGCGCGCTTCATCACCTGAAATTCATCAGGAGTGTGGCGATTGAGGCCCAACTTATCTTTCATTGTGTCGCATGCTGTTAGTGTTAGTAATGCCAGAGCCGTCACAGAGACTGTTATCAGTTGATGGGCGTTTCTCATTTTCAGTCCTTCTTTATTCTTCATTCTTTAATATGGTCGGAAGCCTATTATTTGGCAAGCTCTTCTTCTTTTTTTGCCATGCGTTTGGCTTCCAGAACTATTCCATCAAAAGCCAACCAGATTACGCCAAGAACAATGCAAGAGTCGGCCAGATTAAAAGCGGGATAATGCCAGTCCTTAATATGAACATCGATAAAATCCGCGACAGCCCCAAAACGCAGGCGATCCCAGATATTGGCCAGCGCGCCAGAGATGACCATGGCCAACGGCATGGCGGTTGTCATGTGCGGGGTGCGCCATAGCCAAATAAACAAGCCCAATGCCAAAAGGAACGCCGAGACAGACAAGATCATCGGCATCATGGTGTGATCGCTGGAGAGCATGCCGAAGCTGATGCCTTCATTCCAGACCATGACGATGTTCAAATATTCTGCCCATTCAAATCGGGCGGGAGGGAATTTGTCCTGAGGGAGCGTTGTCAGCCACTCTATAAATCCTTTGCTTGCGCCTTCTGCTTCAAACACACGGGGACGAAAAAAGACTTCGATGACCCACCATTTGCTCACCTGATCGATGAGTGCCAGCGCAATAATTAATAACAGAGCACAGATTTTTTGCACGAAAGAGATTTCCTTCATTAATGGCGAATTGAGCTGCTATTCTCGCGCGCAAGAAGCGTTCTGTCATGTGTTTTTTTTGGTTTTTTTGCGCTGCTCCACACGGTTTTTACCGATGCAAGATAGCGTATAAGAAAACCCCGCTATCGGCGGGGCTTTTGTGGTTGAATTAACGATCCCAGTACCAAATACTGTTCCCCGCTCTTCCATCATAATTATATCTTCTTTGCTGCCATACATTAGACCCCGCTCTGCGATGATCATCTCTCGGCTTGTAATTTGCTCGCTCTCTATTCTCACCTTTGCTGTCTAAAGATTCTTTACATGCTTTGAGTTCTGCGAGTAACGCCACTTGCTCTTCTTTTGCGTGTGGTTGGGCCATGGAATTTCCGCCAATAGCGCCTATTAGACCACCGCCTGTACGAGCCCCTCCGCTTCCACCGACAGCTCCGACAAGCAAACTACCGAATACAGTGCCTGCTGCCGTGAACAAAGCAGTTTTACCTGAGGTGCCGGAGGTAGTGTGATCGCGGGTCAGGTGCCATTTTTTGTAGTAGCCCAAATAATCTCCATTGGCTAAAGCTCTATCCAACAGTGCCGGAACAGCGTCTTGATTTTCGTAAACAACAATGTTTGCGCGTGTACAGGGATCCATTTGCGTTTTTTGCTGCATTTCCGGGCCATCTACGATTTCAACACGGGACATACCAGCTGTTTGATTTACAGTTTGTCTTGCGGGAGTAAAGGAGCAAGCACTCGCGCCAAAAACTGCTGCTAAAATTACTGCGCCACGTTTTAGGGAATCTTGATTAAACAAGGCCATTGTACACCTCTTGTTGTTTTTTCTGCCTTTGGAATATGGCGGGAACTATATACCTATCCATAGGAAAATGCAAGAAATTATTAACTATGTAAAAAGGCCCCGCTTTTGGGCGAGGCCTTTGAATTCTTTATAAAAATCCGATTATTCCGCTTTGTCTTCTGCTTTTTTCTTCTTCGGAGCGGCCTTCTTTTTTGGCTTTTCTTCAGCAGCAGGAGCGTCTTCAGCTTTTTCTTCAGTTTTTTTCTTGTTTGCTTTCTTTACGGCTTCTTTTGGTACAGACGTCTCGTCAGCTTGACCTGCGGCTTCGGCTGTCTCTTCAGTGAAGACTGGGCCTGAGTCTTGGCCTTTTGCAGCAGGGTCACGGTCAACGAATTCAATCACAGCGATAGGTGCTGCGTCTCCGTAGCGGAAACCGGCTTTCAGAACACGGGTGTATCCGCCCGGACGGTCTTGGTAACGAGGTGCCAGTACATCAAACAATTTACGAACCATATCTTCATCACGGATCGCAGCGATAGCAGCACGGCGATTGGAAAGACCACCTTTTTTACCCAAAGTGATCAGCTTTTCCACGACAGGACGCAATTCTTTTGCTTTAGGAACAGTGGTGATGATCTGTTCGTGTTTGATCAATGCTGCAGCCATGTTGGCAAACAATGCCTTACGGTGTGCAGATGTACGGTTCAGTTTACGTTGTTTTAGTCCATGTTTCATGGTCTTTTCCTTTCTTAGTCTTCCTCATTTCCCCTCGTACAGCGTTACTTCGCGCCTTACCTAGCTCACCTAGGCTTCGTTGCTCGTGCCTTGTACGAAAACAAATTCGTTTGACTATTTGCTGCGACGTCCAGTGTTCATTGTGTGGACAATCATCTTACAAACCCAATGACACTTGCTTTTGTTCAGCCGTTCTTCTTCGGGGGCGGGCGGAATGCCCATCAAGTGGGTAGTGTGTAGTTTCTAGTGAACAGTATTTTAACTTTCCACTACACACTATTCACTCAAAACTAGTGTGCAAACGGATCTTCCATTTTGCGTGCCAGCTCTTCGATGTTCTCAGGAGGCCAGCCTTCAACTTGCATACCGAGGTGCAGACCCATCATGCCGAGAACTTCCTTGATCTCGTTGAGGGATTTACGACCGAAGTTCGGTGTGCGCAGCATTTCGGATTCTGATTTCTGCACCAAATCACCAATGTAAACGATATTGTCGTTTTTGAGGCAGTTTGCAGAACGTACTGACAATTCCAGCTCTTCGACTTTCTTGAGCAGATTGCGGTTGAATGGGAGGCTTTCCTCTTCTTCAGCCACTTGCGCTTCTTTTGGCTCTTCGAAGTTGATGAAGACTTGCAACTGATCTTGCAGAATACGTGCTGCGTATGCGACTGCATCATCAGCAGTGATCACGCCGTTGGTTTCAACAGTCAGAGACAATTTATCGTAGTCAGTAATTTGTCCGACACGGGTGTCTTCTACGTCATAAGATACTTTGCGAACCGGAGAGAAAATGCTGTCTACCGGGATCAATCCGACAGGAGCATCTTCCGGACGGTTCATAGCCGCAGGACGGTAACCTTTACCGGTGTTTACGGTCATTTCCATGTCCAGAGTTGCGCCTTTATCCAATGTACAGATCACGAGGTCAGGGTTCATGATTTCGATGTCAGCGCCTGCTTCGATCATACCGGAGGTCACTTCACACGGGCCTTCAGCAAAAAGACGCATTCTTTTTGGACCTTCAACATGCATACGAACAGCAATTGCTTTCACGTTCAGGATGATGTCGGTTACGTCTTCACGAACACCTTCGATGGTGGAAAACTCGTGTTGCACGCCAGCGATTTTAACGGCGGTTACAGCTGCGCCTTGCAAAGAAGACAACAGAACACGACGCAAAGCGTTGCCCAGCGTCAAACCAAATCCACGCTCGAGAGGCTCTACAACAACTTTACCGTAGTTACGGCTGTCATTCTTGTGTTCAACTTCTACCTTGTTTGGTTTAATCAATTCTAGCCAGTTTTTCTGAATCAGCATGCTTTTTCCCTTTCACCATGCATTAGCGTCTTAACGACAAAACAAATTCACCCCAGGGATTTATTAACCCCGGGAGAAAGTAGCTATTAGATACGACGACGTTTTGGTGGACGGCATCCGTTGTGCGGAATTGGTGTCGTATCTTTAATGGAACGGATTACGTACCCCATTGTCTGCAAAGCGCGCAATGCGGATTCACGTCCTGCTCCAGGACCTTTGATCAAAACATCAACTTCACGAAGACCATGTTCTTGAGCTTTACGGCCTGCGTCTTCTGCGGTCATCTGCGCTGCGAAAGGAGTCGATTTACGAGATCCTTTGAAGCCAACGATACCGGCGGAAGACCAAGCGATGGTATTGCCCATCGGGTCGGTCAGGTTGATGAAGATGTTGTTGAAAGATGCATTAATGTGCGCAACACCGACTGCAATATTTTTGCGGACGATCTTTTTGCGTGCACCACCTTTTTTATTATCTTTTGCTGCCATAATTTTATCCTCTTAACTTGCTAGCCTAATTATTTCTTGACGATTTTCTTACCAGCAACCGGCTTCGCAGGCCCCTTACGGGTACGAGCGTTTCCGCGTGTGCGCTGGCCACGAACCGGCAGACCGCGACGGTGGCGAAGACCACGGTAGCACTGCATGTCCATCAGGCGTTTGATGTTAAGAGATACTTCACGACGAAGGTCACCTTCGATCAGGAATTTACCGCTTTCGATCGCTTTACGGATCTGGTTCAGCTCATCCTCGGTGAGGTCTTTCATGCGACGTGTGAAATCAATACCGACTTCGCGGCAGATTTCTTCGGCTGTGAAGCGACCAATCCCGTGAATATAGGTCAGGGAAATGATTACTCGTTTATTGTCAGGAATATTGACACCGGAAATACGGGCCATTCACGACTCCTTTTTTGTTACTGTTTGATTTCAAACCGATCCGTAAAATTTCGTTTTCTTTCAATACGAAACGCCGGGTCGTCTACCAATACCGGACAAGACAAAAAGCCTGCCGAAACAGTGTTTTGTCTGCCGGAATGAGCGCATACTAAGCATTTAACACTTAGAGTCAATATATTTCTTGAGTTTTCTGTGGATAAGTCTGATTTTTTTACTTTTTCGGCAATCCGCCCATTTTTGAACCTTTTATTTCCTTAAGTCATCAAAACTGGCGTCGAAAAGCTACGCTATGGCTGACTATGACGAGAATAAAAAGCATAACTTTCTTGGCGTTGTTGCCTTTCATCTGGCCCGGAGTGGATAATTTCGACCCCGTCATCTCCATTCCTAATCTCAGCAAAATGCAGCGATTCAACGGGTGTTCCGGCTGCCTTGGCAAAATCCAAAACACTCTTAAGTGCACTCTGGTAAACAGGCAACCCCTTCAACTCCGTAGCTGCGTTTGCGTAGCCGGTGAAGTTCATTTGCGCGGTTACCCATGCTTGCCCCATCGGTTTGGAACCAATTTGCTTTGGATAAATTGCTTCATTTCCGGGTTCTTCGAGAACCGCCATTATCACTCCGTTTGCATCACATGCAACGGTAGCAAACGTTTTCCCGCATTCGGTACATTCGGTCATTTTTATTTTATGCCTCACACTCTACGAAAGAACTCAATGCAGCTTTATATTACATAATAATTAGATTTGTCAATAAAAAACTTTCGGGGTATTACCCTCTGGCCATCAAAAATGCACCCAACATATAGAGGCCGATACCACCTAAAGACGTCATAGAGGGAGCTTCTTTTAGAAGAGCCATTCCAATGGCTGCCGAGGTCAGAGCGTAGACACAGGCCCACATCGGGTCAACCAAGGTTAGCGGGCCGCGTGACATCGCACCGATAAAGAAATACATGATAACACCCGTCCCCACGCCCATACCGAGGATCACAAGAGGCGTCCAACCTTTGAGGAAATTCTCGAGCTTGATATTTTCATGGGTTAAAAAAGAGAGAGCCAAAAGGGTAAGGCATCCCGTCAATAGAACGCCTGCGGAGAGCATATATATCCCTTCTTTGGCGGCAGAGATTTTGTATCCGGTGTTCACCAGAACATTTACTATGGCGCCAATTAAAACATAAAGAGACCAATGCATTTTCGTTTCCTTTTCCAAAACATTAAGAGACGTTTAGTTTACAAAAGTAAATTCTGTCGCACAATCATCATTCCGGTCAAAAATTTTTTAACTACAAAATTCACAGAGGACCGCAGAGTTTATCCGTCATCGCGAGGAGGTCTGCAAGACCGACACGGCGATCCAGAAAACCACTGGATTGCTTCGCCCTTACAGGGCTCGCAATGACGGTCAGGGAAGAACGGCGGAAAACGGGAAAAGAGCCAAATACCTCCACCCGCAACCCCGTGCGTGACACGGGGTCTTTGACTCCTCTTGCACCAGACCCCGCATTCAATGCGGGGGTACGGACTATTTGTGTCTTATATCCTTTTCCAGTTCTTTTTTATTTTTTCCCATGATTTTCTAGAAAAAAGAGGTTTTGGCTTTGGCATTATTCCGACCAAATGCAAGAAGTGGGCAAGGACAATGAAAAAACTACACTGGTAGAGAATATAGATCAACATACCCAACCAAAAATTCCTTACTTCACTGGCGACAAAAAAATTGACCAGTTTTAGCCCGTACACATAAATTGCGGCGCCGAAGAGAGGAATAACCACAAAATAGAGCAATACCCTAGGTATTGTTTTTACAAGGGGCTGCTTTCTTCTCTTAACCATTAGGCTACGCAGCTTGGGCTGCTTTATCCAGAATAGCTGCGATTTGGCCTGTTACCACATCGATATCTGCCATGCCGTCTACGGTCTGGAGCATGCCTTTGCCTTCATAGTATGGCAGGATCGGTGCGGTTTGCGCACGGTATGCCTCCAAACGCTTTTTGAGGGTTTCAGCATTATCATCTGCACGGACTGTTCCGCTTTCTGCAGCACGCTTTTCGATACGCGCCAAAAGAGCCGCTTCATCGACAGATAATTGAATAACAGCATTCAGGCATTTGTCTTTGTCACACAGCATTTTATCCAAGGCTTCTGCTTGGGCGACGGTTCTCGGGAAGCCATCCAGAATAAATCCTTTTGCGCAATCAGCTTGCTCGACTCTGTTGGAAATCATTTCGATTACGATTTCATCAGAGACCAATTCTCCTGCATCCATAATGGCTTTTACTCTTACGCCCAATGGAGATTGGGCCGAGATTTCTGCGCGCAACATATCGCCTGTCGAGAGTTGTTTCAAACCTCTGGTTTCTTCAAGAATTTTTGCTTGCGTTCCTTTGCCTGCGCCCGGAGGGCCCATCAGAATAATGTTCATGTTTATTTTTTCCCTTTGGTCAGACGCGTTTTTTTGATCAATCCTTCATATTGGTGCGCCAACATGTGGGAGTTGATTTGTGCGACCGTATCCATCGTAACGGATACGACGATCAACAGGGATGTTCCCCCGAAGTAAAATGGCAGGGCATATTCTGCGATCAAAAATTCCGGTAGCAAACAGATGAAGCACAAATATGCTGCTCCTAAAACTGTAATGCGGGTCAGGATATGATCGAGAAAATCTGCAGTGCTTTTGCCAGGGCGAACGCCAGGGATAAAGCCACCATATTTACGCAGCATTTCTGCATTCTCTTCCGGATTAAAAACAATTGCCGTATAGAAAAATGCAAAGAATGTGATGAGAGATGCATAAGCGATCATGTGAACCGGATGGCCTGTTGTCATGTAACGGGCGATGTCGGACATGAAGCTGTCTCCCGCGTCAACACCCGCAAAGCCTACGATAGTCATCGGCAAGAACAGCAAGGACGATGCAAAGATTGGCGGGATGACCCCGGACATGTTGAGCTTTAAAGGCAGGTGGTTCTGAGAGGCTTGGGTCATTTGTTGCGCGCCGACTTGGCGTTTCGGATATTGCACCAGAATACGACGTTGTGCGCGTTCCATGAACACGATAAAGACAATCGTTGCCAAAACCATGCTGCAGATCATCAAAATTCCGACGAACGAGATTTGTCCTTTTTCTCCAAGTGTCAGAGTTTCAATGAGAGCTTGAGGAAGACCCGCCACGATCCCTGCGAAAATAATCAGGGATGTTCCGTTACCGATTCCGCGTGATGTGATTTGCTCGCCGAGCCACATCAGGAACATGGTTCCACCAATCACAGTAATAACGGTTGAAATACGGAAGAACAGACCCGGATCAATAACGGCAGATCCTTGGGAGCCTTGGAGATTTTCAAGACCGACGGCCAGCCCATAAGCTTGAATACCGGCCAAAAGCACTGTCAGATAGCGTGTGTATTGGTTGATCTTTTGACGTCCGGACTCGCCTTCTTTTTTGATGGCTTCGAGTTTCGGAGAGAGGGCTGTTGCCAATTGCATGATAATCGATGCCGAAATGTAGGGCATAATTGACAAGGCGAAAATAGTCATACGAGACAAAGACCCACCGGAGAACATATTGAACATATCAAGCAATCCACCGCTCTTTTGTTCAAAGATGCCTTCCCACACGTGAGGATCAATTCCCGGGATTGGGATATAAGTTCCAAGACGGAAAACCAGAAGGGCTCCGATTACAAACAAAATTCTTTGTTTGAGTTCTGTTGCCTTGGCAAAAGAACCTAAATTGGCGTTTCTTGAGAGTTGCTCAACCGCTGATACCATTTTTGTATTTATCCTTGTAATTTTGATCTCAAATTATTTAGCGGATTGAGGGGCTTCTGTCTAGCGGAGATGCAGAACTATAGGCACAAAAAAGAGGCCGTTAGGCCTCCTTAAAATTCTGTGCTCGCCTCGAAGCTTATTTTTGTCCAGGAATTGGCTTCTTGCGAACTACAGGCTTTACTTCCGGTACGATCACTTCAACAGAACCGCCGGCTTTTTCAACAGCAGCTTTGGCGGAGGCTGTTACACCTGAAATTTTCAGAGTGACTTTGGATTTCAGCTCGCCATTACCCAAAAGACGAACACCGTCTTTGGCTTTCGCAGCGATGCCTGCTTCCATCAGCATTTTGCAGTGGATGACTTCCTTCGCGTCAATGCGACCTGCATCGATAGCAGCTTGCAATTGTGCCAAGTTTACAGTTGCGTAGTCTTTTGCGAAATGGTTGTGGAAACCAAATTTCGGCAAACGACGGTAAAGCGGCATTTGTCCACCCTCGAAACCGTTGATTGCTACACCGGTACGGGATTTTTGACCTTTTTGTCCACGTCCACAGGTCTTGCCCTTACCGGACCCGATCCCACGACCGACGCGCATTCTTTTCTTTACGGCGCCTTCTTGAGGCTGAAGTTCATTGAGTTTCATTTTCTTTATCCTTCTTTGGCCTTATACCCGTCTCTTACTCTTCAGTAACAGCAACAAGGTGTCTGACTTTGTAGATCATACCGCGCACAGCAGGAGTATCCTCCAACTGTTTGGAACGGTGCATTTTGTTCAGACCCAAACCAACGAGGGTTTGTTCCTGATCATTACGGCGACCAATCGGGCTACCGATTTGGGTCACTGTGATCATTTTTTTAGAAGCGTCTGCTTTTTTTGCTTTAGCTTGTGCCATATCAGATCATCCTCTTCCTAATTATTCTGTTGCAGCTTCCGCATCTTCTGATGCGTCTTCCGCTTTCGCTTCCTTCATGCGGACGTCGCGGTTTGCAACAATCTCGCTGACCTTTTTGCTGCGACGTGTCGCAACAGAGCGTGGGCTTTCCATGCTTTTCAGAGCCTCGAATGCTGCGTTTACCATGTTGTACGGATTGTTTGTTCCGATGGTTTTTGCAACAATATCTTGAATGCCGACAGCTTCAAATACTGCACGAAGCGGACCACCAGCAATGATACCGGTACCGGCAGGTGCTGTACGCATTTGAATGCGCCCTGCTCCATAACGACCGAATACATCATGGTGTAAAGTGCGACCTTCACGAAGCGCCACGCGAATCATATTGCGTTTTGCTTGCTCGGTTGCCTTTTTGATTGCATCAGGCACCTCACGGGCTTTTGCGTGACCATGACCAACACGGCCACGACCATCCCCAACGACGACCAAAGCGGCAAAGGCGAAACGACGACCACCTTTTACAACTTTTGCAACGCGGTTGACGGCAACCAGGCGTTCGTTCAATTCTACTTCTTCGCGCTCTTCGCGTTGTTTACGATCAGGACGAGCCATCTTTAATTCACCATTCCTTCCTTAGAATTCCAATCCGCCTTCACGGGCGGCCTCAGCCAAAGCCTTGACGCGACCATGGTAACGGAAGCTTCCGCGGTCAAACATCACTTTGGAAATTTTTGCGGCCTTTGCACGCTCAGCAATCAATGCACCAACTTTTGCTGCAGCGGCGACATTTCCGCCAGCCTTACGATCAGCTTCCAGTGTCGTGGCGTATGCCAAGGTTACACCTTTTACATCATCGATGATCTGAGCATAAATCTGCTTGTTTGTACGGTGTACGGACAAACGTGGCAATTCAGCCTTATTGATGCGGGTCAATTTTGCGCGTACGCGACGAGCCCGTCTTTGTGCATTTGTTTCTGGTTGACGCATGATTTTCGTCCTTCTTGCCTACATTATTTCCTAATTATTATTTTTTCTTGCCTTCTTTACGCAGGATATACTCACCTGCATAACGGACACCTTTTCCTTTATAAGGCTCAGGTGGTCTGTATCCACGAATTTCTGCCGCTACTTGGCCGACTTGTTCCTTGTCAACGCCGGAAATCTTGATTGCCGTTTGTTTTTCAACGGTAATCGTGATGCCTTCAGGAACAGGATATTGAACGTCATGGCTGAAACCCAATTGCAATACAAGGGTCTTTCCTTGCATGTTACAACGGTAACCAACACCTTCGATCTCAAGATCTTTGCTGAAGCCTTCGGTGACACCGATGACCATGTTGGTGATGCGTCGTTGCACAGTTGCCCACAAAGCACGGCTTTCACGATCCTTCATGTTGTTTGGTTCAACAGAAACGTTTCCACCGTCTAGCTTTACAGTCACTTTCGGATGAATAGCCAAAGCCATTTCGCCTTTTGGGCCTTTGACTTTTACTTGTTGGTCTTTCAGATCAACGGTAACTCCGCTTGGTACTGCGACCGGGTTTTTTCCAACGCGAGACATTTTATTTTCCTCGTTCTAATTACAAATCAAATCGTATCGGGTGCTCTTAAAAAAAATTAGAATACCTGACACAAAACTTCACCACCAACATTCTCGTCGCGAGCCTGTTGATCTGCCATTACTCCACGTGGTGTAGAGATAATGGTTACGCCCAACCCGTTATAATAACGAGGGATATCCTGAGCGGCTGCGTAGATACGACGGCCTGGCTTGGATACGCGGTGCAATTCACGAATGACCGGCTCTCCTTCGCTATATTTCAAGTCGATAACAAATGTTTTGTGACCGCGTGCATCTGCTGATGCTTCGTAACCGCGGATGTATCCTGCGGCTTTCAAAACAGCCAGTACTGCGCCACGCAAATTGGAAGCAGGGCAAACAACTTGTTTGAGGCTTGCTTGCTGTCCGTTACGGATGCGGGTCAACATATCTCCTAATGGATCACTCATAGACATGATCAATAATCTCCTATTTTTACCAGCTTGACTTCGTTACACCAGGCAATTGACCTTCGGAGGCCAGCTTGCGCAGTGAAATACGGCTCAGGCTAAATTTACGATAATATGCACGTGGACGACCGGTCAAAGCACAACGGTTGCGCACGCGGGTTTCTGATCCGTTTCTTGGCATTTGAGCCAATTTTACGGTCAAGGCAAAGCGCTCCTCAATCGGCAGCTCACGATCCATGATCATAGCTTTGAGTTTTGCACGCTTGGCCGCATCGCGTTTGGCCATTTTTTTGCGCTTTTCATTACGGTTTACAGCACTAACTTTTGCCATTATCGTCCTCTTTTTCTAATTAGTTTCTGAACGGCATATCAAAGCCGCGCAGCAATTCTTTTGCTTCATCATCTGTTTTCGCAGACGTACAGATGATGATATCCATACCGCGCGCTGCTTCAACTTTTTCGAAGTTGATTTCAGGGAAAATCGTGTGATCTTTAATCCCCAATGCATAATTTCCACGACCATCAAAGGCCTTACCGTTAATGCCACGGAAGTCGCGTACACGTGGTAGCGCAATTGTGACCAAGCGGTCAAGGAATTCATACATGCGTTTGCCGCGCAAAGTGACTTTTGCACCAATTGCCATGCCTTCACGAATTTTGAAGGATGCATTTGACTTACGTGCCTTTGTTGCTATCGGCTTTTGTCCGGCGATCAAGGTCAAGTCCTTTAGGGCAGTTTCCATATGCTTTTTATCCAAAGCGGCCTGACCGACACCCATGTTGATCACGATTTTTTCCAATTTCGGGATCTCGTGAACGTTTTTGTAGCCACGGCTTTTTTGCATGGAAGGAGCAAGCTCCTTCACATATCTTTCTTCCATTTTTGGAGTGTATTTTTCCTGAGCGGTCATTTTCTTACCATCCATTAAGCAATCGTTTCACCGGATTTTTTGGCAATACGTACTTTTTTGCCATCATCCAGCTTTTTCATTCCGACTTTGGTTGCTTTTCCGGATTTCGGATCAGCCAAAGCCACGTTCGATACGTGAATCGACGCTTCAATCTTTTGCAAACCACCAGCCGAAAATTGGGTCGGCTTAGCATGTTTGGTCATGATATTGATACCGCTGACGATAACACGATTTTCTGTTGGCATAACCTGAGTTACTTCTCCGGTTTTGCCTTTGTCTTTACCTGTGATAACGACGACTTGGTCGCCTTTTTTAATTTTCAATTTTGCCTGTGTCATTTAGAGCACCTCGGGAGCCAGAGAAATAATTTTCATGTAGCCTTTACCACGCAATTCACGGGTTACTGGGCCAAAAATACGGGTACCGATCGGCTCACCTTGCTTGTTAATCAGAACAACTGCGTTACCGTCAAAACGGATAGTTTCGCCATTGTCTCTGTGCAAACCGGAAGATGTCCGTACGATCACAGCGCGGTGAACGTCCCCTTTTTTCACACGACCACGTGGAATCGCATCCTTGATAGATACGACGATCACATCGCCGATATTTGCAAAGCGGCGTTTTGAGCCACCCAATACTTTGATACAGGAGACACGGCGTGCGCCGGAGTTGTCTGCTACATCAAGATTTGATTCCATCTGGATCATTTTCGTTCACCCGAATTTCTTTAGTTAAACTTCTTAAAACCTATTTCTTTGCGGCCGCTTTTTTCGCGCCTGCTTTTTTCGCTTTTTCCGGCGCAGCGTCCGCAGCAGCTTCGGCTTTTACCTTTGCAGTCAACTCACGCCCCAAGGATTTTGGGTCTGTGACAACTGTCCAGGTTTTGCGCTTGGAGATCGGACGGCATTCTTCAATCTCGACCTTGTCTCCTACACGGAAAAGGTTGCTTTCGTCGTGGGCAGCATATTTAGAGCTGAGCTTCACATACTTTTTGTAGATTGGGTGCATGGTGCGACGCTCAACCAATACGGTTACTGTCTTGTCCATTGCATCACCGACTACGCGACCTTCTAAAACACGACGTGGCATTTCTTAAACTCCTTCTTAGCCTATTTGGCAGCTTGAGCAGCAACTTGCTGGCTCATCATTGTTTTTACACGAGCAATTGTGCGACGAACCTTGCGGATCTCTGCAGTATTTTGCAGTTGACCACCGGCCAATTGGAAACGCATGTCCATTTGCTGCTTACGCAGATCCAGAAGCATAGCGTTCAATTCGTCAGAGCTTTTGCCCTTCAAATCTTCTGCTTTGTTTGTTGCTTTTGCTTTAGCCATTTTTAATCTCCATAAACCTATCTACTATTCAGCAATTCGTTTTACGAATTTTGTATCAATAGGAAGTTTTGCGGCAGCCAAAGTCAAAGCTTCGCGAGCTAACTCTTCTGCTACACCTTCAATTTCAAACATAATACGACCCGGTTTTACGCGGCATACCCAATATTCCGGAGATCCTTTACCGGATCCCATACGAACCTCAAGAGGCTTCTTGGAAACAGGAACATCAGGAAAAACACGGATCCATACTTTACCTTGACGTTTGATGTGACGGGTCAAAGCACGACGCGCAGCCTCAATTTGACGTGCGGTTATACGCTCTGGTTCCATCGCTTTCAAGCCAAAAGATCCAAATTGCACCTGGTTTCCGCCTTTTGCGTTTCCATGAATACGGCCTTTGTGGGCTTTTCTGTATTTTGTTTTCTTTGGTGAGAGCATTTCTCTACTCCATTATTCCTATATCGTTTTTGTCACGCCTAGTCGCGCTTGGTTGCTCCAACAGTTTCAGCCATACGCTTGTCACGAGCCATAGGATCGTGCTCCATAACGTCACCTTTATAGATCCAGACTTTAACTCCGATGATGCCGTAGGTGGTCAAACCTTCAGCAACTCCATAGTCCAAGTCAGCGCGCAATGTGTGCAAAGGCACTTGACCTTCGCGGTACCATTCCATACGCGCAATGTCAGCACCAGCCAAACGACCGGATACGTTGACACGAATTCCTTTTGCACCCAAACGCATTGCGGATTGCACTGCACGTTTCATGGCGCGACGGAAAGAAACACGACGCTCGAGCTGCTGGGCAATGCCCTCTGCGACGAGTTGAGCATCAATTTCCGGCTTGCGGATTTCGACAATATTCAGAGAAACCTCACCACCGGATTTTTGAGACAAATCCTTACGAAGTTTTTCAATGTCCGCACCTTTTTTACCGATGATCACACCTGGGCGTGCAGTGTGAACTGTAACGCGTGTATTTTTTGCTGCACGTTCTACGATCACTTTACTGATGCCTGCGGCCTTCAATTTGTCTTGTACGAATTCACGCAATTTCAAATCTTCAACCAATTTCACGGCATAATCTTTACCGGAGAACCAGCGGGAGTCCCAAGTACGGTTAATACCGACGCGAAGACCAATTGGATTAACTTTCTGACCCATGTTTATCCCCTACTCCTATTCAGCTTTTTCTCTGACAACAACGGTCAAGTTGCTGAAGAATTTCTCAATACGACCAGCACGACCCCGTGCACGTGCCATGAAACGTTTCATGACGATCGACTTTCCAACAGTTGCTTCTGCCACGTAGAGACGATCCACATCCAGGGAGTGGTTATTCTCAGCGTTTGCGACAGCTGACTGCAAAACTTTTTTAACATCGCGTGCGACGCGCTTATTAGAGAACTCGAGATCAACAAGTGCTTTCTCGGCTTTTTTCCCACGGATCATCTCTGCCACCAAGTTCAACTTGTATGGGCTAGTGTCGATGTACTTGGCAAATGCTCTTGCCTCGTTGTCGGCGACGCGTCTTTCGTTCTTAGGCTTTCCCATGATCTATTCCTTACTTCTTCTTATCACCACCGTGACCTTTGAAGGTACGTGTGTGTGCATATTCACCAAATTTGTGACCAATCATGTTGTCTGTAACCAGAACAGGAATGAATTTATTCCCGTTATGAACTGCGACGGTCAAACCTACCATTTGTGGCAGGATTGTAGAACGACGCGACCAGGTTTTGATCGGTGTATTCTTTCCGGATTGACGTACTTCTTCTACTTTCTTTAGAAGATGTCCATCAACAAAGGGGCCTTTCCAAGTTGAACGAGCCATATTTTATACCTCAGCCTTCCTCAAATCTAAATCTTACTCTTTATCTACTTTTTACTCTTACGACGACGAATAATAAACTTGTCAGTCGCTTTGTTCTTACGTGTTTTGTATCCTTTAGCAGGTACACCGGTTGGAGAACACCAGTGAACACCACCGTTGGTACGACCACCGTGTGGGTGATCAACGGGGTTCATGGTGATACCACGTTGGTGAGGCTTACGACCCAACCAGCGATTACGACCGGCTTTACCGATATTCACGTTTTTCTGATCCGGGTTGGATACAGCACCGATGGTAGCCAAGCACTCACCGCGAACCATACGCATTTCTCCGGAAGAGAGTTTAATCTGTGCATAGCCTTGGTCACGACCAACAAGCTGAGCAAAAGTTCCACCTGCGCGAGCCAACTGACCCCCTTTGCCCGGTTTCATTTCCACGTTGTGGATGATGGTACCAACAGGCATGTTTTTCAGAGGCAGCGTATTTCCGATTTTAATATCAGCTTTTTCGCTGGAGACGATTTTGTCGCCTTCTGCCATACGTTGAGGAGCCAGAATATAAGCCTTCTCACCGTCTTCATATTGAATCAAAGCAATGAACGCTGTACGGTTTGGGTCATATTCCAAACGCAATACGGTTGCTTCCACATCAAACTTGCAGCGTTTGAAGTCGACTAAGCGATAGCGTTGCTTGTGTCCACCGCCCAAAAAGCGCTGTGTAATGCGTCCGGTGTTGTTACGACCACCTTTTCTGTGCTTTCCTTCAGTCAAAGACTTTTCAGGATCACCTTTCCAGAGCTGGCTACGATCAACCAATACCAACTGACGTTGGCCCGGGGTTGTCGGATTATATTTTTTCAAAGCCATTTTGCTATCCTTCTTCCCTAAATCTTACCTTATACACCAGTTCCTACGTCGATGGTCTCGCCCTCAACAAGAGTAACGATGGCCTTCTTCACGTCGGAACGTTTTCCAAGAATTCCCTTAAAGCGCTTGGTCTTACCTTTTGTGGTAATGGTATTCACAGCGCTCACCTTTACATCAAACAAAGCTTCTACAGCGCGTTTGATTTGTGGCTTGGTTGCAGTTGGAGCAACTTGGAAGGTTACTTGACCATTTTGAGAACCCATCATGGATTTCTCGGTTACGATTGGTCTTACAATCGTTACATAGTCTTGTTCGGTTGCTACCGGTTTTGCAGTTTTTGCTTTTGCCATTTTAATCTCCTACCTATTCCTTACGTTCTATGCTGCAAGACGCTTGGTCAGGTTTTCTACTGCATCCTTCGTCAATACCAATGTATCGTGACGAAGAATGTCATACACGTTTGCACCTTCGCAGGACAAGACATCAATATGCGGAATATTGCGAATTGCCAAAGCAAAGTTGTGATCCATTTCTTCACCGCAGACAAACAAAGCGGATTGAATACCCATTGCCGCAAGCTTGGCTACCATTGCCTTTGTTTTTGGCTCAGATGCCTTTGCATTATCCAGAACGATCAACTGACCGTTGGCTGCTTTTGCAGACAGAGCTGTTTTCAAAGCCAAAGCACGTTGTTTTTTCGGCAAATCGGTTGCATGAGAGCGCACAACCGGTCCAAAGATCGTTGCCCCACCAACAAATTGTGCTGCACGCAGGTTAGAAGCACGAGCACGACCTGTGCCTTTTTGATTCCAAGGTTTTTTACCTGTACCCGATACATCAGATACACCCTTGGTTTTGTGGGTACCGGCACGGCGCTTGTTCAATTGATAGTGAACCATACGATGCAGGATATCTGTACGTACTTCCACTCCGAATACGGTATCATCAAGCTCGATGTTTCCGGCTTCTTTGTTTTCTAATGTCTTTACAGCGATCTTCATATCTCAGACCCTTACCTATTCTTTTGCTTCTTCTGCAGGAGCGTCTTGTGGAGCTTCAGCAGGTGTTTCTTCTTGAGCTACAGGAGCCTGTGCTGCTGCGGCCGCTTTCAGTCCGGCTGGCTTTGGTACATCAACGTGAGCTGCTTTTTTAACAGCGTCTGTGATGATGACCCACTCTTGAGCATTGCCAGGGACATTCCCCTGAACCAATACCAAACCATCCTCCGGATAAACCGCTACAACTTTCAAGTTCTGGGTGGTCACAGTATCAACACCGTAGTGACCAGGCATTTTTTTACCTTTCCAGGTTCGGCCAGGATCTTGTGAACAACCGGTAGAACCGATCGAGCGGTGAGAAACAGATACACCGTGAGATGCACGCAACCCACCAAAGTTCCAGCGCTTCATACCACCAGCAAAACCACGACCTTTTGACGTTCCTTGCACATCAACGAATTGACCCGGAACAAAGTGGCTTGCACAAAGTTCTGCACCAATATCCAATACGTTTTCAGGGCTTACGCGAAACTCAGCCACTTTTTTCTTTGGCTCGACTTTAGCCTTTGCGTAGTGACCGCGCATAGCTTTGGATATGTTTTTAACCTTTGCTGCGCCAGCGCCCAGTTGGACGGCTGTATAGCCATCGCGTTCTTGGGTGCGAACATCAACAACTTGAAGGTTGTCAATTTTTAGCACGGTTACTGGAATGTGTCTCCCGTCTTCTCCGAAGACGCGTGTCATTCCTTCGTTTTTTGCAATCAATCCGGTTCTCATTTTTATCTCCAGATTCCTTTTCCTAACTTACTAATTTCTTTGCCAAACTAGAGCCAAATTAGGCCGCTTGTCCGACTTTGATTTCTACGTCCACACCTGCTGCCAAATCTAGTTTCATCAAGGCATCCACTGTTTGTGGTGTCGGATTGATGATGTCAATCAAGCGTTTGTGAGTCCGAATTTCAAACTGATCCATCGATTTCTTATCGATGTGCGGTGAACGCAACATCGTGAAACCTTCATTGTCCGTTGGTAGTGGAACAGGCCCACGTACACTTGCACCAGTGCGTTTTGCTGTGTTTACGATCTCATTCGTAGAAGCATCCAGAATGCGGTGATCATATGCCCGAAGGCGAATGCGGATGGTTTGTGTGTCCATTTTTTATTTCCTTACTCTCAAACCTTAAGCAATAATTTTCGCGACGACGCCGGCACCGACGGTACGACCACCTTCGCGGAT
>JAGRKB010000072.1 GCA_020442425.1 Alphaproteobacteria bacterium | reverse complement strand
ATTCTTAGAGCCTGATTGAGGAGTAATATTAACTCCTGCTCCCCGGACTTCACTGCAAGTGATTCTGAAAAAAATTCTACGGGAGGCCTATTGACTGCTAATTTCAATAAACCTCCGTTGGCTTTATTGAAATCATTTACTGTCCCCAAATCAATTAAAATAGCATCTGCCTTTCGGCTGATTAGAGACTGGATTAATACCCCGCTATCAGAGAATTGGGGAAGCGCTAACAATTTAGCTTTGGGAAATTTTTGTGAAGGAACACTGTATGTCACATCCCCTTCTATTCCTGCAATCGTCACGGTCGGGTCGTTGATTTCTTTTGATAAACTATCAAAGCGATTATCATCCGCACGCACTACCACATATACGGAACTATAAAATTCCGGATCGGACATCAATGAATTCTTTAGCCTTGCTGCATCCGGCCATAGCGTTGCACACATTACATCATATCGATTTGTGTTTAGCCCTTCGATTGCTGTGCCAGCCGATACTTCCTCTGCCCACTCAATCTTTAAATCAAGAATATTTCCGATTTCTTCCATGTAATCATAATTAATACCAGAGAGCTTCCCACTGTTCGGGTCCTTGACAATATAAGGTGGCCAAGAGAAGTAGCCGCAACGGATTACTCCGCTTTCGATGACTTTCTTATAGACACTCTTTTGTCTTTGATCCTCCGAGTGGGCATTCATAGATACGCCAAATGTCATGATCAAGGTGATTACTGCCAGATAAACTTTGAACATTTTTTCCTCAATTTCTGTTTTATGCGCCACAAATACAGCACTTCTCTTTTTTTGTTCCAGAAATATGCGAAAACAGATATAATTTTAAACTGAAAGTTTAAATTTATGATTTTGCCACATTCTAACTCTGTTAAAACACGGATCATACTGCTCTTTCGCAAAAGGGCCTCTCTCACTGCGGGCGAAATCCACTCCTTGCTGACCCATAAGCAGAATGCCATTACATTGCAGGCTGTTTATAAGGAATTAAGAGGACTTATTCATGATGGGGTTGTTCACAAAATCGGGAAGGAATATGCCATCAGTGGCGTATGGATTCTACAATTGCAGGCTTTTGCAGCAGGTCTTTCCAAGACCCGATTTTCTCTGGATTCCCATACCCCTGACTTGCCACCAGAAGAAAAACAGACTTGGACATTTGCAAACCTGCTCGATTTAAATGATTTATGGGCACATCAGTGTTTGATGCTCTGCAAAATGACAGGTGAAAAAGATGTATATGCTTGGAATCCCTATTTATGGTGGTATTTCTTTCAATCGGATAAGGAAGATCGCCTCAACAAAACACTTCGCTTACTTGGTGTGCGTTTTTTCGCTGTGACCGGAGGAGCTTCATTTCTTAACCTTTGGGGAGAAACTTTTATCAAAAAGAATGACAATCATTTTTTTGTTCGTGGCCCCGGAGCGTTTTGCGATCAAATGTCCGTCAATTATAATGTCATTGGTGACTACATCATTAGCGTCAGATTAAGCCCCAAAACCCACAAAGCCATTCATTCCTTATATGCCGAAACCAAAAAATTTGAGGATATTGATATGAGCAAGCTCATTACAATGATGACCCGTGAAGGGAAAGCCACGCTTAAGATAGAATATTCACCTAAAAAAGCAGAGAAACTTAGAAAATCCCTGAAAAATATGTTTCTTTAGAATCACTTTACGCAAGAATAATCGTAATAGTCGCCGCGTGGTTTTCCTTTGAGCGTAGCTGAACGTCCAAATTGGGCGCAGTGCTGATCCGCTAGCCGCAAAGCTTCCCCTTCTTGCATTTTTGAAGGAACAAACAGCGTCACCATATTCTTATTGCCTGCATTTATTGTAGGCGCACATGCGGCCAAAGACAGCATAAGAAAGATTAGGATAATCAGATGATTTCTGGTCATATCATTACTTTATAGAAAATGGGGCGACCGATGGGATTCGAACCCACGACCACTCGGACCACAACCGAGGGCTCTACCAACTGAGCTACGGCCGCCACAAGATAAAAATATGGCGAAAACGCTTTGAAGCAGCTTTATGCTAAAAATTGTTGATTTTGTCCATACAAAAAATAATTTTTTGTAGACTGCCGTTTTAGGGCATGTTAATCAAACAATCAATCAAGACATAGCAGTCTTGCATTTTTTGCATATTAACTAATCCAGAGGGTCAACATGCCATCATCCAGCGCCTTAAGTTTTAAAAGTGCTTCCGAATTTGTAAAATTCCTTAAAGATAACGAAATCGAATATGTTGATTTCTGTTTCGCGGACATGCGCGGTAAACAACAACACACTACGCAACATATCTCAACGGTAGACGAAAGCATTTTAACAGAAGGCATTTATTTCGATGGCTCATCCATTGCAGGATGGAAGGCTATCAATGAGTCGGACATGATTTTGCTGCCTGACCTTTCTCGTGCTTGTCGTGATCCGTTCTCATCTCAACCAACTGTCAAAATTTTCTGCTATATACTGGAGCCTTCTACACGCGAGCATTATTCCCGTTGCCCACGCTCTGTTGCGAAAGCTGCGGAAGAACATTTAAAAAGCACAGGCATTGGCGATACTGCTTTTTTTGGTCCTGAAGCTGAGTTCTTTGTTTTTGATGATGTTAAATATAAAGTCAGCATGAACAAAGTTTCCTATGAAATTGATAGTGCTGAAGGCCCTTACAATACTGACAAACATTACGATCAGGGAAATCTCGGTCATCGTCCACGTGTAAAGGGCGGTTACTTCCCCGACTCTCCTGTGGATACAGGGTCAAATATGCGCGCAGAAATGCTTTCTGTTATTGCGACTATGGGTGTTGAAGTTGAAAAGCATCACCATGAAGTTGCGCCTAGCCAACATGAACTCGGCATCAAATTCGATACCTTGTTGAATTGTGGAGACAACATGCAAATATACAAGCATGTCGTACATAATGTTGCTGCGGCCTATGGTCAATCCGCTACCTTTATGCCGAAACCTATCTTTGGTGATAACGGTTCAGGTATGCATTGCCACCAATCCATCTGGAAAGGGTCAACCCCCTTGTTTGCAGGTGATGGTTATGCAGGATTGTCCGAAACTGCGCTATTTTATATAGGCGGGATTATCAAACATGCTAAGGCATTGAATGCTTTTACTAACCCGACAACCAACTCTTACAAGCGCCTAGTTCCAGGATATGAAGCCCCTGTCCTGTTGGCCTATTCCGGTCGCAACCGCTCTGCTTCTTGCCGCATACCTTATGCTGCCTCTCCAAAAGGCAAGCGCGTTGAAGTTCGTTTTCCTGATCCGACTGCAAACCCGTACCTCGCCTATGCTGCTATGCTCATGGCGGGTCTTGACGGGATTAAAAACAAAATCCACCCCGGAGAGGCTCATGATAAAGATCTTTATCACTTGCCGCCAGAGGAGTTGGCAAAGGTTCCGACTGTTTGTGGTTCATTGAGAGAAGCTCTGAATGCTCTTCAAGTCAATTATGACTTCTTGACCGCGGGTGGTGTCTTCTCCGAAGACCTGATTGAAGCCTATATCGAGCTTAAAATGGCTGAGGTTGAAGCTTTTGAGACCATGCCTCACCCGATTGAATATGATATGTATTATTCGTCATAGCCTTGTTTTGTTATGTTTTCTAAAGCCGCCCTTGCCGGGCGGTTTTTTGTTTGACATATTTTCATCTTATGGTTAGTAGTTTACATCACATCTTAAAACAAGCAGGAGAGTTATATGACAGCAACCGATGGTTTTTGCATTACTAGACCAAATTTTACATCAGTTTTCGGGCAAGCGGCAAAAGGCGCATTGGAAAAGCGAGACGCTCTTATTGCTATAGCAGTCTGCAAGACTCTTTCCAGATTAAATACTTATCTTTCTAATGATTCTTTTGAGAGCTTTGCAGCTAAATTACAGGCAAAGATAAAAGAAAGCCGCGAAAATGATAAGGATTTCACGCTCAATTTGAGGGTTTTGAAAGAAAACGGAAATCCTGAAGCAAATGAGGTTCAGGAAAGAGTTGCAGAAGTTTTTGAAGGCATACTACTCATCGCTCATAGAAACATCGCTATTGCGCCTACTCTTGAACTTATCAAATCTTTGGATATTGAATTGGATTGGGCAGAGCGTAACGAAATTTGCAGCGCTATAGATAAGGTAAACTTGCGCGAACCAGATACACTGTTTCCAACAGTTGCTACCTTACAAGAAGTGAGACGGCAAACACCCAATTGCTAGTTCTGTTTACATTTTATTCTTGCATAGATACCCATGGGTAAACCCGTGATTCTATGGCTGACGCCGACAGATTGCCTTTAGGCAATCTGTCAATTATAGTTAAGCTCAAAAATACTTTGTCATCCTGAATAGTATCTCTTCACACAGAGAACGCAGAGAACCTGTTCCCTCTGATGCCTCTGCGTTAACTTTGCGTCCTCTGCGTGAGGCTTTATGGTTTCTTGGAAACGTAACCCCGCACGGGATGCGGGGTCTTGGTAGAAGATGAGTCAAAGCCTCCGTGTCAAGCACGGAGTTGCAAATGGAATGGATTGTGTTTTTTCTTCGGTTCTTCGAGACTTCGCGTGAAAAGAACGTTTTTAAACCTCTACCCGTCATCGCGAGCGACTGCAAGGCGCGCGGCGATCCATTAGAACATCTGGATTGCGTCGTCGCTAACGCTCCTCGCAATGACGACAGGGGCTTTTTTTAAGTTTTACGCGAAGGAACGAAGAGACGAAGTTTCTTTTTTTCTCTGCCGCTCTTGTTCTCCGTGTTTCATGCGGTCGAAGACAGAACAGTACAAAGAAATGG
>JAGRKB010000071.1 GCA_020442425.1 Alphaproteobacteria bacterium | reverse complement strand
GCGAAGCCCTTTCCGGCTTCGCCGGCACGTGCCGCTTCGATTGTTGCGTTCAGAGCCAAGAGATTGATGCGGTCGGAAATCTCATTGATTACAAGAATAACTTCGGCGACTTTTGCCGATTTTTCCGACAAGGTTTCTATGGCTTGTCTTGCCGCTTCGACTTCTCCGACGGCTTGCACAACGACATCGGAAGATTTTTGTGCTTGTTGATCGATTTCGCGGATAGAACTTGTTAGTTCCTCTGCTGCGCTTGAGACTTGAGAGGCCACACTCTCTGTTTCATTTGCTGCATTGGATACTTTGTCTGAGCTGTGTAGAGTTTCTTTTGCAATTATGCTGACATTGTGTGAGCTGGAGCGAATGGTGTGGGCAGAAGCCACAAGATTTTCAACAATCTGTTTAACCGAGTCTTCGAAATTTTGAGCCATGGACATCAGAATTTTTTTGCTTTGTTCTTCCGCTTCTGCTTTTTGGCGCTCGCGCTCCTTGTTCATGTTGTCAATTTCAAGACTTCTCTGGTTTACTTTTTCTTCCAGATCGATTTTGTGTTTTTCCAGAGCTGTAATATTTTTGCGAATTGTGGCGTATACACCAATTGTAACTATGATGAATAGCGCAGCAAAAATGTATCCGAACATTTCAAAGTTTCTTACGGCTTTTTCATCGCCGCTGTTATAGAATTTTGAATTCGGATATCCGGCCCAGAGTTTCCATTCGGATCTTGGATCGAAATTGTTTAGGGTTACGACTTTCGAGAATAAAAGGGATGGATCTGCCAGTTCCTTTTTGACCCATTCGCTTGAGGATTTTTCTTGGCCTGCCTCAACGGGCTGTATGGAGTATTGGTAGAGCGAATTTATGAGTGTTGCATTGGATTTTGGCAGCATGTCTCTCATAACATTATCACGAAGAACGGCTGTGATCGTTCCCTTTAGCTTTTTGTCTGGGCCGTAGAATGGGACTGAGAGCATGATGCCGCTTCTGTCTGCATCGTCTTGAGTGGCTTCATAATCGCCGTTGTCACAAGTTAGTACGCTTACTGAGCCGATCAGTGGAATATTTAATTTTTCTTCGCCTTGCCCTTGTGTCGGATAGTTCTTTCTCAAGTATGCCATTTGTTCTTTTAGGGCGCGGTATTCGAAGATTTCTACTTCCGGAGCGGCTTCGGCCTCTTTGATTGTTGTGATGAGCTCTTCCGCTTCTTCTTCGGTTTCTTCTGTTGCGGCTTGCTCAGTTTTGTCAGAATTTTGTGCAACTTCGTCATCGAACATCAAAATTGGAGTTTCGAATGTGCCTGTAAATGGATCAATTCTTTCGGGTTCCAAAGTGACGGGTACAACATAGACTTCGGAGACAGTAACGTTTGATCTAAGGTTTTTGTATATCTGGACAATAGATTCGTGAGCATTTCCATCAAGATTTTCTCCGTAGCGGTCAATATTGATAACACTAGGAAGCATGCTTATGGTGCGTATTCCCTGGTAGATTTGCTTGAACTGAGTCTCTATATTTTGCGTGGAGAGGGATATCTCGTTTTCCGATTTCTCTTTGTATCGTTCTATGGCTTTAAGAGAATCATTCTCGGTTTTGTAATAGGTGAAAGCTGCAATGCCTGCACCAATCAAAAGAATTGAAGAATAGACAGTCAGGTCTTTTAAATTCATTTTTTATGCCGATTTCCGAGTTGCAAGATAGTAGTTTTGTAGGCTTAATTATATCTTTTTCCGCTATGGAATTAAATGGTATCATTTGTCGCTAATTTATTACGAAAGTATTAATTTTTTATGAGGATTTTATGAGCGAACTTGCCCAGATTTTTTTTACAGAAGAATTTGATTTCAAGCCCCTTCCCAAAATGCCGTTTTATGAAGGATTATCCCGTGGGGATGTTGCAATTGCAGAGAAGTGTAATTTTGATGGTTTATTGCATCGTTTGCGTCATTTAACACCAAGATTTCTCTTAAAGATTGGTGATAGGATTGGTAGCAGAATGTTGGTTCGGACAAACAGTCCTTATCAAAATGAGATTCAGGATTTTGCTGCGCATTTGGGTGTTGGGGTTGAGACTTTGAATACAGGCTATGAATGGGCTTGTACGGCTATTGTTCGTGAGAATTCTGATCGCCGGCCGATTTTGCATCGTGTTCTTGACTGGTCCTTGCCTATGGGGGCATTTATGCATGTTGCGAAATACGAAACCGCTGTCGGATCGTATTATGATATTAATTGGGCTGGAAATAGTGGCATCATTAATGCTGTTGCGCCCGGACGCTTTGCGATTTCAATAAATCAAGCGCCTATCCCTCAGCATTGTAGGTTGGGTATTTTGGGGTTTCCATTTGATTGGGCTATTCAACGTTTTAAGACTTTCCGTAGTAAAGGATGGTTGCCATCCCATTTGTTGCGTTATGTTTTCGAGAATGCCAAGGATTATAGTGAGGCTGTTCGTCTTTTATCAGAGAGTAAGTTGGTTATTCCCGTTATCTTTACTGTTTGTGGGAAAGATGTTGGTGAAAAATGTATTATTGAGCGTCGAGAGAACTCATCTCATACTATTCAAGATTGGAATGTATGCACGGCCAATCATTGGCAGGCGCAAAAATGGAAAGGGCATGCTCGTCCGATCCGTTCTCGTGACCGTTTGGAGGAGGCTCAGGCTCAATCTGGTATCGGAGTTGTTGATTCTTTTCATTGGGAATGGTTAAGCCCACCGATACTCAATAAGCATAGTATTATGGCTTTTATTGCTGATGCGCATGGTCTGTTTAAAGTAGTTAACTTTAAGTATGATGGTTTGCGTGTGGTTCCGATTTCCTATCTTAATTTGTCATAGGTTAATGTGACAGATCCTCGCTGGGGTGGCGAGGATCTGCAGTGGCGGCGGAGAAGAGATTTAAAAATCTGTTTTTTGGACAGATTAATTTTTTGCCAGCTCTTCGAGTGCGACAGTTCTAGCGCATTGACGGTAGGCTTTTATTGCTTCTACGGCATCAAATTTCTGCGCAGTTTTTTGCCCTTCTCCTGTGCTGGCATTGCGCCAGTTCCGGCTTATGGATGTCTTTGAAGATGCGTTATGTTTTGTCAATCCTAGTCTGGGGCTTAGTAAGGATTGGCAGCGTTCTTCAACGATGGCCGGGGAAGCTTGATTTGTAAAACTCGTTATTTCTGCTGGATTTGAGACTTTCGTCAGACCAATTATTGGCATCAAGATGTCTGCTTTTGCTGTACGCGGCATAAAGATAACTGCTATGAGAGCTGTCAGCGTAATTATGCCTAGCCACATTATCAGAAAATTTTTGAACATGGTTTTTGGAGCGAGTGCTCCCGCATTTAAGGACGTTTTGCCGTACATATTTCCCACCCAAATTCACAAGACTTTTTTTTGTCGGTTTTTCCGACTTACAATTTTATTTGACCATGTTTATGTCAAATAGACAAATAGTTTCGTTTCGATTTTGTCTAGTAGTTTCTTCAAAAATATTTCAAATTGTATGGAGATTCAAAAAAAGCGAGGAATCATGCGGATCGGAATTGATTTAGGCGGAACCAAGACGGAGATTATTTGTCTACATGCTTCAAACGGTAAAGAGTTGTACAGAAAGCGCGTACCGTCTCCGCAAGGATCTTATAAGGACAGTTTGAAAAATTTGGTTCGTTTGGTTGAAGAGGCTGAGCAGGAACTTGGTCAAAAAGGGACTTTGGGAATTGGTATTCCGGGGTGCACTTCTCGGGAAACGGGTTTAATAAAGAACTCGAATTCGACTTGGCTTATTGGAACACCTTTGATTCAGGATTTGAGCGTCCGTTTGGATCGAGAGGTTCGTGTCGAAAATGATGCTAATTGTTTGGCTGTTTCGGAAGCCACTGACGGTGCAGGGGAAGGTTCCGAGGTTGTTTTTGCCGTTATTATCGGGACGGGGTGCGGGGCCGGGATCGTTGTAAATGGCAGGGCTGTTTCCGGTCTTAATGGATTGGGGGGTGAATGGGGGCATAATCCGTTGCCGCTTCAAAAAAGTTTGAGATCTGCCAATTTAGATGCTCTTGATTTTTTTGATGGTGAGAATAATCCCGAAGATATCGTTGCCCAGATTTATAAAAATAAAGACCCTATTTCCTATTTTGTTGATGATCCTAATCTTATCGAAGCGCCCGGTCCGCAATGTTATTGTGGTAAGAAAGGCTGCATTGAAAAGTGGATTTCCGGCACGGGCTTTAAGGATGACTATGTGCGTGTGACGGGAGAGGCTATTTCTGCGCACGATATTGTTGCACGTGCTGCTGAGGGTGAGGCCAAGGCTGTTGCCGCGCTAGAGCGATATCAGGATCGATTGGCAAGATCTCTTGCGGGAGTGATTGATATTCTTGATCCGGATGTCATCGTTTTGGGCGGCGGGATGAGCAATGTTTCCAGTTTATATGATATGGTTCCAAAACTTTGGAACAAGTATATTTTCTCTGATACAGTTCGTACCCAGTTGCGGCCAGCCAAACATGGGGATTCTTCCGGTGTTCGTGGGGCTGCATGGTTGTGGGAACGCGAGGCCGATTAGATGAATACTCATAAACATTTTGTTGTTCATCTCGTCTCTGATGCGACTGGTGCGACTTTGCAAGGTTTGGCTGAGGCCGCTATTTCTCAATTTGATGTTCCAGTTCAACAAAAGCTTTGGCCTCAAGTTCGGAGCGAGCGGCAGCTTGATCGTGTCATCAGGGGGCTTGAGCAATCGGGAGGTCTTGTTTTTTATACTCTTGTTGATGGTGCGTTGATCCGTCGATTAGAGGAGGTTTGTCACACGCTGGGGCTTTCTTGTATTGCTGTTATGGCGCCTTTTATTGAAGGCCTCTCATCTTATGTCGGTCAAGAGCCGATTGGCCGACCAGGCTTGCAGCATAAATTGGATGCTTTCTATTTTCAGAGAATGGAGGCGATTGACTTTGCGATGAGCTTTGATGATGGGCAGACGTTGGAGGGGATAGAGACGGCGGATGTTGTTCTGGTTGGTGTTTCCCGTACTTCGAAGACACCGACCTGTATTTATCTGGCACGTCACGGTATTCGGGCGGCCAATATTCCTTTGGTCAAGGAAACAGGGTTTCCCGAGGATGTTTTAATGCATGATCGGCCTTTATTTGTAGGATTAACAGAGAGTGTGGATAGGCTCATTGAGCTGCGATCTACACGTTTGAAGTCTGACAGCGGTGGTCTGTTCTCTCATAATCATTATATTGACCCTGAACGAGTTGAAGAAGAAGTGATCTGGGCCAGAAAGTTTTTTAAGACACATGGATGGCCTACGATTGACGTCACGAAACGCTCAGTCGAAGAAACTGCGGCTGAGATTATGGTTTTGCTGCAGATTAGAAAAGAAAAAATGGAATTGGATGAGTAAGAGCATCATGAATCACGATATATTGAAGGCTGGAGTGGTTGGGCATCCTATTGCTCATAGCAAATCTCCACTCATACATGGCTATTGGTTAAAAAAGTACGGGATTGCAGGCTCTTATGAGAGATTTGATATTGCCCCTAACCGTCTTTCCGAGGGGGTGCAGGAGCTGGTTCAATCAGGTATTCGCGGTTTTAACGTAACTATTCCTCATAAGGTTGCTGTTATGGATTTATGTGCTTCGCTTAGTGAGGAGGCTAAAAAAATCGGTGCAGTCAATACTGTGGTTGTTGGCAGGGATGGGGAATTGTTTGGGACGAATACTGACTATTTCGGATTTTTGGAGAATATCAAAACTGCTCATCCAAATTTTGAATTTTTAGGGAAAAAGGTCGTTGTGTTGGGCAGTGGCGGTGCGGCACGCGCGATTATCTTTGGCCTACAATCTGCCAATGTTTCCCAGATTACTATTGTTAATCGAACCTATGAAAAGGCTGAAGCTCTTGCCCGCGAGTTTTCTTGCGAGGCGCTGCCTTGGGATGGCCTGTCCTCCGTTCTTTCGGATTGTGATCTGCTGGTTAATTCAACATCTTTGGGCATGGTTGGGCAAGATGAGTTGGTTATTGATCTTTCCCCGCTGCCAAGCCATGCGATTGTAAATGATATTGTTTATTCTCCCCTAATGACGAGTTTGTTGCGACATGCTCAAGATAGAGGACTCTCTTTTGTCACAGGTATTGGGATGTTGTTGCATCAGGCAAGGCCAGGATTTGAATTGTGGTTTGGCAGGCCAGTTGACGTTGATGCTGATTTACAGGCTCTTGTTTTGGCGTGATTTTTGCTGCGGTTTTTATTGGCCTGATTTGGCGTATTCTTCTAACATATTGATATATAACAATATAATTTCCAATTTCGAGACGATTCGAATCGAATTTTGCTGCGCTCCTATTGTGCAAATTTTGTTTGGTGTTCGTGTTATGCTGCGCTGAGGTGGCTCAGAATGCGTTTTTTGACCGTTGATTATAGGTTTGGTCTTAAAAAAATTTGATTTTTATCCACAGAATCCTGTAAATAGAGCGGAGATTTTAGGAGAGATGCACCCTCTTCTTTTTTAGGATTTTCATGGGAAACGATGTTCAATTTGATGTGGTAGTGATTGGTGGCGGGCATGCAGGCTGTGAAGCCGCTGCTGCTGCTGCTCGTATGGGGGTCAAAACCGCTTTGGTCACCCACAAATTTGATACAATCGGGGCGATGTCTTGCAATCCTGCTATTGGCGGATTGGGCAAAGGCCATCTTGTTCGTGAGATTGATGCGCTTGATGGCGTTATGGGGCGCGTTATCGATCAGTCTGGTATTCAGTTCCGTATGCTGAATGCTTCCAAGGGGCCCGCGGTTCGTGGACCGCGGGCGCAGGCGGACAGGAAGCTTTATCGTGAGGCGATGCAGGCTCTTTTGTCGGAGTATGAGAATCTCACAATCATTGCTTGTGGAGCGGATGATTTAATTGTTGATGAAAATCAATTGGTTAGCGGAGTTGCGCTTGCAGATGGGCGGTGCTTGACTTGTGCTTCCGTTGTTTTGACTACCGGAACATTTTTGCGTGGTATTATCCATCAGGGCGAGACTCAAATTCCTGCCGGTCGTGTTGGGGAGGAGCCTTCTGTTGGACTGGCTTTGGCGCTAGAGCGTTTAAATTTGCCTCTTTCGCGGTTGAAGACTGGGACCCCTGCGCGACTGGATGGTCGGACTATTGATTGGTCGATTTTGGAAGAGCAAAAAGGCGATGAGCCCCCTATCCCGTTTTCTTTTATGACGGACAAAATTACTGTTCCGCAAATTTCGTGTTATATGACCTATACCTCCGCCAAAACGCACGAAGTGATTCGGGAAAATATCCACCGCGCTCCGATGTATTCCGGTCAAATCAAAAGTCGTGGGCCTCGTTATTGCCCGTCGATCGAAGATAAGATTATGCGCTTTGCCGACAAAGAGCGGCATCAGATTTTCCTCGAACCTGAGGGGCTTGATGATCCGACTGTTTATCCTAATGGAATTTCTACGTCTTTGCCTATCGATGTTCAGGATCAAATCATTCGGTCTATTCCAGGATTAGAAAATGTTGAAGTTTTTCAGTACGGTTATGCCATTGAGTATGACTTTTGTGATCCACGTGATTTGATGCCAAGTCTGGAATCCAAGTCCGCTGCCGGCTTGTTTTTGGCTGGGCAAATCAATGGGACTACAGGCTATGAAGAAGCTGCTGCCCAAGGGCTTATGGCGGGCATTAATGCGGCTTTAAGAGCCCGTGGAGAGTGTTTGAGCCAAGGGGAGGAAAAAAATGTTTCACGTGAAACATTCATCCTTGATCGTTCTGAGGCTTATATCGGGGTCATGATTGATGATCTTATCACAAGGGGGGCGCCGGAGCCTTATCGTATGTTTACGAGTCGAGCTGAGTACCGTTTAAGGCTTCGAGCGGATAATGCCGATCAGAGATTGACTCCTCGAGGAATAGAGGTTGGCTGTATCGGTTTTGCCCGTCTTGCTCATTGGGAAGAGAAATTATCCTTATTGTCGAAGGCTCGGGAGGTTGCTGAAGAAAACGCGAAATCTCCAAATGAGTTGGAATTTTCCGGTATTTCTGTCAATCGGGATGGGATACGTCGTTCGGCAATGGACTTATTAAGAATGCCGAATCTTTCTATTGAGGATACTTTATCCGCTTTTCCTGAACTGTCGAATTTTCCTCGGCCTATCCTTGAGCAGCTAGAAATTGATGCGTTGTATTCAGGATATTTGGATCGGCAGGACTCGGACATCGCAGCGTATAAAAAGGATGAAAATCTTATCATCCCCTCGGATTTTGATTACATGAAAGTCGGCAGCCTTTCGAATGAGATTCGTTCCAAATTGCAGGAGGTTCGGCCAGCTACTCTTGGCGCGGCCTCTCGTATTCCAGGAGTTACTCCTGCTGCAATCGTAGCTCTGTTAAGATTTGTGAAGCGCAAATCAAATGGAAGTGTGTCTGATGTTGCCTAGATCGCCGGAACTTCAGAATAAGCTGTCTTTATATAAGACTCTCCTTTTGAAATGGTCAAAAGCGATTAATCTTGTTTCACCGTCTACACTTCAAGATATTGATAGTAGACATTTTGAAGATTCGTTACAAATTGAGCCGCTCCTCCCCTCGGGGGCTAAAGTTCTTTTTGATTTTGGTTCAGGGGCCGGTTTCCCAGCTTTGGTTCTTGCTATGGCTCGTGAGGATTTGGAAGTGCATGTTTTTGAGTCGGATCAGAAGAAATGTGCTTTTATGGGGAGTGTTTCACGTGAAACTTTTATCCCCGTTATTATCCACAATGAGCGTGTAGAACATGTGGATATCCAGAAATTACCAAAGCCAGATGTCGTCACTGCCCGAGCTTTGTCCAGTCTCAAAAGTCTTTTAGATATGGCTCAGAGGTGGTGGGAGAGTAACGAGGATTTGCTTCTGATTTTTCCCAAAGGGGAAAAATCAGAAGCCGAAATTTTGGAAGCGAGGGAGTTCTTTTCTTTTGATTTAGAAGAGTTCCCTAGTAGTACAGATTCCCGGTCCAAGATTCTAAGAATTCGTCATGTTCAGACAATCGAGAAAACGAACTGAGTTTTGACCCTAGATGTATTTAGAAATGTTTCACGTGAATCATTTCATTTTCTTGACGTATCGAGATGATCTTGTATAGTGTGATCACTCCGCCATTATAACTGTTTAAGGATTGCGCAATGATACCTGCCGTGAGTGCTGCCCCTTCTACTCCTTCTGCTTCCGGAGTTTCTGATTCTTCTAAATCCCCACGATCCTTGGTTCAAATGCCAAGGCTTTTGGCTGTGGCCAACCAAAAAGGCGGCGTTGGGAAAACCACGACCGCAGTTAATTTAGCTACGGCTTTGGCGGCTGTCGGGAAAAGGGTTTTGTTGGTGGATCTTGATCCTCAGGGCAATGCTTCGACAGGGCTTGGAGTTAAGCGTTCCGATATTCGCAAAAGTGCTTATGATTTGATTTTTGAGGAAGGGTTGAATGCAGCAGAGCTTGCGGTTGCTACAAAAGTTCCGGGGCTCTATGTGGTGCCGTCTTCGATGCATTTGGCTGGAGCCGAGATCGAGCTTGTGACGGCTAAGAGACGTGAATTTCGTCTTCGCGAGGCTTTGAGACGGCCTTTGCCTTTCGACTATGTGATTACAGATTGCCCCCCTTCTCTTTCTCTTGTGACATTGAATGCCTTGGTTGCTGTTGATGCTATTGTTGTACCGTTGCAATGTGAATTTTATGCCCTTGAGGGCTTGTCTCATTTGGTAAAAACTATTGATCGCGTGCGCCAGCATTTCAATCCGAAGCTGGATATTCATGGTGTGCTGTTGACAATGTATGATCCGCGCAATCGTTTGTCGGGAGCTGTTGCGGATGATGTTCGCGAATATTTCGGGGAAAAGGTTTATCAAACGGTTATTCCTCGCAATGTTCGTTTGTCTGAAGCTCCTTCATACGGGTTGCCTGCGATTATTTATGATATGAAGTGTCCCGGTGCGCAGGCTTATATTCGTCTTGCGGGTGAGATTATTCGCAAGGAGAAAAAAGTTTCAGAGGAGGCCTCTCGCGATCATGGGGGAAGCTCTTCTCGTGATTCACGTGAAATGATCGCGCTTGAAAAGAAATAGTTCCAAGATAGTCCTAAAGATAATCATAGATAGTAAAGGTTGATAGAATGAGCCCTGTAGATGATCACAATGAAAATTCTTCCGTTATTCCTAATGCCTCCAAGCGTCGTGGTTTGGGACGCGGATTGAACGCTCTCTTCGGTGATGATGAAGTCGATATGGACAGCCCTGTTTCCATAAGCGAGGTCTCTGGCGAGGCTCGCGAGGGTGACGGGCGGATCAATAGTGAAGCGCCAGTATCAGGTCAAAATCAATCCGGTCGTAAGATGATTTCTTTGGCACAGTTGGTGCCGGGCGTTTATCAGCCGCGTCATACTTTTCGGGAAGAATCAATAGCCGAGCTGGCTCAATCTATTCGTCAGCATGGTTTAATTCAGCCAATTTTGGTGCGGAAACATCCAACGGATGAAGGCCTTTACGAGATTGTTGCCGGTGAGCGACGTTGGAGAGCGGCCCAGAAAGCCCAGTTGCACGAAGTTCCTATTATTATTCGCGAGCTTGATGATACGACCACGCTTGAAATTGCCCTGATTGAAAACTTGCAGCGTGAGGATTTAAATGCGGTTGATGAAGCGCGCGCGTTGCGGCAGTTGGCGGATCAATTCGAATATACACATGAACAAGTGGCAGAGCGTGTCGGGAAAAGTCGATCTTATGTTGCTAATATGCTGCGCTTGAATGATTTGGCAGCTCCTGTTCAGGCGATGGTTACCGAAGGGAAAATTTCCGCCGGCCATGCCAGAACTTTGTTGGTTTTAAGTGAAGATCAGCAAATCGAGCAAGCCAAAAAAATTATTGCGCTTGGGTTGAGTGTGCGGCAGACCGAGAAAATGATTGGTGAAGTTTCCGGGCGTTCTGTCAGTAAAAAAGTGAAAGCAGCGGGTAAGAAAATTGCTGCGGCAAGTGAAGAAAAAGACCTCAATACAATTGCATTGGAAAAGGAAGTTTCCAATGTCCTTGGCATGCAGGTTGAAATTGATATGGAGGGGCAGCAAGACGGGGTTATGTCGATCCGCTTCAAATCCCTTGACCAATTGGATGAAGTGCTGCATCGTCTATCGCACAATCCGGGTCGTCTTGCCATTCGCGGTTAAATTATCAGATTAGATCATTGAGAGGCTATCATGTCTTCAGAACGCAATTCTTCTACTCGCACCAGTTCCGTTGGTTCTATTGCCGAGGCCACGCGCGGCCGCTCGAATTTTTCCGGCCACGGCCATTCTTTAGGGGCTGCCGGATATATTGATCCGAATGATCAGAGTATCAATGCTGACTTTTTAGGAAAACGGAATGATACGCTTTCTGTTTCCCCTCCGCAGGGTGGATTTGGAGATGTTCGCATTGGTGCGGCGTGGGATAACCAAATGATTGAAGATACAAGTTTTATCGGCAAATTATTAAAGCGGAAAAAGACAGCTGACATCGATCTTGATTTGGGCATTCTCTATGAGCTTAAGAATGGTCAGCGCGGAGCCGTTCAGGCTTTTGGTGGATTAATGGGAGCATATAATTCTGAGCCTTTTCTCTCTCTGTCAGGGGATGAGCGTACCGGCAATTCCGAAGGTGATGATGAATATGTACATTTGAACGGAGCTCATTGGCCTGACTTCAAACGTATTCTAATTTATATTTATATTTATCAGGGAGCAATGGATTGGGCGATGGTTAAGCCTCAGATCCAGATTCGTGTGCCCGAAATCAATCCTATGGTGGTGACTTTGTCATCTCATCAAAAAGGGTTGGGATTGTGCGCAATTGCCGGCATCGATAATATCCGTGACGGGATGCGCGTGACCAATTATACCGAATATTTTCCGGGCCATGCTGAGATGGATCGCGCTTTTGGTTACGGTATTGAGTGGGTTGGCGGGCATAAGTAAGAACAAACAATTTGGTCTTACTATAGTCTTATGCTGCTTGAATTTTTCTGTTTTCAGGGCAGAGGATCGATATCATCCCATCCGCGCATGTTGCCGATCTCAATTGACTTAGAATTGATTCTTCTCTGAACAATCTTGTTAATCTTGATAGATGGCGTAAGTGAGTAAGCGATTCTTGCTTCGGTGAAATTAGAACCAAAACAATATCAATCGGTAGTCCGTCTGAGTCACTAAAGTTTATGCTGTTTTCCAGCATTGATACCATGACATAGGATGATTTGATTCCTTCGCATTTCCAGTCGATCACGGCAACTCCCTCACCTATTGCCGCGTTATGATTTTTGGCAGCTCTTAGAATGTCTGCGTAAATGACGGAAGACGAAAGTGAAATATCTTGAGAAATCTTCCAAGAGAGCGCTTTGAATATCTGCTCAGTTGTTTGGCCTTTTAGGCCATAATAAACATTCGAGATTGATAAATCGTTCTCGAAATCTTTCGACGATGTTTCCGGCATCAGACTGCTCCCCAGCAGAAGTGAAAAAGCTCTCAGGACTTAGGTAGCGACTCTTGGGTCAGATTTCTACAAAAAAAGTCGATGCAGTGCGAAAAATGATTAAAAAAATAGCCCTCATTTTCGAAGGCTATTTTTTACCAATTTTATCTTGGGAAATTTATTCTGCCGCAGAAGCAATGTTTTCTTCCGGTTCTACCCAGCCAATATTTCCATCGGCACGGCGATAGATCATATTGAGATGATTGTTTTTAGGGTTGCGGAAGAGAATAGCAGTTTGCCCAGAGAGATCCATGCGCATGACAGCATCCGATACGCTCATTTTTTGAATCTGCATTGGTTGTTCCGCGACAATAACAGGGTCTTCACCTTGAGGAATATCGTCCTCCTCTTGTTCTTCGGCTTGGCCTTGCAGTTCTTGAATGGCGAGAACATAGTCGCGTGCTTTGGTCATTTCGGTTTCCGGAGTTTGCTCAAGACGGGCGTGGTGATCGCGCAGGCGACGTTTGTAGCGACGCAATTGTTTTGCGATTTTTTCTGCTGTGACGTCAAAAGAAACATAGGCATCGGATTCTGTAGCGTGCGCGGTGACAAGAATATCTTTTCCGACACGTAACGAAATATGTGTTTTTACAAATCCGTGACCTTCCGGTGCCAATGTGACGGTTATATCAATGGCACGATTGAAATATTTCGCGTTTACTTCCTCCAATTTTGTTGTGATATGGGTGCGTAGTGCATCCCCTACATCCATTTGTTTTCCATGAATTGCGAGTTCCATAATTTAACTCCTTGATTGCTTATGGGAGGACTCCTGTATATCAACCAATTCTTGAAGAATTCTTAAAGGGCTGATAAGGAGAACATAGATTTATTTTAGCACGGGAACAGTCCCAGAAAAACATCAATCGTGATTATCGAGAAAGAAAATATATTTCCGCTTCAATCAGGGCAACGCCGGATCGGGGTGTTTGATTCCGGCATTGGCGGTCTTACGGTGCTGCACGAGCTTAACTTGCTGTTTCCCAATGATAATTTTGTCTATATTGGCGATACGGCACGTCTGCCTTATGGGACAAAAAGTCGCGAGACTGTTATTAAATATTCTCAAGCTTTATCTTGTTCTTTACTAGAGTTTGATGTGGATGCGGTTGTGGTTGCCTGTAATACGGCTTCAACCCATGCTCTGGAGGCTGTAAGCCATTTGGCTGCTGGTTTGCCTGTTGTCGGGATGATCGATCCGGCTGCCATTGCTGCGGTATCTACAACAAAAAATAATCATGTGGGTGTAATCGCCACTAGCGGCACTATTCATTCGGGCGCTTATAGTCAAGCTTTGCAGCGTTTATCTCCGCAAATTCGTGTTAGTCCTGCTTCATGCCAGATGCTTGTTGCACTGGCTGAGGAAGGTTGGACACATTTTTCAGACGATATTGCGCGGTCGATTTTGCTGCGGTATCTTGATCCTCTTTTTGATTGCGAAGGCGCTCCGGATACTTTGATATTGGGTTGTACTCATTTTCCGGTTTTTAGCGACATTATTCGTGACATTCTGGGAGGAGAGGTTTGTTTGATAAATTCAGGAGCTGTTGCGGCAAAGTCCTTATATGCCGCAATTGGCGGCAGCGCGTATCAAGGGCCAGCGCGTCCTGTTTCCCAGAGGATCAATTTTTTTGCAACTGATGATACGGCACGGTTCGCCCGCAATGCGATCCGATTCTTTGATCAGCAACTTGATCCTGCCCAAGTGAGTTTAATAGACGTGTCTTATTTTGCTGCGTCCGAAGAGAGGGCGCGCCAAGCGATGTCGCGGCGACAGAAGCCTTCTGGCCAGTCCAGCGCATCTACGGCAGCGTAGGCTTTTTCTCTAGCTTCGGTTACCGTGCTCCCCGAGGCTGTAATTCCTAATACGCGCCCGCCGATAGAGACGATTTCTCCATCCTTGAGGGCTGTCCCAGCGTGGAAGATATTAACGCCGTCTATTTTTGCTGCAGTTTCAAGATTACGGATTGGAGTGTTCTTTGTATATGAACCCGGATACCCTTTTGCTGCCATGACTACGCACAGAGATGGGTTTTCCGACCAGTCTGCTTTAACGGTATCCAGTTTTTTAATTGCTGCAGCATAGAGGATTTCCACTAAATCCGATTTGAGGCGCATCATTAGTGTTTGGCATTCCGGATCACCGAAGCGGACGTTATATTCGAGCAATTTCGGGACATCGTTTACCACCATAATTCCTGCGAAGAATACGCCGGTAAAGGGGCATCCTTCAGCTTTCATGGCCGAGACGGTTGGTTTCAGAATATTCTCCAGAATTTCCTGTTCCATTGCAGGGGTCATTAGGCGTGCGGGTGAGTAGGCTCCCATTCCCCCTGTGTTTGGGCCTGTATCTCCGTCTCCGACACGCTTATGGTCTTGGGCGGAAATGAGCGGGAGGAGGTTTTCGCCATCGCAAATTGCGAAGTAACTGATTTCTTCACCGTCCATGAATTCTTCGATGACGATTGAGGCTCCGGCTTGGCCGAACGCGTTGCCGGAAAGCATATCTTTTGTTGCTGCGATGGCTTCATCCAGTGTCATGGCTACCACAACGCCTTTACCGGCGGCTAGTCCGTCAGCTTTGATTACGATAGGAGCGCCAAGTTTGTTGATATAGTTTAAGGCCTCATTCAGGTCTGTGAAACGTTCGTATGAGGCGGTTGGGATATTGTATTTTTTACACAAATCTTTCATGAAGCCTTTGGAGCCTTCGAGTTGGGCTGCTGCGGCAGAGGGGCCGAAAACAGGAATGCCCAGATTGCACAGCTCATCTGCCAGTCCCAAAACCAGCGGGGCTTCAGGGCCGACGATCGCAAAATCAATTTTTTCGTTCTGGCTTAGGGCGACCAACTCCGCAATATTTTCAGCCGGTATGGGTACGCAAGTTGCGATTTGTGCAATCCCTGCATTTCCCGGTGCTACGATTAATTCGTCACACAAAGGGGATTGTTTGATTTTCCATGCCATGGCGTGTTCGCGGCCGCCTGAACCGATCAATAGGATTTTCATGCCTTTGTTATACAAGTTGTAGAGAAATTTTCATCAAAAATTTAAACTTTGCAACTTTTCGCCTTTAATCCAGCGACTTTGAAATAAGTTGGAGATCGCCGCCAGAGGCCATGACATTGTTGGAAATGGCCTGTTCTGTTGCAAATCTGTGCAAATAATGTGGGCCTCCTGCCTTTGGGCCAGTACCGGACAACCCTTGTCCGCCGAATGGCTGGACGCCTACGACGGCTCCGATCATGGAGCGGTTGATATAGATATTCCCTGCTTTGATTTTATCTGGCAATTCCTTAAATCTGCGCTCGAGGCGGGAATGGAGGCCAAAGGTAAGGCCAAAGCCAGTTGCATTGATGTCCGATATAATTTCTTCCAATTTATCGTCGTCAAAGCGGATGACGTGCAAGATTGGCCCAAAGACTTCCCCTTTGAGTTCAGAAAGAGTGTTTATTTCATATACTCTTGGGGCGAAGTAAGTGCCTGTCAGGCCTTCGGGGAGCGGGGTTTCACAGAGTTTTTTTGCAAAGCTGTCCAGATAGCCGACATGCCCTTCCAGATTTTTCAGGGCATCTTCATCGATGATCTGGCAAATGTCTGTGGTGGGGTTTGTGGCTTCCCCTATTCTGATTTGTTGCATGGCATTCTTCAGAAGGTTTAGCACTTTATCGGCTGTATCTTTTTGTAAGTATAAAACCCTTAACGCTGAGCATCTTTGTCCTGCAGAGCCGAAGGCGGAGAGGATGACATCATCGACCACTTGTTCGGGCAAAGAAGTCGAGTCTACGATCATGGCATTTTGTCCGCCTGTTTCAGCGATTAACGGGACAATCGGGCCTGTTTTGGCGGCTAGCGTCTTGTTTATGGATTGGGCGACTTGTGTTGAGCCTGTGAACGCAACGCCCGAGACATCCTTATGGGCGACCAGCTCTGCGCCCGTTTTGCCGTCCCCAATCGCGATTTGAAGTGCTTTATGTGGAATTCCGGCCCGATGGAGTAGAGTTACGGCAAAGGCCGCGATTTGTGGCGTTTGTTCTGCGGGTTTGGCAATGACGCAGTTGCCTGCAGCTAACGCCGCGCTCACCTGTCCTATAAATATCGCCAACGGAAAGTTCCATGGCGAAATACAAATAAAAGTCCCTCTTCCGGAAAGTCTCAGGTGATTGGTTTCTCCTGACGGGCCAATCAGTGTTTTTCCTTCTGTTGTGAAATCCAGTTCAGCCAAATGAGCATAATAACGAAGGAAATCAACGGCTTCGCGTATCTCTGCTATGGCATCGGAGATTGTCTTTTTGGCCTCGTGATGCAAAAGTGCCATTAGACGTGGTGTATTGCTTTCCAAAAGGTCGGCGGCTTTTTTCAGGATGCCGCCTCTGGTGCTGGCGGGGGTGTTGTTCCAGTTTTCAAATTCCATTTTTGCTGCAGCAAAGAGGTTCGGTATGTCTTTTGTGTCGCTTAAGGGCAAATATTGCGGATTTTGAGGAATTGCAGCAAAAAAATGGTGTCTCGATATTGCGAGGGATAAATCATATCCCTTAGAATTAATACGAGAAGACCCGTAAATATTTTCCGGTTTTTCAATGGGTTCCGGTACTTTTTCTTGTTTTACTTTTTCGATAGGGTCCGCAATAATTTCATCTATGGCTGTGTCTTTATTTCGCAGTTTTGCAACAAAAGAAGCGTTGGCTCCGTTCTCCAGCATTCGTCTGACAAGATAGGGAAGTAAGTCTTCATAAGGGCCAACGGGCGCGTAGATCGTGACGGGAAGATTTTCCTGTGATCTCAGTATGTCTCCAAGACTTGATCCCATGCCGTGAAGTCTTTGGAACTCAAAGCCTTCACGATTATATTTCGAGAATTCTAGAACGGCGGCAGCCGTATAGGCATTATGAGTCGCAAACATTGGGTAGAGATGAGGGCGTGCTTTCAGAAGTTTTTGTGCGCATGTCAGATAAGCCAGATCTGTTTGGCTTTTTCTTTGATAGACGGGATAGTCTTTCCAGCCTCCGACTTGAGCGCGTTTAATTTCACTATCCCAGTATGCGCCTTTAACCAGTCGAACCTGCAGGGTTAGACCATGAGATTTTGCAAGAGTTTCAATCCATTCAATGACATAGGGCGCTCTACGATCATAGGCTTGGACGGCAAGGCCGAAGCCGCGCCAGTCGGTTTTCCCCAGTTTTTCCACTACGGTTTTTATAATTTCCAGAGAGAGTTCCAGACGTTCGGATTCTTCGGCGTCGACTGTTAATGTGATCCCTTTTTGTGCAGCATTTTTGGCGAGTGTTAATAGTTTTTCCGAGATTGCGGGGACGCATAAATCTGCATGTTGCCAGAGATATTTCGGGTGCAAAGCCGAAAGTTTGACCGACATTCCATGACGTTGCTCAATGGGTTTTGTCAGATCAACAGATGCTGCGATTTGGTTCAGAGCTTTGCAATAGGACTGAAAGTAACGTTCGGCATCCTCTATGGTTCTCGCTCCTTCTCCCAACATATCGAATGAGCAGCGGTAGCCGTTCTTTTTTGCAAATTCCTGACCTTGTTCGATAGCTTTTTCTATTGTTTGACCGACAACGAATTGTGCGCCTAGTCTTTTTACTGTTTCTGTTATGGCTTTTCTAATGACGGGCTTTCCGAGCGCTCCAGCAATAGACCCCATCCCCAAGGCTTTTTTTGCGATGCTTAATCCAGTGCTGGCGCCTTTCATCAGGAAGTTTTCTCCTCCGACTTTGTTCCAGTCTGAACTTAAAAGCTTTTCTTCAATTAACAGGTCCGCTGTTGCCGCATCGGGAATGCGCAGGAGAGATTCTGCTAAAGTCATCAATGCTCTGCCTTCAGGAGAGGTCAGGGAGTAATGCTGCAGAAAAGTTTCAATTTCCGTTGAGGATGTTTTTGCAGCTCTGATAAGTTCAATATAGTTTCTCGCTCTGGTTTGAATTGCCAGAGATGTGTCTTTATCCCAGTTTAATTGTGCTAAAAGAGCCTGAAGCGTTTCTTTCAGGTTATGCTGGTCATAGGGAGGGATTGAAATTTTGTGATCCATGGTCATTGAGTATAGCATTTCGGCAAAAAAGTGCTAAAAGCTTTTTATGGCTGATTTTTCTGATTTTGATCTGGCGGCGCCCAAGTCCAATGTACCTGAATTGAGTGTTTCAGAGCTGGCTTTGTCTTTGAAACGCACTTTGGAAGATACTTATGGGCGCGTGCGCGTTCGTGGGGAATTGTCTCGCGTTAAGATTCATAGTTCGGGTCATCTTTATTCCGATTTAAAAGATGCGGATTCTGTTCTCAATATTGTTTGTTGGCGCGGCAATGTTGCGCGGTTATCTATAAAGCCTGAAGAAGGCCTTGATGTTGTTTGCACAGGTAAAATTACATCCTATCCTGCGCGGTCTAATTACCAGATGGTCGTTGAAACTATGGAGCTGGCCGGAGAAGGGGCTTTGCTCAAGATGCTCGAAGATCGGCGCAAAAAGCTGGCTGCCGAGGGGTTGTTTTCAGAAGATCGAAAAAAGCCACGCCCTTTTCTTCCTGATGTAATCGGAGTCATTACGTCTCCTACAGGGGCAGTTATTCGCGATATTTTGCACCGTCTGGACGATCGTTTTCCGCGTCGGGTTTTGTTGTGGCCTGTCAAGGTTCAAGGTGAAGGCGCTGCCGAGGAAATTGCTGCGGCTATTCGGGGCATGAACAAGCTTGGTGAGGGAGACGGTATCCTTCGGCCTGATTTACTTATCGTTGCCAGGGGGGGTGGAAGTCTTGAGGATTTAATGCCGTTTAACGAAGAGATCGTTGTTCGGGCTGCGGCTGAAAGTACTATTCCCCTGATTTCGGCGGTTGGGCATGAAACTGACACAACTTTGATCGATTATGCTGCGGATTTAAGGGCGCCGACCCCGACAGCCGCAGCAGAGTTGGCGGTTCCTGAGAGGATATTGCTGCAGAATAGTTTGTCTGATCTTCATATGCGTATGGGGCAAGTTGTACGCAGTCAGCTCAAGAATTGTGTGCAGCAATTCGGTCATTTATCGGCTCGTCTGGGTGATCCTTCCCGATTGTTTGATATCAGAACGCAAAAACTAGATCATTTGTCAGATCGGTTAACGCACGCTCTTTCGGGATTGATTGCCGTTAAGGATCAGGGTTATTTGCGTCTTTCCGGTCGATTGGCTCACCCCAAGCAGCAAATTCAGGCTGCACAGAAAAGTCTCGATCATTGCGGGAGTAATTTAAAGCGTGTTGGTGGGGCTTTATTTCAGGATAGGGAGATCAAGCTGTCTCATTGCGCCAAGATGCTGGAATTACTGTCTTTCAAGTCAGTTTTGGGGCGCGGTTTTGCTGTTGTTCGCGATGAACGAGGGGCGGTATTAACTACAGTGGGCGGACTTGTTCCCCAACAGCGCTTACAAATCGAGCTTCAAGACGGTATAGTGAAAACAATTGTTGAAGAAAAATCTTAAATATCATAAGACAAAGCCATGAGATTGCCGCTTAACGAATTAATGGAGAAGCTTGGGGTCAGTTATGTTCTGTCCCCTTATGAAACTTTTCCGTGGTCGGCCTATGATGGAGAGACCGGAAGAACATGTAGTGCGGAAGTGCGCATGAATCCTGATGGGACTGAAGTTGAGGCTGAAATACAGATCCTTTATGATGACCCTCCTGAGGGAAAAGCCAGCGTTGAGCAGATTTTATGGGCGAAGTTCAAGCCTCATATCCAGACACAATGGGATACGTCGGATTTATGGGTTCGTCGTGAGAATTGGTCAGGCAAAGTTTATAATTGGGAAGAAAAATGCTGCAATTTCTTCCGTGCGGTCATTACCGAATTAGCGCAGGGTAATATTCCCGATATTGATGCGTTGTTAGAGCGTGAGTTGTCTGAGAAAGAGCGGTTCTCGGGTTCTAGAGGATCGGGAGGCGGTAAGTCTCCCAAAATAAGACCGGAGCAATTGCTCAATATGAAAGGCCAAGGATTCTAATTTCCTTGACCTTTTTATAGTCTTTCCGTTTTCTTGCCTATGCGCGTAAAGTTTTCAGGAATTGCACAACTTTGGTTGAAAGCTCTTCTGATTGCTCTGACAGGCCTTTAGCGTAATCATAGACCATTGCGGATGATTGCCCTGTTTCTTGAGCTTTTTGGTTCACTTCACGGATACCGTCCGAGACCTCAACCGTTCCTGTTAGGGCCAATTGAATGTTGCGGGAGATTTCGTTGGTTGCAGCGCTTTGTTCTTCTACGGCTGCAGCAACGGTGCTGGTTATTTCGTCAATGCTTTCGATGACGCGCAGGATTTCTTCGATGCCTTTTTCAGATTCTTTGGTCTCTTCCTGTATGCCTTTGATTTCTCTAGAGATTTCTTCTGTAGCGTTCGCTGTTTCATTGGCCAGTTTTTTCACTTCATTGGCGACAACGGCAAAGCCTTTGCCCATCTCCCCTGCTCTTGCTGATTCGATTGTTGCATTAAGAGCCAGAAGGTTGGTTTGTTCGGCGATTTCAGAAATGATGGTAATGACGCTTCCGATTTTTTGGGATGCTTCCACGAGGCGTTGCACTCTGCTGACTGTTACTTCTGCTTTTGATTTTGCATCTCTTGTGACGTTGCTAGAATTCATCACTTGAGTGCTGATTTCCTGAATGGAGGCATTCAGCTCTTCTGTAGCACTTGCAACGGTTCCAACGCTTGATGCTGCAGTATCAGCAGAGCCGGAAACATGTGTGGATTGGCTTTGGGTATCATCAGCAATGCCTGACATTGTTTCAGACAGAACTGTCATTTGGCCTGCGGAATTGGATATGGTTTCAATAACTTTTCCAACTTCTGATTCAAAGGAATGTGCCAATTTTTCCATTGTTGCGCGCTTTTCTTCTGCTGCGCGAATTTCGCTCTGGACTTGATCTTCACGCAATTTTTTGGTTTCAAGTGCGTTGTTTTTGAAGATTTCTAGTGCGCGGCCCATATCGCCGATTTCATCTTTTTTATCTGTATATGGGATTGTTACTTCCAATTTTCCATCGGTCAGTTGTCGCATTAAATCTGTGATCTTTAGAATTGGTTTAACAATGCTATTTCTTGAGATCAGGACAGCAGATGCCATCAAAAGGATCGAGATTATTGAACTTGTAACGACTGTAGTGAGAATAACTTCTTCTTTTTTCATGACTTTATGGTCAATTGCGTTGAATTCTTCCTCAATAATTCCAGAAAACTCTTCCATGGCGCCTTCAAGATATTCGAAATCCTCTTCGAATTTTGCGTATTTCTCATTAATGCCTTGAGGATTTGCAAAAGCGGATGTTGTTAGGGCTTCGGCACTGGAGATATATCGATCCAGAGGCTCTTTCAACTGATCCAGCTTTTCTTGGACTGCAGCTGATATTTGCAGGTCTTCAACTTCCTTAATGAGACGGCGGAAATTTTCTGCGTGCTCTAATGTGCTTTCAATTGCTCCGGATTTTTGGGAATAATCGTTTTCACGGGCGGCTTTAATGGCAAATAAAACGTCAGCTCTTAAACCGTCATGCATCATGTCGGCTTCGGTCTGGTTTCTCAGAGCTGTAGAGATGGTTTTTGCTTCTGTATACACAGCATCAAGCTCGGTACTTTCGTAATATGAGAGAGCTAGTAAAAATGAGATGATCGTTGATGTCAGAGCTTGCGCTGGTCAGCGTATCTCTTTCTGTGTAGGCCAAAGAGAGATTCCAGTTTGTTTGGTAGATGAAGTCTACGCCTGTGGTCAGATATTCCATGTCGTTATCAGAACCGTCTGCATTATTCAGGCGAACCCACTCACCTTTTAGGGCGGCCTCGAGGTCTTCATTTACAGGAATTGTATAGAAAAGACCCAGAGCAAAACCATGTTCTGTGTCAAAACCAGCGTCAGCGTCTCCGTGGTGTTGGTTTCTGTAACCGAAATGGGAATTCAGACCTTCAACTTGGAAAATATTTTCACTGTCCATAGCAACCGAGAAAGAGTTCAGGTTTTCTGTATTGCTGGCACCTCCGTCGGATTTGCTTGTTCTTCCACGACTTGTGATAGCTGAGTCGGTTAGGAAGCTTGTGTCTGCAAAAAAGAGATTTGCTGCGAAAGTGTGTGTTCCCAGATTTTCTGTCTCTACGGTACATGTTCCGCCAAATCCGATACGCTCGGTCAGTTCATAATCTTCAGCGAAATCATTGCCGTAAATGCTCAGTCCTTGTTCCCACGCTGTGCCGAATTGTGGGTTGAATTTACCCGCGTAGAGACCGAATGTATCGGTGGTGTAGGTGAGTTTTAGCTCTTCTGCAAATAAGCCCTCGCCGTCGAAATATGAATCATCGCCTGCATCAGGGTCTCTGACTTGTTCAAAGACAAGGCCGGCTTCCAAAGCGATTTCTTCTGTGATGCCCAAGGTGATATAGGGTTCGATCTTTGCTCTAAGATTATTAACTTCCTCGTCATGATCGTCTGAGTCATAAACGTAGTCATTCTGGATTTCTATGCCAATTTCAGCAGACAAAGTCGGGAATGTTTCTGCTGCATCTTGTGCGAAAGCAGGGTTGCACAAAAATGTCGATACCAATAGCGTTGCAACGGCAAAAGAGCGTGTGAATTGCATGATAAGATTCCCCAGAAGAAAGTTTTGAAATTTTTACCGAAAATGATCTAGAATCAATATTTTAGTAGGCTACCACAATACCGTACGTTGTAGCAATATCCTTTAACCCCCCAGCGGATAATGCTCCGGTTCCTTCAAAGAACCAGTTGGGGCCGTTTCTTTCCAGAAAACCGACGGTTACGGCTGTTGCATTTGGGACTTCTTTGAATTCTTGATCCAGATTGAAGCGCATTAATTCGATACCGTTTTCATCATTCAGAATGCGTAGGAAGCAGTTTCTGACACTTTGAAAGGTTTGTTCTCTGGCATCTGCGTCATAAATCGAGATCACAAAAGCGATGCGGTAGACTTCAAACGGAAGAGACATTAGATCGATCAGCACATTCTCATCATCTCCGTCCCCTGCTCCCGTTCTGTTGTCTCCCATATGCTCTACCGAGCCTTCAAGGCTTTTCAGATTGTTGTAGAAGACAAAGTCTTCATCCATTCGGGTTTGGCCGTCTTTATCTAATAGGAAAATACTCAAATCGAGATCCGGAGCTTCTTTTTCAAAACCAATAACGTCCCAGCCTACTCCGATCATCAAACGACGCAATGTCGGATCGAGACGGGTCAGATTGACTTGCTCGCCCCTTTTTAGTTTGAAAGTTTCGTTAGTATCGCCGTTTACAACGACTTGTGCTGAATCTGTAAACTTATTGTTGTCACTCATAATGTGTCCAGACTGTTATAATTTCACTCGATTATATAAGATTGTTCTTACTATATCCATATGATTGATTACGCGAAATTTCTTAATATATCTTTGATGGAAAGGTTATTGAGCATCAGGGATGGGTGTTTTGTGATCTTCGACCTCGTCATCGGCAGTTTCATAAAGATACCAGGTTGGATCTTTTGATTTCAGCTCTTTCCCAAATGTCCAGACGTCTTTCATTGTTGTTATTTTATCAGGATTTCCCGAGAGGATAGTTCCTTCTCGGTCACGAATAACGCATGTTTCTTCTGCGCAGAAGCGGATTTTGATAAAAACCATACGGTCAATAAAGCTGATATTGGTGATTTCGGCTTCCTTAACGAGATGAATATCGGTCTGGATAGTCTCTCCTCGATCCTGACGAGCGAAAATCTCTTCTTCAAATGCTCTATAGACGCCTGGGGAGAGCAGATTTTTTAGGGTTTTTGCGTCTCCGTGAGCAAAGGCTTCAACAATCATGGCGAAGGCTTCCTTAGCGCCATTGATAAAGAAAACGGGGTCAAAATCCGGTGCGTTATGAATTAATTCAGCCAGTTTTTGAGCTGTATCTGTGTCGGCAATCTGTAATTTTTTAATATTTGCGTCCGCTGTTGTTGACGGTTTTGATAGATCCAGAATTTCGTCTGGGTCTGGTTTGCCTTCGGCATGCGCACGCATGCGTTCTTCCAAATGTTTAACTTCTTCGGAGCGGTCTCTTTCCTCTCCGGTTCTGGTTCCGAGTGTGTTTCGGAGCCAAATTATTAGAACGGCGGCTATGGCTATATATATCAAGAGGTCTGCTGGCACGGGTGAACACCTGTCAAAGATTACTAAATTCTTTTCCAATATAGGTGATTTGGCGCAATCTACAAGTGAAAGCCGTTTCGAAGGGGATAAAAAGCCCTAAAGTGGCCCAAAAAGCTCTGGAATAGGGCTTGGGAAGATTGAAACGCTTTGAAAATTCTGCTAACCAGAGGGCTCATCACAAGAAATTTTTTAAGGAAATTGTAGAATGTCACAGAATAATGGATCTGCCCTCGGTGGTGCTGTCGGACAAGATCAGTCCGGAGCCATTAATCCGTCTAATTTGCCCGTTATGGTGCATGCCCAGTATGTAAAAGATATCTCTTTCGAGAATCCGGGTGCGCCGTTTTCTCTAAAATCAGGTTCGGAGCAACCCAAGCTGGATGTTAATATCACCCTTGATGCGAAACCTATTGAGGACGCGCAGGTAAAGTCTTTGTTTGAAGTTTCCTTACGCTTGTCTGCCCGTGCCGTTCGCGGTGATGAAACCATTTATATCGCAGAAGTTTTGTACGGAGTGGCCGCGTCGATGCCGAATGTTGCCGAAGAACATCATCATGCTTTGCTTTTGGTTGAAATTCCTAAGCTGGCGTTCCCGTTTGCCCGTAAAATTCTGGCTGATTTGGTTCAAGATGGCGGGTATCCTCCTTTGCTCCTAGGGCCAGTTGATTTTGCCGCGATGTATTTGGCTCGATTTGCCAATAAAAACGGAGGAAGTGATGATGCAAAGGCTCAGGCTAATGCCTAGACTTTCATTTGTTGCTTAACTTTGTTTAACAAAGTCTTTCCCCTAGGGGATGGGTACAAAACAGGAATCTAATAGAATCAAGGGGTTGTTATCAACCTCTTTTTTCATATGGAAATTCAATTAGTATTCTATTAACCTATTGAAATAAAATGATTTTTTTCCATCGTGGTTACGTTCCATTAACCATCCACCCGTAGAATAGAACCATGGAAGGGCGAATTGTCCTTTTCGAGTGGTTTAATTTCATAGGGTTGGGGCCTTACAAAATGGATAACACAACTGGAACCGGAGACTCTCAGGACACAGAATTGCAAATCTGGCCGCAAGAGGTTTGTCGATTTGCTTATACGCTGGGTAATTCTCAGCCTGTTCGCTGCACCTGGATTAGTGATGAACCTTTGTTCTATTCTGATTATGACGACGCTTTAGATGAAGATGATTTCTTGCTCGATGACCCTGTTCTTCGTGCTTTGGAAATGGATATTGCCGACTTGCGCGCCAAGACCACTGCCTATGAGAAAATTGCTCAGGAATTCGCTGAAGTTGAAGAACAGAAAGTTTCTATGTTCCGTGATGATGCCGCTTTTATGACAGCCCCAGTGTCAGTTTCGGTTTCTCTAGAAGATCAATTTGAAGAGTTGAAAGCCTTGGCCTCTGATAGTCGTTTGGTGTCTCAATATTTAAGTTTTGCAGCTTTGCAAGGGGTCGATGTGCATTTGAGCAATCAAGTCGTTGATGCCTCTTATGATCGTGGGGCTCAGACAATCCTGGTTCGTGCCGATATGAATCGTGCAGATCAAATTCTTTTGCTGGCGCGGGAATTGCGTCGTATGTATCAACATCGCCATGGTGCAGGGTTGCATCCTCTGACTTTGCATCCTGATTATGCTATTTTGGTTAATCGATCTCAAACTGCAGATTTAATCGTCAGTATGATCCGTGTGGCTTGGGAATTGCATTTAGCTGGGCATAAGGATATTTGGAGCAGAATTGAAAATTCGCCGATGGCTGATTTGGGACGTGCTTTTGCCAGAGAAGCAATTGCTGATTTTCGTTCTATTCAGAATGGTGTTGCTGCCAGAACTACTTTCGAATCCTGGTTCTTGTCCGAGCGTTGCCGCAAAGCGGATCGTGTTCTTATTCAACAAATGCTGGCTGATTATCAGGGGTACAGCTTTTCCGATAATATGGAGGCTTCTCGCGTGATTGCAACGGATATCATGCGTGCGCTGGGGGATGTTCCTTTCGGACAGAATTATATTGAAACGGCTTTGTCTCAAATTATGGTCGATCCTGTCTTTACTGATGTTCGTGATCGTTCCAATGCGAACTTCTTGTGGTTTATCAAATTTGAAAGATCATTTACCGAGGCTGAAAAAGAAGTCGCTGAGCGCAAATCTCAAGAACGCGAAAGCGCTGTGGTTATTGCTTTTCCCGAACGTTTTGCTGATAGAAAATCTGCTCGTGGAGATGGGCAAGAGTCCGGTGAAGTTGTCGACTTGCTCTCGAGAGCTGTGGTCGAATAAGAATTCCAAATATGAGGTTGGATATCTGGTGCAGTGATTGATTTTGCTGCACCAGATTCTTTTTTAGAAAACCGATCTTAAGAAGACAAACAAAAAGAGCGTTAGAGCAATTAGCAAGCCGAAATCTTTATTGCTTTTGAAAATCAAGAGGGAGGAGGCCGGGTCTTCATTGTTCCAACTCACATATTGCCAAAGTAAATGACTGCAGCAAAAGAGGATGCAAATTCCGCTTGAGATTGGCATATGAGCCAGAAAAGTCGAGAGATAAATAAAATAGGCGGTCATGCAGTAAAAGAGCCCGACATAGGACTTAATATGTGTTCCGAATTTTAGGGCTGTCGATTTGATTCCGATCAGGGCGTCATCCGCCATGTCTTGTTGCGCATAAATTGTGTCGTAGGCCAGAGTCCAGAAAAGACCTGCAACATAAAGAGCCCAGCTGTAGGTTGGCGGAGCGCCGTCCGACATGGCGGTTGCTCCCATAAGAGCCCCGATATTAAAGGTCAGGCCTAATACAGCTTGCGGGTACCAGGTCACTCTTTTTGCTGCGGGATACAGGATAACCGGAATGAGGGATAGTACTCCAAGAATGACTGTATAGAGGTTGAATTGTGTCAGAATGACCAAGCTGAGCGATAATAAAACTCCCAAGAAGAGGACGGCGTTGCGCGTTGATATGGCTCCGGAAGCCAAGGGGCGGTTTTTTGTGCGCTCGACGGCTTTATCAAAATCTTTATCCCATAAGTCATTAATAATGCACCCTGCACCGCGCATAAGGATGGCGCCGAGTGCAAAAAGGCAGACAGTTTTAGCGGTTTGAATGTCAAGGGATGCTGTCGGAGATAAGAAAATAGCCCAGAGTGAGGGTAGAAGGAGCAGCCAGATACCAATCGGGCGGTCGAGGCGCATCAAAAAGGCATAGGGTTTTATGCTGACGGGAAGGTATTTTATCCAGCCAGTGGCCACTATGTCTGTATGTGGTGTAGGAGCGGTCATTTTCATGCAGCCACTATCCCCGAATGGTTTTAAATTGACAAGAACTCATATTTTATATAGCTTATGTAAAAAAATAAATAATGATATTCGGCAATGTAAAAAAGAGGTGTGCAATGACAAATCAGATCGCCCAGCCCTTTGGGAATGTTCAAGATCAAGAGTCCTATCATTTGGAGCAATTACGAGCGATTTCCGCTCGTGTTCTTGCTGCTAAAGAGGATGAATTTGGAGAAGACTTTTCTACATTTGTGGGGCATTTGAAGGCTCTTCGGGTTTCGCAATGTCGAGATGAGCTGGCTCAGCTTGTCTCAGAAGTCCCCTACCATGAGTTAAATGCGTTGGTTCCTGTAATGGAGCAGTGTTCTGAGAAGGCAGAACGTTTAGGGCAAAAGGTCGCTGATCGACTGGCGTTGGCTCAGATTTATCGCGTCATTTCTCATGCTGAAATATCAGTAGATGGTTCTAGGATTTCCGCGCGTACCCGCGCGACGCATGTTGAAGAAGAAGCCATTGGGAGTCTTGAAAATGTTAGTGTTTTTAAGCTTCCCGAACATCTTCGTGATTTGACGGCTGTCGTCCCGAAATTGTTGGATGAATCTCATGATTGGGATCGTCATACTCCTTAGAACCTGTTCATGATCTTTT
>JAGRKB010000070.1 GCA_020442425.1 Alphaproteobacteria bacterium | reverse complement strand
AGCAGCGCGTTGCGATAGCGCGCGCATTGGCCAATAGCCCGTCTTTAATTATTGCGGATGAGCCGACAGGCAATCTTGATCCGAAAACATCGGAGGAAGTGTTTAATCTTCTTATTGAACAAGCGCGTTTTTTCGGAACGGGTGCTTTGATTGCGACCCATAACATGGAGTTAGCCCGTAAGATGGATCGGATACTTGTTCTTGAGGGAGGCGTATTGAAGGCCGCATGAGTGATATGGACCAACAAACCCATAAATTCATTCATCTTCATGTGCACTCTGCTTATTCTCTGGCCGAGGGGGCTGTTCCTGTCAAATCGTTGGTGAAAAAAGCCAAGGGCATGAATATGCCAGCGATTGCCATTACTGATTCAGGCAACTTGTTCGGGGCTATGGAGTTTTCTCTCGAGGCATCGAAAGCAGGGCTTCAACCTATTCTCGGTTCGCGTGTTTTGGTCGGAGAAGAAGAACATCATCTGATCCTACTTGTTCAAAATCAGCAGGGTTATCTCAATCTTTCAGAAATTCTTTCTCGTTCTTTTACCGAGAGTGACGGTCTGTCTAAACCCTTTGTGAAATGGGATTGTTTGAGCGAATTTTCTGCGGGTCTTATATGTTTGTCAGGTGGGGTTAATGGGCCGATTGGTCAAGCACTTGTCCATAAACAAAAGGATGAGGCAGAAGAAAATACTAAGCTTCTTAAAAAAATATATGGTGATCGGTTTTATATCGAATTGCAGCGCCATGATGATCCGACAGAGGATGCAATTGAAGACGGGTTTATCGAGTTGGCGTATGCCCATGATATTCCATTGGTTGCGACAAATGATTGTTATTTTCCGACCCCCGATTTTTATGAAGCGCATGACGCATTATTGTGTATTGCAGATGGGCGGTATATTTCCGAAGATGATCGCAGGCGCGTAACGCGTCATCACTATCTAAAATCAGCTTCGGAGATGGTTGAGCTGTTTTCTGATATCCCCGAGGCGACGCGCAATACAGTTGTTATCGCGCAGCGCTGTTCGTATTTCCTGTCTGTTGTAAAGCCGATTTTACCGCCGTTCCAGACTGAGAGCGGTCGTAGCGAGATAGAAGAAATGCGCGCGCAGTCCGAAGAAGGGTTGTTGTGGCGGTTACAGAATTTTGTTTTTGAAGACGGGCACAGTGAAACTGAACGTGCCGAGATCACAAAAACATATCAAGACAGATTAAAGTTCGAGTTGGATATTATCGAAGGGATGGGGTTCCCCGGATACTTCCTGATCGTTTCCGACTTTATTAAATGGGCCAAGGAACATGATATTCCTGTGGGGCCGGGTCGTGGATCAGGGGCAGGCTCTTTGGTGGCGTGGTCTTTGAAAATTACTGACCTTGATCCGCTTCGGTTTAATTTGCTGTTCGAACGTTTTCTTAACCCAGAACGCGTTTCTATGCCTGATTTTGACGTGGATTTTTGTCAGGATCGCCGCGATGAAGTGATTAAATATGTTCAGGATCGTTATGGTCATGACCATGTGGCGCAGATTATTACATTCGGTAAGTTGCAAGCGCGTGCGGTTGTTCGTGATGTCGGGCGTGTTTTGCAAATGCCGTATGGGCAGATTGATAAAATTGCCAAGATGATTCCTGCGAACCCTGCGAACCCTGTGACGTTGGAAGAAGCGTTGGACGGTGATCCCGAGCTTCGTGCCAAGCGGGATGACGAGCAGATTGATCGGTTGCTTTCGATTGCTTTGAAATTGGAAGGTCTTTACCGACATGCGTCCACTCACGCGGCGGGTGTTGTGATTGGTGACAGGCCTTTGCCTAAACTTGTGCCGCTTTATCGGGATCCTCGTTCTGATATTCCTGCAACCCAGTTTAACATGAAATATGTTGAACAAGCGGGACTGGTGAAGTTTGACTTTTTGGGATTGAAGACGCTCACAGTTATTCAAAAGGCTGTGCAGTATATTAAGATTTCCCAAGGCCATGATATCGACATCTTGAAAATTCCTTTGGATGATGCAGGCGCCTATGAAATGATTTCGTCGGGCAATTCGACCGGTGTGTTCCAGTTGGAAAGTTCTGGGATGCGCGATACGCTGCGCAAGATGAAGCCCAACCGCTTTGAAGATATTATCGCTCTCGTTGCTCTCTATCGTCCGGGGCCGATGGATAATATTCCGAAATATATTGATGTGAAAGAGAGGCGGGAAGCTCCTGATTATATGCATCCGAAATTACAGCCTATTCTGGAAGAAACCTATGGAATCATGGTTTATCAGGAACAGGTTATGCAAGCGGCGCAGTTGCTTGCAGGTTATACGCTTGGCGGTGCGGATTTGCTTCGCCGCGCTATGGGTAAGAAAATCAAGGAAGAGATGGATAAGCAGCGTGCGACCTTTGTCGAAGGTGCAGGGTCTCACTCCGATGTGAAGCCAGAGCGTGCGGGCGAGATTTTCGATCAGATTGAAAAATTTGCCGGATATGGGTTTAACAAATCTCACGCGGCTGCTTACGCTCTTGTCGCTTATCAAACGGCTTGGCTCAAAGCGAATTATCCTGTCGAGTTTATGGCGGCGATTATGACGCTAGATTTGGGGAATACGGATAAGCTTGCGGTGTTCCGTCAGGCTTTGCAGCAAATGGAAATTCCTTTGCGTCTTCCTGATGTCAATAAATCGGGTGTTGAATTTTTGGTTGAAGAGGGATGTGTGCGCTATGCACTGGCAGCGATCAAGGGCGTTGGTGAGCAGGCTATGCACGCGCTTGTGGCTGAACGCGAGGCCAATGGCCCGTTTAAAGATATAGAAGATTTCTTAAAGCGGATGGATTCCCGTACGCTCAACAAAAAGACATTCGAGAATTTGGCGGCTGCGGGGGCGTTTGATACAATCCATCCCAACCGCGCGCAGTTGTTTGTGGGAGCTGAGAAGCTTGTTCATTATGCAGCGGCTCTTGCTGAAGAGCGTAACAGTGCACAGAATAGCTTGTTTGCAATGGAGGATACGGCTTCCAATGATTTGGCGGCTCAACATCTTCCTCAAATTCCCGAATGGTCGCCTTTGGATAAATTATCTTACGAGTTTACGTCTATCGGATTTTATTTGTCGGCGCACCCTCTTGATTCAAAGGCAGCGCAGCTTGAGCGGATGCGTATTGTGAATTACGCGAAAGTTGAGCGTATGTTGCAAGATCGTCCTGTATGTCGTGTGCAGATGGCCGGTGTGCTGCTCAAGAAATCGGAAAAGATTTCTGCAAAGTCGGGGAATAAATTTGCGTTTTTGTCCTTGTCGGACAGTTCAGGCGTTTATGAAGTCATTCTTTTCTCTGAGGTGTTATCTCGTTCACGAGATTTTCTTGAGGTGGGTAAGTCTTTGCTGTTAACAGCCGATGCGGAAACCAAAGAAGATCAAGTGCGGATGATGGTTCAGGATATCAAGCCGCTTGACGAGATTTTGATTGATAAGGTTCACGAAGTTGTTTTGGAGTTTTCCGAGACTGAAAAAATTGAGCAGTTGAAATCTTTATTGGATAAAGTAGGTGAAGGGAAGTCGCGTTTTGTTGTAAAAGTTTATTCTCCTGCGGTTTGCAAAGTTGTCAAAATTAAATTGCCTCAATTTTATAATTTCTCTGCAGAATTGCGTGAGGAAATATACCGTATACCCGGACTTAAAACCCTAAATGAAATGTAAGCAGTCTTAGTGGAGCGGAATGTATTATCTTGAGCTATTTTTTTACTATGGATTTCTGACTGCTTTGGTTTTGACCTTTGTGGTCTTTATTCATGAGATGGGCCATTATTTGATGGCTCGTTTTTTTGGTGTTGCTGTTGATGCATTTTCTGTCGGATTTGGGCGGGAATTGATCGGTCGAACGGATAGGCGTGGCATGCGGTGGCGAATATGTCTGTTCCCTATCGGTGGTTATGTTGTTATGCGTGGGGAGTTGCCCCCGTTTCAGGATGAGGAAGAGGTTTTCGAAGCTGAATACGCTCGAGGAAGTTTATGGGCTCGTAAAAATTATCAGCGCGCTCTGATTGCTTTTGCAGGACCTTTGGCAAACTTTATTTTTGCTTTGATATTGATGGCGGGTGTCTATTTCTTTGTCGGAAAAGATGTTGCCAATCCCGAGATCGGCGCAATTGAAATAGGTGCCGGTGCTGATCGATCCGGATTGAAGCTTGGCGATCAATTGATCGATATTGACGGTCATCCAGTTTCTGATGAGTTTTCCGAGATTATCAAGCAAACGCAAGAAGGGGGAGACCCTTTGTCTGTCGTTGTAAGACGTAACGGGGATTTATTGCCGTTTCAAATTTCTTTATCGGATTTGAAAGAAGAGGATGACTTTGGTGATAAAACGTCTCGTAAGGTCATGGGGATTGTTATGGGGAGCGGTGCTTGGGATCTTGAGGCTATATATTCTGTGGATGGCATTCCTACTCAAGGAAATGCTGATCAGACCCGCGCTTTGTTGTTATCCAGATTGGGGCAGGATGTCACTGTTTTATTTGGGCATATTAAGAATGAGGGTGATGTGCAGAAATTGTACCGCATTCATGTTAGCAAAGCTTTGAATGAAGGGTTGGGAGATTCTGAACATATTCATTATCACTCTGTTCGATACGGAGTAAAGGATTCAATTGTTCATAAGCCTTTGTCTTTTTTATCGGCTTGGACGGAAAGTTTTATTTTTTTCGGGAAAATTATTCGTAAGACCAGCGGGGTTTTGTACCAGATGGTTGTCGGGAAAAAAGATAGTGGTGATTTGGGCGGCGTTGTCAAAATCGGCGAAATGACCGGAGAGAATGCGCGTCAGGCTGACCGTTTGGGATATAGTGTCCTTTTCAAGATTCTTGTCATTTTGTCTGTTAATATCGGTTTTCTCAATTTGCTGCCTTTGCCAATGCTGGATGGAGGGCATTTATCATTTAATCTTTATGAAGCTATATGTGGGAAGGCTCCTTCTGCCAAAGTACGTGCTTATATGATGGCAGCCAGTGTTGGCATTGTTCTGTCTTTTGTAATTCTTATAAATATTCGGGATATTTTTGAAATTTTCTCTTAATTTCCGTCAAAATACAGCGATTCCCCTTTGTAATTCTTTCGGAGTGTCTATATTAACTACAGGTTCGTTATTTATATGGTACACTGTCTAGTGTACCTAAAATTTGCTGAAAAATAGGTTTTTTTAAATGGAATCATTGTTTGAGTTGGTCCAGCTTGTTCTTGGAAATATCTGGACTTACGGGGTCACGTTTTTGGCTGTCCTCGGTATTCTGGTTTTCGTTCATGAGTGGGGGCACTACATAGTTGCTCGTCTTTGTGGTGTTCGAGTCGAGGTGTTTTCTGTCGGCTTTGGTAAGGAACTGTTTGGGTGGACTGCTAAATCAGGAACACGTTGGAAAATATCTCTTTTCCCTCTTGGCGGTTATGTCAAAATGTTTGGGGATGTCGATCCTGCCAGTGCAGGATATACCGATGAGATCGAGGATTCTGAAGGGCATAAGCGTCATATGACAGAAGACGAGCGTAAAGTTGCCTTTTTTTCCAAGCCTGTCTGGAAGCGGGCTTTGATTGTTTTTGCGGGTCCAGGGATCAACTTCCTGTTTGCTATTTTGATTTTAGCGGCTCTTTATATCGGTATCGGTCGTCCAGTGACACCGCCACAAGTTACGGGTGTTGAGGTTGGTAGTGTTGCTGATCGTTTCGGCATTATGCCCCATGACATCATTAAGTCCATTGACGGCAAGGAGATTGTGAGCTTTGACGAAGTTCGCCGTACCGTTTTGTTGCGGATGAATCAAGAGCTGGACTTTGAAATTGATCGTTCAGGAGAGATTGTTCATGTCGCTCTTACTCCTGACAAGGTCACAGAGGCCGATCGTTTTGGTTTTGTTCATGAGCGTGGATATCTGGGCGTTATTGGACCTGCTAACGGGATTGATTTGGCTCGTATTACGGCTGTAAACGGTCAGGATACAGATGGGGATGTTCGTCGTGCTCATGATCTGGTTGTTGATGGTCTTGATAAACCGATGGTCATTCAAACTTCCCTAGAGTCGAAAGCGACAGATATTCGGATTCATCCTCCTAAGGATATAAACGAGCATATCTTCAAGCCTGAAGACCCAATGTATAATGCCTTGTTTTTGGGTGTGCGTCCTAAAGGAGAGATTATTAATTACGGACCGATTTCTGCCTTGGGGATTGCTGTTTCCGAGACTTGGACGATTTCCAAAGAGACTTTGAATGCTGTTTGGCAGATGGTGACAGGAACACGTAGCGCCAAGGAATTGGGTGGCATTATCCGTATCGGGGCGATGGCCGGCGATATGGCCGAGCGTGGTATCATTTCTGTTGTATTGTTTACAGCTTTGCTGTCTATCAATTTGGGCTTGATTAACCTGTTTCCAATTCCAATGCTTGATGGTGGACATTTGTTATTTTATGGCGTTGAAGCTGTCAGAGGAAAGCCTATTTCCGAACGTGTTCAAGAGTATGCGTTTCGGTTTGGGCTGGTAATACTGGTCTCTTTGATGGTCTTTTCGAACCTGAATGATGTTTTGCAGATGTTCGTCCTTAATGGAGAAAGTTGATTTTCATAATCTATATTGTGTTATATCAATTAAGGCCGCCGTTCAAGCGGCCTTTTTTGTTTCTGATCTACGTTTTTAGCGGATAATCCGGAAATCAGGGGTTTTGTTGCTAAAGATCGGGTGATAGAATGACCGTCCCTTGATAGTTTCGCTTGATTAGTATGGTCTCAGGGGGTATTTTCGCAAATATTACAATCCTTTGTGGCTTTTTGCCTGTTTGATACATGTTGGTGTTTTTATGAGATACGGATTCCTATTCCTTTATTCTGTTGCTGTGGCTTGTTTGGTTCTGGTGGTGTGTACCACTTCGGCCTGGGCTGCTAGTGTTCGTGATATTCGTGTCGAAGGGTCCGAGCGTGTCGAGCCTGCGACTGTTTTGACGTATCTCGGTCTGCACAAAGGAGATGCTGTTACGCAAGATAGTCTGGATGATGCCTTGAAAAGCCTGTTTTCTACGGGGCTTTTTGCTGACGTTCAGATTTCCGAGAGCAATGGAATAGTGACTGTTAAGGTCGTTGAAAATCCTGTGATTAATCAGGTGGTTTTCGAAGGGAATGACGAATTGGAAGACGATCAGCTGATGGCTGAGATTACGGCTCGTCCGCGTCAGGTTTTTACCAGAACATCCATTCAAAATGATTTATCGCGTTTGTACGATATTTATCATCGCAACGGACGTTTTTCTGCTGATATCCAACCCAAAGTCATTAAGTTGGATCAGAACCGTGTTGATTTGGTCTTTGAAGTTTCAGAAGGGCCTTTGACAGAGATTAGCTCCATCCGCTTTGTTGGAAATGAACGATATGGGGATGACGAGTTGCGTTCGGTCATCACATCTCGAGAGCGTCGTTGGTACAATATTCTTTCTTCCGCTGATCGGTATGATCAGGATCGTTTGTCTTATGATATGGAAGTTTTGCGCCAGTTTTATCTTAAGGAAGGCTATGCTGATTTTCGTGTGATTTCTTCTGTTTCGGAGTTGTCTCAGGATAAAGAACGCTTCTACATTACTGTTACTGTTGATGAGGGCGAGCGTTATAAAGTCGGTGACATTCGTGTAAATTCACAGTTGAGAAATCTTGATCCTCAATCTTTGATGAAAGATGTCACTCTTTCGACTTCGGATTGGTATGATGCGGAAGAGGTTAAAAACACTGTCGAGCGCATGACTCATTCTCTTGGCGATATGCAGTATGCATTTGCCACGGTTGTTCCTGATGTCAATCGTAACCGCGAAGCTAAGACTGTTGATCTGCTGTTCAATATCAATGAAAGCCCGCGCGTTTTTGTAGAGAGAATTAATATTGACGGGAATGTTCGGACTTTGGACAAGGTTGTTCGTCGTCAGATGGAATTGGTAGAGGGGGATGCGTTTAACCGTACCTTGCTGGCTGAATCAGAAAAAAATATCAACAATCTGGGATATTTCTCTAAGGTTGATGTAAAAACCTTGCCGGGTAGTACGCCTGATAAAACCGTTGTTGATGTCTCTGTTGAAGAACAATCGACCGGTGAAGTTTCTTTCGGGGCAGGGTTCTCGACGGCTGATGGTCCTTTGGCGGATTTCCACATTCGCGAACGTAACTTGTTGGGGAAAGGGCAAGACCTTGGTTTGTCCGCTACTGTTGCCGGAGCTCGTACCGAGTTTGATGTTTCCTTTACCGAGCCTTATTTCCTAGAGCGGGATTTGGCGCTCGGGTTTGATGCTTTCCACACGACCAGAGATCAGCAGGATCAATCTTCTTTCGATCAGAGGAGGACGGGGGGCGCTGCGCGTATTGGTTACCCGCTTTCCAAAAACTGGCGTCAGTTGTGGAAATATCGCATTGAGAGTAACGAGATTACCAATGTTGATAGTGATGCCTCGCGCTTTGTTATCGATCAAGAAGGAAACCGTATGACGTCTGCGATTTCCCAGCGGTTGTCCTATGAAGATTTAGACAGTCGTTTCTTTCCGACGGATGGTTTGACCTCCTGGCTTGATTTGGAAGTTGCCGGTTTGGGCGGGGATGCCCAGTATGTCTCCGGTAAGCTTGGTGGTTCCTATTATGTACCGATAGCCAAGAACTGGGTCTTTAATTTGCTCGGTGAAACCGGAATTATTGCCGGTTACGGTGATGAGGATGTGAAAATCAATGAGCGTTATTTTCTTGGGGGCAATACGTTCCGTGGATTTGAAAAATATGGGGTCGGACCTCGTGATCTTGTAACTGACGACTCTTTAGGGGGTAATCAGTTTTACCGCGGTACGGCTGAGTTGACTTTCCCTCTAGGGCTTCCAGATGATTTGGGTGTTTCCGGTCATGCCTTTACTGATGTCGGCTCTTTGTGGGGACTTGATGAAAGCGGAAGTGGTTTGGTTGATGAGAATACTCTTCGTGCATCCGGCGGTGTCGGCTTGACTTGGCGTTCTCCAATGGGGCCAGTTAGAGTTGATCTGTCCAAACCATATGTTAAGGAAGATTATGACGTTGAGCAAGTCTTCCGCTTTAGCTTTGGAACACGGTTTTAATTCATTCATTTGATTTTTTTGTGAGGTTATTGTGAGAAAACTGATTGCGCTTATGGCGTTTGCTATTGTTACCGTTTGTTCACCCGTCATGGTCCATGCCGAGGATGGAAAAAAAGCGGTTGCTGTTTTGGATGTTGAAGCGGTTATCGTTAATTCAAAACAGGGTAAGAGTGCTACGGCGCAATTGCAAAAACTTGAAAAAGATTTGCAAGCGCTTATTAAGGACAATCGTACCAAACTGGCAGATCTTGAAAAGTCTCTGCTCAAGGATGGTAAGGAAAAAATGTCCAAGGCAGAGTTTGAGAAAGCTCGCAATGATTTTACGACTGCGGCCAAAAAATATCAGGATAAAATCAATGAAGCTCGTAAAAATCTGGAAGATAAAAAAGTCGCTTTGTTAGGAGCCATTCATAAAAATGTTTCCCAAATTGCTGCTGATGTGGCTGATGAGCATAAGTTCCAAGTCGTTATTGATCGAAAATCCGTGGTTCTGGTTCAAGAAGAGCTGGATATCACTAGAGACGTTTTGACCCGCTTGGATAAGCAATTCCCTTAATTTTTTTGGAGTCGTTAGTTTATTAAATGGCTGATCCGCGTTTTTTTGTATCTCCTGCTTCTTATAGTCTGGCACAAATCGCCGGAAAAATCGGTGCTGAGCTTCATGTGTCCAGTGATGCGGATTTTGTTGTGTCTGATGTCGCTGCCTTGGATGTTGCCAATGCAGAGCATCTTTCCTTTCTCGATAATAAAAAATACAAGGATCAATTCTCAGTTACAAAGGCCGGAGCCTGTATTGTTCATCCTGATATGATTGAGTTTGCGCCTGAAGGCTTGCGGTTGTTGCTGTCTCCAACCCCTTATAAGGCTTATGCTCTGGCTGCACAGGTTTTTTATCCCGAGCAGCGACCCGAGCCGTTTATATCTTCTTTGGCGAGTGTTCATCCTTCAGCTAAAATCGGTGACGGGTGTTTTGTCGGTGATTTTGTGACTGTTGGTGCGGGGGCCGAGCTGGGCAGTGGTGTTTGGGTAGAGAGCCATGCTGCGATTGGTGCTGGTGTTATTCTTGCCGATGGTGTGAGGGTTGGTAATCATGCGACGATTTCCCATGCGATTGTAGGGCGCGGGTCTAGAATTTATCCCGGCGTTCGGATCGGGCAAGATGGTTTTGGGTTTGCTATTGATCCGAGTGGTTTTGTTAAAGTGCCTCAGTTGGGGCGCGTTGTGATAGGTGATATGGTTGAGATTGGAGCGAATTCTACAATTGATCGCGGGGCTTCCGGAGATACTGTGATCGGATCGGGAAGTTGGATCGATAATTTGGTTCAGATCGGTCACAATGTGAAGATCGGGCGCGGTTGTATTCTTGTTTCTCAAGTTGGTATAGCCGGAAGTACTGAAATTGGAGATTTTGTTGTTCTTGCCGGTCAGGTCGGCGTTGCCGGTCATCTAAAAATCGGAAGCATGGCTAAAGTTGCTGCCAAATCCGGAGTGACCAAGAATATTCCTGCCAAAGAAGAATGGATGGGGTATCCGGCGATGCCTATGAAGAAATATCTGCGCCAGTCGGTGTATTTAAGTAAAGCTGTTGAAAGAAAAAAAGAAGGAACCAACTCATGAGTGATGTTCAAGAAGGTAAAAAGGAAGTGATTGATGTTCGCGGCATCATGACCAAGATTCCGCATCGTTATCCTTTGTTATTGGTAGATCGCATTTTGGAATGTGAAAAAGGTAAAAGTGCGGTTGGGCTAAAGAATGTCACTTTTAATGAGCCGTTCTTTCAAGGGCATTTTCCCGGAGCGCCTGTTATGCCCGGTGTTTTGATTGTTGAGGCTATGGCTCAGACTTCAGGAGTGCTGGTTGTTCATACTATGGGCGAAGAAGGCGAAGGCAAGCTTGTCTATTTTATGACGATTGATAATGCCAAGTTTCGCCGTCCTGTTACTCCCGGAGATTCTATGCATATCCATGTCGAGGTGTTGAAGTCTCGCGGGCCTGTGTGGAAGTTTAAGGGTGAGGCCAAAGTTGATGGACAATTATGCGCCGAGGCGGAGTTCTCTGCCATGATTATGGACCCTGAAAAGGTGTAATATCCGGAAAAATTCCGTGATTTGAAGTTTACCCTTGAATAAGGCATGTTCCCTATATGAGTATACAAATCCATCCTACAGCTATCGTTGACCCTAAAGCCCAATTGGGTGAAGGGGTTGTTATTGGTCCTTATTCCGTTGTTGGTTCCAAAGTTTGTCTTGGAGATCGCGTTGAGTTGAAATCTCACGTGGTTGTTGAAGGGCGTACCAATGTCGGTAGTGATACTGTTATATATCCATTTGCCTCGGTCGGGCATGCTCCGCAGGATTTGAAATTTCATGGTGAAGATTCAGAGCTGATTATTGGTCATCACAATACGATCCGGGAACATTGTACGATGAATCCGGGGACGGAATCCGGTGCAATGAAGACAGTCGTTGGAAATCATTGTCTGTTTATGATGAGCACTCATGTGGCGCATGATTGTGTTGTCGGCGATCATGTGATCCTTGCTAATAATGCGACTTTGGGTGGTCACGTTGTTGTCGGCGATCATGTTTTGATAGGCGGGTTGGCTGCGATTCACCAATTTGTTCGTATTGGTTCTTTTGCTGTGATTGGCGGAATGTCCGGTGTCGAGAGTGATGTTATCCCTTATGGTCGCGTAAAAGGTGAACGCGCATTTTTGGCGGGTCTTAACATTATTGGCCTTGAAAGAAACGGGTTTGATAAGGATCAAATTCGTATGTTGCAAAGAGCTTTTAACGAGCTGTTTGGTGAAGAAGGGACTATGGATCAACGTATTGACATGGTTGCCAATGATTTTTCTCAAGCTGATGCTGTCATGCAGATTATCAGTTTTGCCAGAAACAAGGGACGTTTTCCTTTATGCACTCCTCAAAAGAAAATCGCCTAACGGTAGGAATTATTGCCGGAAATGGTGATTTGCCTTTGCGCTTGGTGAAGGCCTTAGAGCGTGATGGTCATGGGGCCGTTTTGTTGCGCTTGGGCGTTGATTATTCTGTTGGTCAGGCTGGCGCCATCATTTCCTTTTTTAAAGATAAAAAAATTCATGATCTGGTTTTGGTCGGAGGGTTGGCGCGTCCTAATTTTTTGACTTTAAAAGTTGATCGGAGGGGTATGCAGATCGTCTCAAAATTATTGCGGCGTTCTTTGGGAGATGATGCTTTGCTTCGTATAATCCGTGAAGAGCTTGAAGCTGATGGTTTTCGAGTTCATGGGATTCATGAATTTATGCCTGAACTTTTGTGTCCTGTCGGTGTTCTGGTTTCTGGCAAAGGGGATGATTTTCTAGACGAGTTTTTAAGTGTAGGAATTAAGGCTGCAAAAGAACATGGAGCCTTGGATTTGGGGCAGTCTGTTATTCTGGATGCCCGTACCGGTTCTGTATTGGCGAAAGAAGAGAAAGCAGGCACGAATGCCTTGATGAAATCTGTTGCGCGTTGTGAGGGGCTAAAAGTTTTATTCAAAGCGTCTAAGCCTCAGCAGGATTATGCTTTGGATTTGCCGACTATTGGTGAAAAAACAATTGAGGTTGCCTATCAATGTGGCGTTTCCGGTATTGTGGTTGAGGCCGGAGCAACTTTAATTCCAGATTTGGACAAGGTTCGATCTTTGTGTGAGGCATATGGGATTTTTCTTTATGGGGTTGAGTGCCAGTAATGTCTGTTCGTAAGATTTTTATTATTGCGGGAGAAAGTTCGGGAGATGTTCTCGGGGCTGATTTGATACGCTCTTTGCTGGCTGTTGATCCCGAGACAGAGATACGCGGGATTGGAGGAGAGCGAATGCTTGAGGCCGGATTAAAATCCAGTTTCTTTCCGATGGATGAATTATCTGTTATGGGGATTGCTGAGATTTTACCCAAAGTTCCAAAATTTATCGGATTAATAAGAAAAACGGTTGATGCTATCAAGGGATTTAATCCTGATGTGGTTGTTACTATTGATAGTCCGGACTTTTCTTTTCGTGTTCAGAAGGCACTTTGGAAAGAGGGCGCGAGCGCCAAGCGTATTCATTATGTTGCGCCGACTGTTTGGGCGTGGCGCCCTGATCGCGCGCGGAAAATAGCACAGTTTTTAGATGGTATTATTTGTCTCTTTCCTTTTGAGGTTCCATATTTTGAACGAGAGGGATTGCGTGCTATTTCTGTTGGGCATCCAATGGTGTCTTCAGGTTTATTGAGTGCTAATGGGGCAGCATTTCGTTCTCGTCATGAAATAGGTCAGGATGATCTGGTATTGGGATTGTTTTGCGGTTCGCGTCGTCGTGAATTGGATATGAGTTTACCGATTATTCGTGAGGTGGTTGGTTTCGCTCGCGAAAAGTATCCTGATTTAAAATTTATTGTTCCGACTTTACCCAAGTGGCAGTCCAGATTGGCCGATGAGTTTCTTGATTTGCCGTGTGTTGTGACTTCTGATGTTTCGGAGAAGTATGAGGCGTTCAGAGCTTGCGATGCGGCTATGGTTGTTTCCGGCACGGTTGCTCTGGAGGTCGCTTTGGCAGGAGTTCCTCATGTTTTGTTTTATAAGATGGGTGCTGTAACTTGGGAAATAGTTAAGCGAATGGTTCGTACCACGTTCGCTCATTTAGGGAATATATTGTTGGATAGGGCTGAATATCCCGAGTTTATACAAGAAAATGTTGTCAGCGACGAAATTTTTGCTACTATCGCGCGGTTTTTGGATAATAGGATGGAGCAAAGAGCGCGTTTTAGTCGTTTAGCTCGTCAAGTATTAGAAGAAATGCAGCCGAATTTGAACGAAAAAGCCTCGGATTTAGCTGCAAGTTTTATAATAAAAAATATTTGACATAATTGTGTTTGGTGTGTATTGTATGTGCCTATGAGACAAGATTTTTCAATGGTGGCAAATGGTGTGGAAGAGATGTTGGACGTTGTCCTATCTCTATATGAGCAGCCATGGCGATTGCAGGACAGATTTGCTGGAGCCGTAGATCAGGCTCAGAAACTCGGAAACCTAAAACAAAATGTTACAAATTTGATTATCAACTTGATGCAGCGAGTAGATGCGTCGCATGTAGATAATAAAGGCTCTCAATTTATTAGTTCTTTTGATCGTGAAATCAGCGAAATAGCATCAAGATATACTCAGTCTGAGTCTAGAGAAAGACAAGATAGTTTTTCGCTTATGGGGAAATTGTTTCTTCATGCAGGGGAATATGTGGCTCATGAGGTGTATGAACTAAATTTAGCTGACAGGAGCAAAGTTTTCGTTGTCTATAGAGGGCAATTTAATTCTCACCCACAGTATCGGCCAGAGTTGGTGTTAGGAAAATAGGCATTCGAAAAAAACTGCGGAGCTTTTGGCTGCCGCAGTTTGAGTTTTCAACACTATTAGAAACTGTTTGTTCGTTTATCTCTTTTCGAGATTTACGTAGTCACGCTCTTGTGCTCCGGAATAAAGCTGGCGCGGGCGACCAATACGATTGCTTTGTTCTTCCATCATTTCTTTCCATTGAGAAATCCAGCCGCATGTTCTGGATACGGCAAATAGAACGGTGAACATCTCTACGGGGAAGCCCATAGCTTTCAGGATTATACCTGAGTAAAAGTCTACGTTCGGGTAGAGTTTTCGTTCTACGAAATATGGATCTGATAGGGCTATTCTTTCCAGCTCCATTGCTATTTCCAGCAACGGATCTTTTACGCCGAGTTCTGCCAGAACCTTATCACAAGATTCTTTCATGACGGTTGCGCGTGGGTCAAAGTTTTTATAAACGCGGTGTCCGAAGCCCATCAGGCGATATTTTTTATCTTTAACGCCTTGGATGAATTCAGGAATACGGTCTTTGGAACCGATTTCTTCGAGCATTTCAAGAACGGCTTGGTTCGCTCCACCATGTGCCGGCCCCCAGAGGGACGCAATTCCCGCTGCAATACAAGCAAATGGGTTAGCTTGAGATGATCCTGCCAAACGAACTGTCGAAGTCGATGCGTTTTGCTCGTGGTCAGCGTGCAAGATTAAAATTTTATCCATGGCATCTGCCAAAATAGGGGAGACTTTGTAAGGTTCTGCCGGAACAGCAAAACACATGTGAAGGAAATTTTCTGCAAAGCTCAAGTCGTTGCGCGGATAGACAAAGGGCTGTCCGACCGAGTATTTAAAGGCCATTGCCGCCAATGTCGGAAGTTTTGCTATCAGACGGTGCGCCGAAATTTCGCGCTGACGCGGGTCTGAGATATCCAGTGAGTCGTGATAGAAGGCTGCGAGGGCTCCTACAACGCCACACATGATGGCCATCGGGTGAGCATCGCGGCGGAAGCCACGGAAGAAGAATTGCAGTTGTTCATGAACCATGGTGTGGTAGGTGATGTTTTTGCGGAATTCCTCGTATTGTTCGCGGGAAGGAAGGTCTCCGTACAAAAGCAGGTAGGCGACTTCCATGAAATTACTTTTTTCGGCGAGGTCTTTAATATTGTAACCTCGGTGCAACAATTGCCCTTTATCACCGTCAATAAAAGTGATGCGGGATTTGCAGCTTGCTGTTGAGGTGAAACTCGGGTCGAGAGTAAACATTCCTGTTTCTTCATAGAATGATCTGATGTCAACTGTATCTGGCCCCATTGTTCCTTCTATAACTGGAAATGTCCATTTTTCACCGGTTTGATCGTTGGTGAATGTGAAGGTTTTTTCAGGTTGTATTTGTTCTTTTGCTACGGACATTGATTTTCCCCGGTTGATTGCGGTCTTAAAGATTGTTGAAGATTAACTCTTGTTAGTTAAGCAGCGGTTAACAATGTAGGGCTGCAGATAAATATTGCCAGTATTTTATGTGTTATAGAAAAAACCGCCATGCGTGGGCATGACGATTTTATATATTGCTTGTCAAATGGTTTGACTATAATTAGTCGGACTGATCCCCTGTATTTGCATATAATCTTTCCAGAAGGGAGTTGTTAATCTCGACGGGATATTTCTTTTCTAGTTGCGTGACAAATAGCATGAGATTTGCCGTGGAAAGATCAGCTTTTAAAGATGAGGAAAGTGTCTTTGTATCTTTTTCGCTAGGCGTGCCCAATTTTGTATCGCTTGCAATGCCGATGATGATTGATTCCGCGTCACTTGGAATAGATATTATATATTTTCCTTCGTCTGCATCCATGAATCTGTTGGCAACGCGAATATCTTTAAAGACTTCGGAAAGGTTTTGGCTGTTTTGGCTGTTTTGGACGTTTGACCCCGGGCGAGCCAGATTGGTCTGGGTTTTTACGCTATGATCTGTATTGCCTAAATCTACTTTGCCTTCGTTTAAATTTTCGGCCAGAATTTGAGCCTCGATCAGGTTTTGGCGTGCTTGATTTTCTTTTGTCCAGCGTTTAAGCAAAAGGTCCTTGACCTCTTCAAATGGACGAGAGGTTGTCGGTACGACTTTGTTCAGATTGACAGAGAAAAATTCACTAGAGCTGAGGTCAGCGAGTGAACTTGGTTCGCCTTCTTCCATTTGAAAGATTTTCTTTATGATGGCCTGTGCCTGTTCTTTTGTGAATTTGTGATTTCCTGAAAGTTCTTCATCTGAGGATGTGACATTCTGAAAGCTCATGATTTCGAGTTTGTATTCTTCTTTCAAGGCCTCGTATTCCTCTCCTGCCGCCAGACGATCTTCGAAAGAAGAGGTGAGTTCATAAATCTCGTTTCCAATTTTTTCGTTTGTCAGTTGCTCGGAGATTTTGTCTTTTACTTCCTCAAGAGGTTTGGTTCTAGGCTCACGAATTTCTGCAATCTTAATGACGTGATAGCCTAGAGGGGATTTGAATGGGCCTACGATATCTGACAGCTTTGCGGAGAAAACGGATTCGGCCATTTCATCGCTTAAATCTTTTTTGGCGAATGAAATTGACTTTGCGTAGGTTTTTGTATTTCCGGTTTTGTCTTTGACTGTTGTTTCAAAATCGTTTCCGTCTTTGACTTTTTCAATGATTTCCAGAGCGTCTCCTTCGTTTTGCAGGATGGCTTGATCAAGAACACGCTTTTGATCTTCTTTGTAATCGTCCAGATGGTCATTGTAATAGTTTTGAATTTCTTCATCAGAAGCTTTCATGTCTTTAATGAGTTTTTCTGCGTTTACGAGTGCAATTGTGAAGTCACGAGTTTCTGGAATCATGTACTGGGATTTCAAACCTTCGTAGTAATTTTTCAAAAGTTCTTCGTCGGCTTTTTGTTCGAGTTTGATGTCTTTGTTTTCCAGTTGAATATACCGAACGGTTCTTGTCGTATCGCGATAGGCCGCGATGTCTTCGCTCATTGCGTTTGGAACGTAGGAGTTAACAGCGATTGAGCTTTTGAGCAGCTCTGTTTCTATTTCAGAACGGATAATGGACACGAGTGCTTTTTCTGACATGCCTTGCATTTGTAGAAATTGTTTCAATGCTTGTTTGCTGTCAGTTTCTGACGTGGTAAGGGGGGTGATTAACGATTTAATCTGTTTGGCGATGTGCTTATCTTCAACGCGAATACCATAGTCATTGGCTGCGATAGCCAAAACTCTGGTTAAGATTTCATTTTGCAAGATGTTATCCAAAACACCTGATTGATAGGCTTGAGCCGGATCAATTTGCTGGTTTCTCAGTACACGGTTGACGATGTTATTGAATTCGGAAATTTTGATCGGCGTTCCATCAACGACGGCTATATCGGTTTTTGTAATTCCTCCACCACGAAACATTCCGTTCCAGTCTGTGAGAACAAGACTGAATCCTCCTAGAACCAATAGTCCCAAAAAGATTGCCGAGAAAAAGCCATTACGCATTGATCGAAGGATCATAGTTTTTGTCTTTCTTTTGTGTGTCAAAATGAATCGGGACACTATAAACATCCTGTCTGGACATGCCAAGCCTTCATGGGATATGTATAGACAATGAATTTATAGTCATTCTTCTTAAGAATAGGACGCATCTGCGAATGAAGCCGTTTTTTCAAAAAGCTCCTCAAAGTACTGCTATGTACGTTGTCGTCGTTTTTTTTGAAAAAGCCGGTCATTCTCGATCGGCGTCCTATTCTTAATAAAAACGACTATAGAAGGGGATTTTCGCTATGAATAAATTGATTGCCGGTAACTGGAAGATGAACTGTGATCGCGTTTCGGCACAGGTTTTGGTTGCCGACGTTGTAAAAGGCGATATTCCTGGGAATGTTGATGTTTGTTTTTGCCCTCCGTTTGTCTATATTTCTGATGTAGTGGGGGATGATTTTCCGAAAAACATCTTTTTTGGGGGGCAGGATTGCTCATATTATGGAGAAAATGGAGCTTATACAGGAGACGTATCTGCTTCTATGCTTAAAGATTTGGGCTGTGAATATGTGATTTTGGGGCATTCTGAGCGCCGCCAGTATCATGTCGAAAGTAATAATATTATTTCCAAGAAGGTTGAGCATGCTATCAAAGCCGGATTGAAGGTTATTGTTTGCGTCGGTGAAACTGAAAAAGAGAGGCAGGAAGGGTTACAAAATCCTGTTGTCATAATGCAACTGAAAGAATCTATTCCTGAGGGGGTGGGTGGTGAAAACCTAGTAATTGCTTATGAGCCTGTTTGGGCTATCGGTACCGGAAAAACGGCAACAGCACAGGATGTTCAAGAAATGCACGGGGTAATTCGCCGCTATGTTCAAGAAAAGCTGGACAAACCAGATTTGGTGCGTATTTTGTACGGCGGTTCCGTAAAGCCGGAAAATGCTGCCGAACTTCTCCAGATCGAGAATGTTGATGGAGCTTTGGTTGGTGGAGCCAGTTTAAAAGTCGATCAATTTCTTGCAATTATTGCGGCTGCGAAATAAAAGATAACCATAACTTAAATTTATACGCGGGTTTTATACGATGGAACATGTTGTTCTGGTCATTCATTTGATTTTGACATTGGCCTTGATCATTCTGATCTTGCTTCAACGTTCTGAGGGCGGTGGGCTTGGTCTTGGCACAGGTGGAGGCTTGGGAAGCTTTGCTTCTGCACAGTCGACTGCTAATGCTCTGACTAAAGCGACGACTTTGATTGGTGCCGGATTTTTTATTACCAGTATTATTCTTGCGATTTTGGCTTCTCGTGGCAGCGCTACACAGGGCAGCATTCTTGATGCTGTTGCTGAAGATGCTCCACCAGCTATTACGGCTCCGGCCGTTCCTGTTGACGGATCTGTTGAAATTACTCCTGATCCGACTTCTTCCGAACCCCCAACTGTTCCGATCGCAAAATAAAAGATGACAAAATATGTATTTATTACCGGTGGCGTGGTTTCCTCTTTAGGAAAAGGTCTCGCCTCCGCAGCTCTTGGTGCGTTATTGCAAGCTCGCGGCTATTCTGTGCGCCTTTGCAAAATGGACCCTTATCTGAATATTGATCCGGGAACTATGAGTCCGACGCAGCACGGAGAAGTGTTTGTGACAGATGACGGGGCTGAAACCGATCTTGATCTCGGTCACTATGAACGTTTTACGGGTCGTCCTGCATCCCAGACTGATAACATTACCACGGGGCGCATTTATATGAATGTGTTGCAGCGTGAGCGTCGCGGGGAATATTTGGGGGCGACTATTCAGGTTATTCCGCATATTACGGATGAGATTAAATCTTTTATCCGTGAGAAAGACGGCTCTGCTGATTTTGTTCTGGTTGAAACAGGCGGAACTGTCGGGGATATTGAGGCGACGCCTTACTTGGAAGCCGCGCGCCAGTTCAGCAATGAAGTCGGGCATGATCGTGCTATCTTTATTCATGCTACATGGTTGCCGTATATTCCTGCGGCAGGAGAGCTTAAAACCAAGCCGACGCAGCATTCTGTGAAAGAATTGATGGCTGCGGGTATTCGTCCGAATATCTTGTTGTGTCGTGCTGATCGTCCGATTGATGAAGGCGAGCGCAAGAAGATCAGCCTCTTCTGTAACATTCCGTTCGAGTGCGTTATTCCTGCTCTGGATGTTTCTTCTATTTATGAAGTGCCTTTGACCTATCATGCTGAAGGGTTAGATGATCAAGTTTTGAAATGCTTCGGAATGGATGCGTCATCTGCTCCTGAGTTGTCCCGTTGGTTGGATATTGTTGATCGTGTTAAAAATCCCGAGAGCGAAGTTAAAGTTGCGATTGTCGGGAAATATACTGAACTTTCCGACAGCTATAAATCTTTGAACGAAGCTTTGACCCATGGGGGCATTGCCAACCGTGTCAAAGTCAAGTTGCAGTTTGTTGAGTCTGAAATCTTTGAAGAAGACGGTCGTATTCACGAGCTGGAAGATGTTCATGCAATTTTGGTACCCGGAGGTTTTGGCGCGCGGGGGACAGAAGGTAAAATCAAGGCTGTTCAATTTGCGCGGGAACATAAAATTCCTTACTTAGGAATATGCTTTGGTATGCAAATGGCGGTTATTGAATCTTGCCGTAATCAATTGGGTTTGACTAAAGCAAGCTCGACTGAATTCGGGGCGACCGAAGAGCCTGTTGTTGGTTTGATGACTGAATGGGTGAAAGGAAACGCAACGGAAGCTCGTTCGCAGAATGGTGATTTGGGCGGAACCATGCGTCTTGGGGCTTATCCTGCGGCTCTTAAAAAAGGTTCTCGTGTGGCTGAGATTTATGGTTCTGAGATGATTTCCGAACGTCACCGCCACCGTTATGAAGTGAATACGTCCTATATTCCAAAACTGGAACAATGCGGGATGGTTTTTTCGGGGATGTCTCCGGATGGTGAATTGCCTGAAATTGTCGAGATTCCTGACCACCCTTGGTTTGTCGGGGTTCAGTTCCATCCGGAGCTGAAATCCAAACCGCTTGATCCTCATCCGTTGTTTGTGTCTTTTATTAAGGCTGCGGTTGAGAAAAGTCGATTGGTCTAAAGAATTTTAACTGCGTATATAAAAAAACAGGGAAGTATATTATGAGTGATTTAGAAAATTGCGGATTGTCTGAAGAGCGTGTTCGTCATGGAGGAGAAAGCGCGCGGACAGGTATAGTAGGAGTATTTGTAGCTGCGGTTATAGGTCTTGCACTTGCGGCGCATAGTCTCAATCATGAGCCAAAGGTAGTGGCTAAAGTCGAGGCGCCAAGGCCTTCAAGATAAATATATGGAATAGATATGTCGAATTATCACGATCAGATATTACCGTTTTTGCCTTTAGCGCTTGAGGATGCGACCATCCCCGAGCTGCCGAACCATTATCGTGGTAAGGTTCGTGATAATTATGACATGCCTGACGGGACGCGCGTGATTATTACGTCTGACCGGATATCGGCGTTTGATCGAATTCTGACGACTATTCCTCTTAAAGGGCAGGTTTTGACACAGACGGCAAAATTTTGGTTTGAGCATACATCCGATATTTGCCCCAATCATGTTGTGTCTTATCCTGATCCGAATGTTGTGGTGGGCAAGCTTCTCAAAATTATGCCTGTTGAGATTGTCGTGCGGGATTACCTGTGCGGAACAACAGGGACTTCGATTTGGCCGATGTATAAATCGGGTAAGCGCGAGATGTATGGTCTGAAATTTCCTGACGGGATGCGCGAAAACCAAAAGCTGCCTGAGACGATTATAACTCCGACCAGTAAGGCGTTTGATGCGGGGCATGACGAGCCACTTTCTGCAGAGGAGGTTGTATCCCAAGGGTTGCTGACACAAGAGCAATGGGATCGGGTAAGTGATTATGCTCTAAATCTTTTTGCGCGGGGTCGTGAAATGGCGGCAGAACGTGGGCTTATTCTGGTTGATACCAAATATGAATTCGGGTTTGACGAGGCAGGCAATATTATTTTGGCGGATGAAATTCATACGCCTGATAGCTCCCGCTATTGGTTTGCCGAGACTTATTCTCAAAAATTCGAAGCAGGTGAGCGTCCGCAGAGTTTTGATAAGGATTTTGTGCGGAATTGGGTTAATAGTCAGTGTGATCCGTATAAGGATGACATTCCCCATATTCCTGATGATGTGCGTGTTCAGGCGGCGGGGGTTTATATCTCGGCCTATGAGCAGATTACAGGGCAGAAATTTGCCTTTCCTGATGCTGCTTTGCCCACTTTGGAACGTATTCGTAAGGCCTTGCTAAAGTGATTGGTTCGCGCTAAATATAGCGCATGAAAACAGTCCGTATTGCAGGCTTTGACGCCAATAATTCTTCTCCGTTTTTCCTAATTGCAGGGCCTTGTGTTCTTGAGAGCCGTGAGCATGCCTATGACATGTGCGGCGCGTTGAAAGAAATCACGGGTAAGCTCGGGATTAACTTCGTTTATAAATCATCTTTTGATAAGGCCAACCGGACCAGTGTATCAGGTGTTCGTTCGGGCGTGACATTTGATGATGCGTTACAGGTTTTTAAAGATCTTAAAAAAGATTTTGGTGTGCCTGTTTTAACCGATGTGCATTTGCCTGAACAATGCGCGGTTGTGGCTGAGGCTGTCGATATTCTTCAAATTCCTGCGTTCTTATGTCGTCAGACAGATTTGCTGGTTGCTGCAGGGAATACAGGCAAAGTGATTAATGTCAAAAAAGGGCAGTTCTTGGCACCTTGGGACATGAAAAACGTCGCGGCCAAAATTGCGTCAACAGGTAATGAAAATATTATGCTTTGTGAACGCGGCGCGAGTTTTGGGTATAATACACTTGTTTCGGATATGCGTTCGTTACCGATTATGGCGCAGACAGGATATCCGGTTGTATTTGATGCAACCCATTCCGTTCAACAACCCGGCGGGCAGGGTACATCTTCAGGTGGGGATCGTACTATGGTTCCTGTCCTTGCGCGTGCGGCTGTGGCGGTTGGTGTGGCTGGGGTTTTCATGGAGGTTCACCAAGACCCTGATACCGCGCCATCTGATGGCCCGAACATGGTCAAGCTGCATGAGTTGGAGGGTATTCTTTCTAAAATGGTTGAGATAGATATAATATCCAAGAAATGTTGACGTTATCGGCTAATTTATGCCCAGTATGTGGTAAGGATATTTCTCCAGATGAATTTTGGGATCAAGGTGGATGCGCATCTTTTATAATTTGTGAATGTTGCGGTGTCGAATCAGGATATCAGTACAATCCAAGCCAGCCTTGGGAAGGTCAAATTGATCATATTAAAGAACTCAGAAAAGAATGGTTTGCGAAGTTGCGGGATTTTGAAAGTAAAGCGGGGGTAGAGAATTTAGATTTTGATAGGCAGCTTAAAAATTTGCCAGATGAGATTTTATAATTTTTAGGAGAAAAACATGACTGCAATTATTGATATTTATGCTCGTCAAATTTTGGATAGTCGCGGAAACCCGACTGTTGAAGTTGATGTGGTGCTTGAAAGTGGAGCGACGGGGCGTGCGATGGTGCCGTCAGGAGCATCTACTGGTGCTCATGAAGCTGTTGAACTTCGTGATGGTGATAAGGCCGTTTATGGCGGGAAGTCAGTTCAAAAGGCTGTCGACAATGTGAATTCCATTATTGCCGAAGAGTTGTGCGGCTATGATGCCGAGGCCCAACGGATTATTGATATGGCAATGATCGAGCTTGATGGAACTGAAAATAAAGGTAAGCTTGGGGCAAATGCGATTTTGGGCGTGTCTTTGGCTTGTGCTCATGCGATGGCTGATGAAACCGATATGCCGCTTTATCGTTATGTAGGAGGCGTTCATGCGCACTTGCTGCCTGTGCCGCTCATGAACATTATCAATGGCGGGAAGCATGCAGACAACCCTGTTGATTTCCAAGAATTTATGATTATGCCTGTGTCTGCGCCGTCAATGGCTGAGGCTATTCGTTATGGTGCGGAAGTGTTTCATGCGTTGAAGAAAAACCTCTCTGCGGCCGGAATGAATACCAATGTTGGAGATGAGGGCGGATTTGCGCCTGCTGTTAATTCTGCGACTGAAGCTCTGGACTTTATTATGAAGTCGATTGAGAGCGCAGGATATAAGCCTGGTGAAGATATTATGATTGCTCTCGATGTTGCCTCGACCGAGTTCTTTAAAGACGGGAAATATCATTTGGAAGGTGAGGGGCGTGTTCTCTCGACAAATGAATTAATCGGGTACTATGAAGAGCTGTGTGCAAAATATCCGATTGCGTCGATCGAAGACGGTTTGGCTGAAGATGATTGGGATGGTTGGGTTGAGCTGACAAAGCGTTTGGGTGATAAAGTTCAATTGGTTGGTGATGATTTGTTTGTGACCAATCCAGTGCGTTTGGCAAAAGGCATTGATCTTGGTGCGGGGAATGCAATCCTTGTAAAAGTCAATCAGATCGGAACATTGTCTGAAACTTTAGAGGCTATTCAAATGGCGCAAAAAGCGGGCATGGGTGTTATTCTTTCTCACCGTTCCGGTGAAACAGAAGATGCGACGATTGCTGATTTGGCGGTTGCAACCAATGCAGGGCAGATCAAAACAGGGTCTTTGTCTCGCTCTGACCGGATTGCAAAATACAATCAATTGATCCGCATTGAAGAAGAGCTAGGCCCAATGGGTGAGTATGCAGGATGTTCAATTTTGCGTACGCAGCCTGCAAAATGTACGACAAAGAAAAACGCCGCCTAATTTTTTAATTTAAAGAGGTTTTAGTATGCGAGCAGTGTTGAATTGGCAAACACTGCTTGCAGCGTTTTTTATTCTGCTTCCAACGGTTCTTGGGTTTTATCATGGGGATCGCGGGAAATTCATTTTGGCGGCCCCTCAACTTGATGATCCGAATTTTTCTCTGACAGTTTTGTATATGTTCAATCAGGAATGGTATGGGGCGCAGGCATTGGTGCTTAACCGTCCCTATCGTGATATTTCTCTATTGCCTGTTCATATTCAAAATTTGGGATTGCCGATTTATTGGGGCGGGCCGATTTCAGATCGTGATGATGTCCGGATTTTAAGTTTGTGTCGGGAGAATGATCCGGCTGTTGTTTCTTTGGATGATGCTATTAAAACCGATGCGGCGTTTGTGTCTATTCTTCAGAAAAGGCCTGATTGCTATCGCGTTTTTGTTGGTTATGCAGGATGGGGAATTGCACAGTTTGAAAAGGAAAAGAGGCAAGGGCATTGGTTTGTTGCTCCCTTTGATGAATCTGTTTTTGAATTAGAGGACGAACGGATGTGGGATGCTTTGCTTCCCTATACAGAGGATAAGGAAAAGCCAGTTATAAGTACTCGTCAAAAAATGTAATTTATTGAGTTGGTTATGTTTACATTCTTTGGGAATTCGTTCAGTATGATTTGAATAGGTTCCTATTTGATTCATCTTTACATTTTTTGGGTGGAAATCGCTTGACGCGAGTGAGTCGTCTGTGATTCTCTTAATATATGAAGCAACTACTAGAGCATAAATATCTGGTTCGTAAAAATATTCTGACAATAGTCGGAATAGGGCTTTGCTTCTACTTTTCATATCATTTGCTGTTGGGGCAGAGGAGCTATGTACGCTATCTCTCTCTACAACAAGGAATTTCTACTCTTGAGAGTGAAAGCACCCTCTTGCGTGAGGAGAGGCAAGCACTCGAATCTCGCGTGTCCATGATGCGACCTGCTTCCATCAATAAGGATTTACTTGAAGAGCGTGCAAGAATGGTTCTTGGTTTCAGGGCGCAGGGCGAAAAAGACATTCTCTTCAAGAAATAATCTTTAAAACGTCATTTCATTACTTTTTCTTTTGTTATCAACATGTTGCGCCGCACAATTCTGCGGTTTTTGCTTGGCTGATGGACGAAAATCGTGTAGCTCTTCACATGCTAAACGAATGAGGTTTTACGTGGTTTCAAAATCCAAAAAGGACAACATGAAAAAGTCTAATCTGAAAACCGTCCCTCGGGACGCAAATCTTTCCAATAGTGCGCAATTGCCTAGCGAGGAAGAGCTTAAAAAGTTTTATCGTGATATGCTGTTGGTTCGCCGCTTTGAAGAAAAAGCAGGGCAGCTTTATGGCATGGGTTTGATTGGTGGATTCTGTCACTTGTATATTGGTGAAGAGGCCACGGTAACAGGTATCCAGTCTGTTATGAAGCCGGGTCTTGATACGGCTATTACAGCTTATCGTAACCATGGTCATATGTTGGTTAGTGGAATTAGTGCCAATGAAGTGATGGCAGAATTGACCGGACGTGCAGGCGGATGCTCTCGCGGTAAAGGCGGTTCCATGCACATGTTCTCCATTGAGAACGGATTCTTTGGTGGTCACGGGATTGTCGGGGCGCAAGTTTCTATTGGTCTTGGTTTGGCGTTTTCGCACAAATACAAAAAAGATGGTGGCGTTTGTGTGGCCTATATGGGTGACGGGGCTGCGAACCAAGGTCAAGTTGCTGAAAGCTATAACATGGCGGCACTTTGGAAATTGCCGTGCTTGTTCGTGATTGAAAATAACCAGTACAGTATGGGAACTGCTGTTCCCCGTCATGCGGCTGGTGAATTTTATCGTCGTGGTGAAGGGTTTGGTATTAAAGGCGAGCAAGTCGATGGAATGGATGTTCTGGCTGTTCGTGAAGCGGCAAGCCGTGCGTTCGATGATATCCGTGCCGGAAACGGGCCGTACATTCTGGAAGTGATTACATACCGTTATCGTGGTCACTCTATGTCTGATCCTCAGAAATACCGCACTAAGGATGAGGTTGAGCAATATAAAGGCCGTGATCCGATTGAAGGCGTCAAAAAAATTCTGGAAGCCGAATATGGTGTCAAAGAAGACGATCTGAAACCGATTGATAAAGAGATTAAAGAGATCGTGAAGGAAGCTGCCGAGTATGCGCAAAATTGTCCTTTGCCAGATGAAGCTGATCTCTGGACTGATGTCTTGATCCCTGTTGAGGAATAAGTTTCCATGTTTGCTCATGTTTCCATTGGCGTAAAAGATATTCGGCGTTCTGTTGCCTTTTATGATGGTGTGATGGAACGGCTTGGGTATGAGCGTTTGTTCGGAGATGTAGAAGAAAAGTTTATGGCTTATGGGCCTGAAGACTCTTTCTTTATTATCAATGAGCCGCTTGATACCACTAAAGATGTCTTGGCCTGCAATGGAAGTCATTTGTGTATAAAAGCACAAACTAAGGAGCAGGTTGACGGGTTTTATGCTGAGGCTTTGCGTCTTGGTGCGAAAGATAGCGGTGCTCCGGGTATTCGTGAGCATTATTCTGATGATTATTATGCGGCTTTTATTTTTGATCCTGATGGTCACAAAATTGAAGTTTTGGCGAGAGTTTAGAAAAGGAAAGTAGAGAAATGTCTGTACAAGTTTTAATGCCTGCTTTGTCTCCGACAATGACCGAAGGAAATTTGGCTCGTTGGCTCAAAAAAGAGGGCGATGTGGTCAAGGCTGGTGATGTGATTGCCGAAATTGAAACCGATAAGGCCACAATGGAAGTCGAAGCAGTTGATGAAGGCGTTTTGGGGAAAATTCTGGTTTCCGAAGGCGCTCAGGGTGTTGCTGTGAACACGCCGATTGCGATGTTGCTAGAAGACGGTGAGAGTGAAGTTTCTGAGCCCCTCTCACCCCAACCTTCTCCCGAAGGGAGAGGGAGTGATGGAGGAGAATCCCTCGCCCTTCGGGAGAGGGAAGCTGCGCAGCAGCAGGGTGAGGGGCAGTTTGCCTCTCAACCTGAAGGTAAAGCAATTGCTAACCGTGATATTTTGTATGCGCAAAATATTGTGATGGAACCGCCTGTGTTTAATGAAGCGCCGTTCCTTGAACAAACCGAACCCATGCAGGTTCGTGAAGCCCTGTGTCTGGCTATGAGTGAAGAAATGCGCCGTGATGAAAAAGTCTTTCTTCTTGGTGAGGAAGTTGCCGAATATAACGGTGCTTATAAAGTGTCCCAAGGGATGCTGGATGAGTTTGGACCGGATCGTGTGATTGATAGCCCGATTACTGAACATGCCTTTACCGGTCTAGGTGTTGGAGCCGCGATGAATGGTCTTCGTCCGATTATCGAGTTTATGAGCTGGGATTTCGGGATGCAAGCGATGGACCAGATTATCAACTCTGCTGCTAAAACGCTTTATATGGCGGGTGGTAAGCTTGGGTGTCCGATTGTTTTCCGTGGTCAGAACGGTGCTCCGGGTAAAGTCGGGGCGCAGCACTCCGGATGTTATGCGTCTTGGTATGCACATGTGCCTGGTCTGAAAGTGGTTGCACCATGGTCTGGGGCTGATGCAAAAGGACTCTTGAAAGCCGCTATTCGTGACCCGAACCCTGTGATCGTTCTGGAACATGAATTGATGTATGGTCAGGTTTTTGAAACTCCGACTTCTGAAGATTATGTGATTCCTATCGGTCGTGCAAAAGTCGAGCGCGAAGGAACGGATGTCACTTTGGTTTCTTTCTCAATCATGGTTGGGAAATGTCTGGAAGCTGCCAAAAAATTGGAAGAGCAGGGCATTAGTGCGGAAGTCATTAACTTGCGTACCATTCGCCCGATTGATCGTTATACCATTCTTGAGAGCGTCAAGAAAACCAATCGTATCGTGTCTGTTGAAGAAGGCTGGCCGTTTGCCGGTATCGGGGCGGAAATTTGCGCGATGGTCAATGAACATGCATTTGATTATCTGGATGCGCCAGTGACCCGCGTTCATGCAGCGGATGTTCCAACCCCGTATGCGACAAACCTCGAGACTTTGGCAACGCCACAAGTCGACGAGATTGTCCATGCGGCGAAAAAAGTTTGTTACAAGTAAATTTTATATGGAGATAGTTATGAGATATTTGGTTGCTTTATTTGTAGGTATATTTGTTTCCGTTTGCTCTCAGGGTTCGTTTGCTGAAACTGTGAGTATAGGTGGGAATTATACTTCACCAAGGGTTTCATCTGATGTTCAAGCTGAATGTGGGATGAATACGACTGTAAAAGTAAATGTTAATGGTTTCAGTACTGGGGATGATTTTCAAAAGTTAGTTGATGACGCGGTGAGCCTTCCAAAAAGGCAAAGTGAATTTGCGCAACAGTCTGGTGTCAAAGGCTTTAAAATTGATAATTACAATTATTCTATTTCTGATTTTAATCGTGGAGGTTATAGAGATGCGGAGGAAAACTCTTCTTATCGTATGACCTATAATATTTCTTTGAGTTTAAATAGTGATGAAAATGTTTCTCAATTTGTTGAGTTGTTGAAAAAAAATAAAATGAGAGCCAGTTTGAATGTTTCAAGTAGGAATACTTGTCGTTAATTAAGAAAATGAAATAGGAAGTATTATGCCAGTAGATATTTTAATGCCTGCGCTTTCTCCGACCATGACCGAAGGGACTTTGGCCAAGTGGTTGAAGAGTGAAGGGGATGTTGTCAAAGCCGGTGACGTGATTGCCGAAATTGAAACCGATAAAGCCACGATGGAAGTCGAAGCGGTTGATGAAGGTAAGCTTGGCAAGATTCTGATTTCTGCCGGAACATCCGGTGTGGCTGTGAACACGCCGATTGCTGTTTTGCTAGAAGATGGTGAGGATGCGTCAGCAATTAAGGTCGGGTCTGCTGCAAATGCGAATCCACCGGCTGCATCGGCAAATGCTGCTCCAGCGCCTGCAGTCTCTGCTGTAGCTCCTTCTTCTGTGGCGCCTGTTGCGAAAGGGGATCGTGTTTTTGCGTCTCCGTTGGCGCGTCGCGTTGCTGAACAAAAGGGAATTGATTTGAAGTCTGTTCAGGGAAGCGGGCCACATGGTCGTATCGTGAAATCTGATGTTGAGAATGCTAAGGCTGGGGCACCTGCTCCGAAAGCTGCTGCGGCTTCTGCTGCGCCTACTTCAAGCGGGCCGAATGCCAAGCAGCTCGCTGATATGCTGGGTATGGAATATACCGAACTTCCGAACAACAATATCAAGAAGGTCACAGCGCGTCGTTTGACCGAGGCTAAGCAAGTTATTCCGCATTTCTATCTCTCTGTAGATTGTGTGCTTGATAATCTGTTGGCGGCTCGTGCGGATATTAACAAAGCGGCAGATGGGGCTTACAAACTTTCTGTGAATGATTTTATCATCAAAGCTAATGCGATGGCGCTTAAGGCCTATCCGTCGGCGAATACATCGTGGACTGATGATGCTGTTATTCAATATAAGCATGCAGATATTTCTGTGGCTGTTGCAACCCCGAACGGTTTGATTACGCCGATCATTAAAAAGGCAGAGATCAAAACTTTGCGTGAGATTTCCGATGAAATGAAAGATTTGGCGAAACGTGCTAAAGACGGCAAGTTGAAACCTGAGGAGTTCCAAGGCGGATCATTCTCTATTTCCAATTTGGGCATGTTCGGTGTCAAGAATTTCCAAGCGATTGTGAACCCTCCGCAAAGCTGCATTATGGCTGTTGGTGCCGGTGAGGAACGTGTGGTTGTTGAAAAGGGACAAATGGTTGTGCGCACTGTGATGACCGTGACGCTTTCGACCGATCACCGTTCTGTTGATGGGGCTGTCGGGGCTGAGTTCTTGCAGTACTTCAAACGTTTCATTGAAAATCCAGTGATGATGTTGGCCTAGTTTGAATTATGAGCAATCTTCGAGCCGAATGGAAACATTTCTCTTCTCCTAGTGGGAAGGCGGAAGGACGCCTAATTCATGCTGAAAACCCTAGCGGGGATTTGATTGTTTATGTTCCCGGTTTTCCAGGTGGAGGGGCTACTCTATACGAGACTCATTTTGCCAAGTTTCTTGGGGAACAGGAATATTTCCAGATTGTTCTGCGGCATAATGGTACTTTATTGAATGGAGCGCATAGTGACGTTTTGCTCAATCGGGAAATGTTTCGGAATGCTGTTCCTCATCACGATGGTGAATTTATCGGGCAGGCTCCGTCTTCTATTGCAGAATGGCTGGTTGAGCCAAAAGTTGTTTTAGAGAGTATCGGTGGTGAATACACTAATATTACTTTGATTGGGCATTCTTTTGGTTGTTTGGCGGCACTTTACTCTTTGGTTCTGATGGCAGAAGAAGGGAAACGCTTGATAGAGCGTGTAAGAAGTTGCGTTTGTATGGCTCCTGCGATTGGTTTGATAAAAGATCATGCTGATGATGTTATGACGACGATCTGGAGTGAAGGGTTTTTATCCTCAGAATCGATTTGGGATAGGATTGCGCTTAACGGGGTTGAAAATATTCGGGCAGATTTGTTAAGGGCTTATACCGACTTACCCGAGCGAGTTTCGAGTAATTTGCAACAGATACATAAAGTATTTATTCATGCTGAGCGCGATGAATATCTTAAGCATGAAGATGTTGAAGAATTTATGTTGGGGTGTGGGGTTAATAGTCAGTTTGTTATTGATAAGTTTGAACGTCATGACCCGCGTATGGAGTATGATGCCCATGATATGCCGAATTTTCCTCAGCAAATTTTATTGGATTTGATTGAGGGGCGGTATGAGCATCATCGCTATTCCCAGAGTTCGGATGGATTTATTTTAGAATAGAAATGAAATGAGGAGATCATTGTGTCTGATAAAAATTTTGATGTGATTGTGATTGGTGGTGGGCCAGGTGGGTATGTGGCCGCTATTCGTGCCGCGCAACTCGGTATGAAAACCGCTGTTGTTGAAGCCAATCATTTGGGCGGGATTTGCCTCAATTGGGGATGTATTCCAACGAAAGCTTTGCTTCGTTCAGCAGAAGTTTTTCATTTGATGAACCATGCAGGCGAGTATGGATTGTCTTGTGAGAAACCTTCTTTTGATTTGAAGAAGATTGTTGAGCGTTCTCGCGGTGTGTCCAAACAATTGTCAGGCGGCATCGGGCATTTACTTAAGAAAAACAAAGTCACTGTTTTTGACGGTTTCGGACGTTTGAAAGGCAAAGGGCAAGTCGAAGTCGAGATGATCAAAGACAAGTTCAAGGATGTGTTGACGGGCAAGCATATTATTGTCGCGACCGGTGCGCGGGCGCGCGTATTGCCAGGTCTTGAGCCTGACGGGAAGTTGGTTTGGACATACAAGGAAGCTCTGGTTCCTGATGTGATGCCGAAATCTTTGTTGGTTGTCGGTTCCGGTGCAATCGGGATTGAGTTTGCGTCGTTCTTCCGTACACTTGGTGCAGACGTGACTGTGGTCGAGTTGATGGACCGTATTATGCCTGTTGAAGATGCTGAAATTTCTGATTTGGCGCGAAAGTCTTTTGAGAAGCAGGGTATGAAAATCATGACCGGTGCCAAAGTGACCAAGCTTGAAAAAGGTAAAGATAACGTTGTCTGTCATGTTGATGTCGGTGGCAAGGTTGAAAAAATCACTGTTGATCGTGTGATTTCTGCGGTTGGTATTGTTGCCAATACTGAAAATATCGGAATTGAAAATACCAAGGTTAAGGTTGACCGCGGTCATATTGTGACAGGGCCATTTTCTGAAACGGATGAGAAGGGCGTTTATGCAATTGGTGATGTGGCTGGGGCTCCGTGGCTTGCACATAAAGCATCGCATGAAGGAATTATCTGCATCGAGAAGATTGCAGGCCTCAAGGATGTTCATCCTTTGAAGAAAAGTGAAATTCCGGGATGTACTTATGCGCATCCTCAAGTCGCGTCTGTCGGATTGACGGAAGCCAAAGCAAAAGAGGCAGGGTATGAACTGAAGGTCGGACGTTTTCCATTTATCGGAAACGGTAAGGCTATTGCTCTTGGTGAACCTGAAGGGTTGGTTAAAACGATTTTTGATGCCAAAACTGGTGCTTTATTGGGGGCGCATATGATCGGTGCAGAAGTCACGGAAATGATCCAAGGGTTTACCCTTGGGATGACGCTTGAGACAACTGAAGCTGAGCTAATGCATACGGTTTTCCCGCATCCGACATTGTCCGAGATGATGCACGAGTCCGTTTTATCAGCATACGGCAAGGCTATTCATTTTTAGATGAGTTTGTTTCTTTTTACCGTCGTTTCGGCATTTGTGTTGTTTTTGCTTACATATTGTTATGTGATGCTTTTTCTTATTATTGCCGAAAAGCTCGGTAGAAATTTGAAGTTTCTTTTTTCTTTATTGGTTTGGATTATTTATTCGCCGATAATGCTTTTGCCGTTGTTTGTTTTGATTGGCAAAGATGCCGGAACTTTCGGGTTTGATATATCGGGAAATTTACCTGCGCTATTAGGTATTGGGGCTGGCCTAGATAAGGGTAA
>JAGRKB010000069.1 GCA_020442425.1 Alphaproteobacteria bacterium | reverse complement strand
CGGATCATTAAATCCGGATCGGGGATGCCTGCGGTCATTAGAAATTGAGGGAAGAGGGCTTCGACTTCCTCTTGTGAGAGTTTACGTTTCTCTCGCGCTGCGTAGTCTGCCAAGGCGTTGGCGGCGTGCAGGATGTCATTGCGGCCGCCGTAATTGAGGGCCATAACCAATGTAATTTTGCGGTTATCTGCTGTCAGTCGTTCGGCGTTATCGATCAGATCCACGATGTCTGCATCGAATGCTGAACGATCACCGATGACGCGGAGACGGATACCGCTTTTATGAAGTTCTGCTGTTTCCGAACGTAGGTAGGTGCGCAGCAGGCGCATGAGTTCTTTGATTTCACTTTCAGGCCGAGACCAGTTTTCTGATGAGAAGCCAAAGAGCGTTAGATATTTTATGCCTGATTTTGCGGCAGCTTCCACAACGCGTTTGACGGCCTCGGTTCCTCGGTGATGTCCCACGGTGCGCGGCAGGCCACGTGCATTGGCCCAGCGACCGTTGCCGTCCATGATGATGGCAACGTGGGTTGGGGTATTCGGGTTTGTGTTTTGATTGTCTGTCAAACCCTGCACCTATACTTTCATTACGTCGGCTTCTTTTTTCGCCAGATGCTCGTCTACATTTTTGATGTATTGATCGGTTAGTTTTTGAACTTCGTCAGACATTCTTTTGTGCTCGTCTTCAGAAATTTCGTTATCTTTTTCAGCTTTTTTGAGGTTGTCCATACCGTCACGGCGGATGTTGCGGATGGCAATACGGGATTGTTCTGCGTATTTACCTGCCACTTTTTGAAGTTCTGTGCGGCGTTCGGTCGAGAGTTCCGGAACAGGTACGCGGATCAATGTTCCTTCGGCTTGGGGGTTTAGACCTAGGCCTGAATCGCGAATGGCCTTCTCTACGGCTTTGGTGTTATTGGCGTCCCAAACCTGAACGGCCAGAAGGCGGTTTTCAGGAACAGAGACAGTTGCAACCTGATTAAGCGGCATTTTCGCGCCGTAAACATCAACGGTTACAGGTTCTAACATGTTTACCGATGCGCGGCCTGTGCGCAGACCTGTATATTCTTTTTCCAGCGTATCTACTGCCCCTTGCATGCGGGATTTGAGATCATTCATATCTATAGACATCTTTTTTTCCTTTTTAGTGGGTAGTGTTTAGTGAATAGTGTTTAGTTGTCTTTCCAATTTTTGATTAACCCGTTGAGCATTTTTGAAATTTCAGCATATTCATTTACAAGTTCACTGGCTTTCTGTTTATTCAAATAATTTAAATCCTGACAAAAGTCTATCCATACTTCCATTTCCTGAGCAGATCCTGCGGCCATAAGGGCAAAGCGCTTGAATTCTGCAGATGATTTTGAGCTTTTAGCAAACCCTTCGGCCAAATTTGCGCAAATTCCTTTGCTGGCTCTACGAATTTGGCTTGCAAGGGCGAATTGCTCAATTTGAGGTAAAGAAAGACTTATTTGATGAATTTCCAGAGCTGCTTGATATGTCTGTTATACACTTGTAAATCTTTGACTTTACTAACCACTACGTACTATCCACTTTTTACTTCTCGCTAACGATGGTGTATTCACCTTCGCCTTTCATGACCTTTGCGAAGTTTCCGTTTTCACGGATGGAGAATACCATCACAGGAATTTTGTTTTCGCGAGCGAGAGAAACGGCGGTTGCATCCATGACTTTCAAGTCTTTGGTCAGGATGTCCATATAGTTTAAATGGTCATATTTTTTGGCTTCGGGGTCTTTGAACGGATCGGCGGTGTATATCCCGTTGACTTTGGTGCCTTTGGCGATCAGGTCACAGTTCATTTCCGATGCTCTTAAGGACGCGCCTGTGTCTGAAGTGAAGTAGGGGTTACCTGTTCCTGCTGCGAAGATCACCACGCGGCCTTTTTCCATGTGGCGGATGGCTTTGCGGCGGATATATGGTTCACAGACTTGATCCATTTGGATGGCTGACTGAACACGAGTTTTGACACCAATATTCTCCAGTGCGTTTTGCATGCACAGGGCATTAATGACAATCCCTAACATTCCCATGTGGTCGGCTGTGGTGCGGTCCATACCGTTTGATGCTCCTGATACGCCGCGGAAGATGTTTCCTGCGCCGACCACGATACAAACTTCGATGCCCATATCCACGACTTGCTTGACGTCTTGAGCAATGCGGGCAACTGTATCAGGGTCCAGACCGAATTCTTTAGGACCCATCAGGGCTTCGCCTGACATTTTCAGCAAAACTCGCTTATATTTCGGTTGGGCTGCGCTGTTTGGAGTTTGTTCGGATTCGTCCTTAATGGCTGGCATGGCGGTCATGTCTCTACTCTTTATCTTGTCTCTATTGGTCGCGTTTCTGATTTCCCGTTAGTCATACCACCGACGACAAAAAATGCAAGAAATTCAGAAAATTAATAGAAAAAAACCCGTAAAAACTACGGGTTTTCATCAAAAATAAGTTGTCAGAAGATATTAGCCGTTAACTGCAGCTGCAACTTCAGCAGCGAAGTCGGTTTCTTCTTTTTCAATGCCTTCACCCAAAACGAAGCGGGAGAATGCTGCCAATTTGATCGGCGCGCCAGCTTCTTTGCCTGCTTTATCAAGTAGGGCAGAGATTTTGGTCTCAGGGTCCATGATGAAGGCTTGCTCAAGAAGACAAACTTCTTCGTAGTATTTGCGCATACGGCCTTCGAGCATTTTCTCAACGATTTCAGCTGGTTTGCCGGAAGCCAAAGCAGTTTCGCGTTGAACGGATTTTTCACGCTCTGCCGCTTCAGGGTCTACGCTGGCAACATCCAGATATGCCGGAGCAGCAGCTGCGACGTGCATCGCCAATTGTTTGCCGAGTTCTTGCAGTTTTTCGGCTGGTGCTGCGGATTCCAAAGCAACCAACACGCCGATTTTACCCAAGTTCGGGGCAATTGAATTGTGAACATAAGAAGAGACATATCCTTCGCCAACGCTCAGTTTTGTAGAGCGGCGGAGGGACATGTTTTCACCGATGGTTGCGATGAGGCTTGTCAGAGCTTCGGATGTGGTTTTACCAGCTTCGAAAGCTGCATTTGCCAAGCTTTCTGTTTGACCATCGGTTGTGATTGCCAAAGAAGCGGCTTTTTTCACAAAACTTTGGAATTGTTCGTTACGGCCAACGAAGTCTGTTTCTGCGTTGATTTCAACGAGAGCAGCTTGTTTGCCACATTCGGATGTTGCTACGGCAACCAAACCTTCGGCTGCAGTGCGTCCTGATTTTTTGGCTGCTTTTGCCAAACCTTTTGTGCGCAACCAGTCTACGGCTGCTTCCATATCTCCGTTGTTTTCAACGAGAGCGTTTTTCGCGTCCATCATTCCGGCGCCGGTTTTTTCACGAAGGTCTTTGACCATGGATGCTGTAATGTCAGCCATTTTTTCTTCCTCTTTATCTTTTGTGTGTTTCGTATTGAGCTAATAAATAAGAGGGAAGGTTTGCCTCCCTCTTATCTGAACTTGGATTAAGCGCTTGCGGCAGCTTTTTTAGCTTCTGCTGTTTCTTCTGCTGCGTTTGCGGCTTCCGGCAGGGAAACTTCTACGCTTTCAGCTTCGCCGATGTCTTTTCCGGTTGAAGACATTTCTGCCTGAATACCGTCAAGAATTGCAGAGGAAACGAGTTCACAGTAAAGCTCGATTGCGCGCAATGCGTCATCGTTACCAGGGATCGGGAAATCGATGCCTTCCGGAGAAGAGTTGGAGTCAATCACAGCAATAACAGGAATTCCCAGTTTGTTTGCTTCTTTGACTGCAATGTCTTCTTTGTTGGTGTCGATGATGAAAATTGCATCCGGTTGACCAGCCATATCCTTGATTCCGCCGATGGAAAGCTCAAGCTTTTCCATTTCGCGACGAAGCATCAGGATTTCTTTTTTGGTGTACGGAATTTTGTCTTGAGAGAAAATTGCTTCCAATTCTTTCAAACGGTTGATGGAATTGGTTACGGTTTTCCAGTTGGTCATCATTCCACCCAACCAGCGGTGGTTCACGTAGTATTGTCCGCAACGTTTTGCAGCGCCTGCTACGGTTGATTGTGCTTGACGTTTTGTTCCAACAAACAGAACGCGGCCACCATTTGCTACGATTTCACGAACTGTGCGCAGAGCTTGATCCAGCATTGGAACGGTTTGTTGCAAGTCGAGAATGTGAACGCCGTTACGCACACCAAAGATAAATGGGCGCATTTCAGGATTCCAGCGACGGGTGTTGTGACCAAAGTGAACGCCTGCTTCGAGCAGTTGGCGCATTGAAAATTCGGGCATTGCCATGAGTATTTCTCCTTTTTCCGGTTTAGCCTCTACGGAGTTTGTGACGACGAACCATTCGCCGCACCGGTAGGGATTAATAGGGTTTGTCTCTCCTATTTGCCCACTCCGTATGTGAATTAGGGCTGGTTATATGGGCTTTGGCTTTGTAATGCAAGCAAAAAAGCCATTTTTATTGCCAAATTGCACTGTTTCCATATTTTTTGTGGCAGGGGCGAGAAAAATGGCCTATTCTTTTGTTTTTTAAAATTATGCAAGTGTAACTTTGGATTTACTGATGGCGCCCCCTTTAGCTGCAGAGATGAATAAGGCCTCTTTGATTGATGGATATGAAAAGCCAATTGTTTGGCGGGATTTCATGAGCGTTCGTCGACATGTTGAATCGTTTCTAATCAGACAGGATTTAGGAGACGTTGATGTGTGTCTGGACGCCATTTTTCTCCAGTTGCGTTACAGGTTCGATAAATTAAAAGAGAGGCAACAAGATCAATGCGTCGATTTTATTTGCTGTTTTGCTTATTTGGCCGCACAGCAAGGGTGTGAAAAGATCGTTGATGACTGTATTCAATTGCTAAATTATTCAGGTTATTTAGGTTTTGGCGTCCTTGTTGATTTTGTTACTAAGCCTCGTCGTTTTACAGATTTTGATGTCATTGGGGGAGGGATTGATCGTTGTCATGGGTATTTATCAAGCACCACTCGTCGTTATTCCCAAAGTGCGCAGAATGTTCAAGAGCATTGGGTCATTCCTGCTCAGGAGCAATATCGTGATCGTGTTTTTAATATCTTATGTGGAAGGTCAATTGGATATGAACATTATATTGAGGTTGGAAACTTTATATGCACGATGGCCATTGAAAATCCTGATTTGTACCTAGAACGAGCGATCAAGCATTTTAAAGGGTTGATTTTGGATTATCCTTGCTCGGATATTGCGAATGATTGTCGGTCCCAAATACAAAAAATTAATGATCACTGCGGTGTTTTTGTTCTTAACAGAATGTTTCAACAATGGAGAGAATTACCTTTAGATAGTAAGGAAAGCATTTCATTGCGCCATGAGATGCTAAATATTCTACGGTTTATGGTTTCGGAAGAACGCATACTTATGAGAATCCAGAATGAAGATAGAATTGATGATGTACGCGATTTGTTTTCTCGCCTTGAGGACGTTAACATTATGAGCGGGTTGGGGGAGTTTTTACGAAGAGCGGAGCGTTTCATTCAATGTCATCGGGAGTATCTTCAGTGTAAGAAATCGGGAGGGCATGACTCCAGGTTAGCTTATCTTGAACGGCAGAGTGATGTTTTCCAAAAGAGACTTCAAGACTTAGTAAATCGATTAGATGCCCAGTGTAATTTGCGTACAGGATACGTCGGATATTTAAGAGATATGTCTTTAGAAGGTCAATCCGTGCCGGATTCTACACCGAGATGTCCAATAGAGAACCGCGCTCCTGAGGGGCCTTAGGTTGAGAGTTTTCAGCTTTTTGTGTGACGAGTGTCAGGTTGTTTTGAGATTCCTGATTTCCTTGAGATACACGTTGATTTGCCTGTTGCGACGTGTCAATGCGTTCTTTGGATGTGTTGCGGTTCGCCAAACCCAGTTCCGGATTGGATTCATTTCTAAGTTGGCGATTTAATGGGGATACGCTTTGTTGTCCTAACGGTGACGTCGCTGCTACCATTTATATACCCTCACATCTTTCGGTTACATCTGATCTATTCTAGAGAGAAAGCCTTAATTTTTGTTAAAGGTAGGGTTTCTGTTAAAAACCTATGAATTTACTGCAGTTTTACGGCCAATGTTTACTTTCTGTCAATCAATTCATGGGATTATGGGGAAAGGAATATAGATAAAATTTTATATAATTTTTATGCAATAAATTTAAATGAACAAAACGGTGGCGGTACCGGGATGGGAGTATTTTTGAGTTTGGAGTTTTAGTCTATGGGATTAGACGAGGTCGGTGATTTGGATTTTGGCTTTTCGGAGCCTCATGCTGCGGTTGATGACTGCCTGCATAGCGGCGGCGTATCTTCTGTTGTGTCTCCTTTGTTGGTTGGGCTTTATGATGCTCACAAGGAATATGAGCGTAGCGAAGAAAGCCAGCCTCATTATAAAAATGTAATTTGTCAGCAAATGACTGACCTTTTGTCTGTATCGTCTCAAGTCACTGATCGCGAGATGATTACGGATGTTCTTGTTTCCCTCTTAAGGCAGTCCGAAAGGGATCTAAAAGCCGCGGTCGCTGAGCGGTTGGCCTTGATTGATAATGCACCTTTGCGGTTGCTCTTGCAATTGCTCAATGAGGATATTTCTGTTGCTAAGCCGATCATTCAGAAAAGCAAAGTTTTGAATGATCTGGATTTGCTTTATATTATTCAGTCTCGTGATACGACTTTCTGGCAGGCAATTGCCGAGCGTCGTAATATCAAAGAAAATGTTGTGGATGCTCTGGCTGATACTCACGATTTGCCAACGGCTAAAAAACTGGTTGCCAATGATACGATTCATTTCTCCAGCTTTGCCATGAACATTCTGGAAGGTATGGCGCGGGATAACAGTGAATTGTTACGACCGTTATTATTGAGGCCTGATGTTCCTGAACATGTTTCCCGTGCTTTGTACGCGCGGGTCGGTCAGGAGCTTTCTTCTGCTATCAAGAAAAAGGCTGAAGAGGTTCTTGATTCCAAGCAAGTTGATGAGGTCGAGAATATTGTCCATGATGTCATTGGAGAATTTTCTAAAGATTCCAAATCCTTTAGTTATATGCCAACAGACGCGATGGTTCGCGCTGCAGATATGTTCTTGCGTCAAGGGAAGCTGGATGCAAGATTGATGATCCGTACTTTGATGCGGGGGCAGGCTTCTTCTTTTGTTGCCCAGATGAGTTCTTATTCCGGTTTGTCTCCGAATGTTGTTGTGTCTCTGGTTCAGCAGCAGAACGGGCAGGGTTTGGCGGTTATTGCGCGGGGTTGCGGAATTTCCAAACAGGATTTTTCAAATATGTTTGTCCTTGTTCGGCGTGTATTTGATAAGACGGAGACTGTTTCTCCTGAACATGCTCTGAAAGCGCATGAGTATTTCGACAAAATTACTGTCGAAATAGCACGAAAGATTTTATCCCGTAGTCAGCACTGATTTTGTATAGGTCAGTTTGTATAGGTCAGCTTCTATAGGTTAGGCAGCCTTTTTGTGTGACGATAGAGCTTCGACACCCGGTAAAGGTTTTCCCTCCATCCATTCAAGGAAGGCTCCGCCTGCACTGGAAACATATGTGAAGTCATTGATGCATCCGGCTTGTTCCAGTGCTGATACTGTGTCTCCGCCACCTGCGACGCTTACGATTTTTCCTGACTTGGTGAACTCTGCAACGGCTTGTGCTGCGCCGTTAGTACCAGCATCAAATGGTTTGAGTTCGAAGACTCCCAACGGGCCGTTCCACAAAACTGTTTTGCAATTCTTAAGTGTTTTGTGGATTTTCTCAACTGTTGCCGGGCCTGCATCTACGGTTTGCCGTTCGCTAGGCATGTTGTCAGCTTCGTATATTTCGAACGGCGCGTTTTCGCGGAACTCCGTCACGGTCACGCGGTCAACAGGCAAAATGATTTCGCAGTTTGCGGCTTTGGCCGTGTTCATGATGGCTTTGGCTTCCTCTGCCATTTCTTTTTCACACAAAGATTGCCCGATCTCTTTTCCCAATGCGTACATAAAGGTGTTTGCCATTCCACCGCCAAGAACCAGATAATCCACTTTTTTTACTAGGTTGTTGAGAACGGATAGTTTGGTTGAGACTTTGGCTCCGCCGACGATTGCCATGACGGGGCGCTCGGGGTTTTCTAACGCTGCATTGAGGGCATTTAATTCCGCTTCCATCAATAGGCCTGCGCAAGAGGGCAGGTGATGTGCCAGACCTTCGGTTGAAGCGTGCGCGCGGTGAGCAGCCGAGAATGCATCATTGCAATAGATATCGCCTAATGCTGCCAGTTGTTGCGTAAAGGCCGGATCATTTTTTTCTTCTTCCGCATGAAAGCGAACATTTTCAAGAAGTGTAATCTGTCCGTTTTGCAAATTGGATTTTGCTTGCTCTGCTTCTGCTCCGATACAGTCTTTGGCAAAGCCGACTTTTGTTCCCCAACTTTTTTCCAGAGCGGGCAGCATAAATTCCAGCGAGAATTCGGGCGTGACTCCTTTTGGGCGCCCGAAGTGTGAAAGAACCAGTGTTTTTGCACCTTTTTGTGTCAGGTACTCTATGGTCGGTTTCAATCTATCGATGCGTGTTGTGTCCGTGATCTCGCCGTCTTTCGCTGGCACATTCAAGTCTGCGCGCAGCAAAACTGTTTTGCCGTTAACATCGATATTTTTGAGAGATTGGAAGTCCATAATTTATCTATTTCTCGCTTTCGGGGCGGTCTGGTTTTAGAATATGGACCGTATTTTAGATGTTCGGGGCGAAAATACAAGTTCGGGGTGGCTTGTTTTTCTCTTTTTGAACTCAGTTCGTTTTTCGAAAATTTTTCTTCGCACCTATCCCATGTTTTGACGATTTCCTTTAAAATCAGCATTTCTAGCTCAATGTGTTTTAGTAGGGCACGAATATTTTTTCGTTCTTCTCTTGCATGACAAGTGTAAGCTCCATGCTTATAGGCATTCATAGAAGATATGCGTTTGCCTTCCGACGTTTTCGGGCCGGTTGCGTGTTGCCATGGTTTGTTGCGGATCGCTCTGGCTCTGGCAGCCGCGCGTTGGGTTTGGGACCAGTTTCTAGCTTTTGGTTCGGTCATGGAGAATTATAGGATATAATTCCTATATTTGTCAAGTTTTTTTAGTGGTATTTGATTGTTTCATTGCTTCGCGCTCGCTCGCAATGATGGTAGGGGCTTTTTTTAAGTTTTACGCG
>JAGRKB010000009.1 GCA_020442425.1 Alphaproteobacteria bacterium | reverse complement strand
AAAAAGCCAGCAGCTAAAAAACCTGCAGTGAAAAAAGCAGCAGCTAAAAAACCTGCGGCTAAAAAGCCAGCAGCGAAAAAAGCAGTGGCCAAAAAACCAGCAGTAAAAAAAGCAGCAGCCAAAAAGCCAGCAGCGAAAAAACCTGCAGTGAAAAAAACAGCAGCTAAAAAGCCAGCAGCCAAGAAAACAGTTGCTAAGAAAAAGCCAGCAGCCAAGAAAAAAGCAGCAGCAGCTCCAGTAACAGCTGTTATCGCTCCAGTGGCTGCAGAATAATTATTTGATTGAAAAATCACTAAAAAACCCGCCAATGGCGGGTTTTTTACATGCTATCTATACAAAAAAATTCGCCTACTTCGCGTTTCCAGGAGACAGTACCATCATAACCTGACGACCTTCCATTTTTGGTGCAAAATCAACTTTAGCAGTCTCGCCCAAATCTCCAATCATACGGGTCAAAAGCTCCATTCCTATCTCTGTATGGGACAATTCACGGCCCCTATAGCGCAAAACAACCTTAACCTTGTCCCCGTCTTCCAAAAAGCGACGAGCATTTTTCAACTTCACATCATAATCATGATCGCCAATCATAGGACGAAGCTGAATTTCCTTCACATCAACGGTTTTTTGTTTTTTACGAGCTTCTGAAGCCTTTTTCTGCTGCTCAAATTTATATTTACCGTAATCGAGGATTTTGCAAACAGGCGGATCGGCATTAGGGGAAATTTCTACAAGATCAAGACCAGCTTCCTCCGCGCGACGCATAGCCTCGCGCGCAGTAACAACGCCGATCATTTCTCCATTCTCGTCAACAAGACGCAAACGCTCTAAACGGATATCTTCATTCACACGCGGTCCATCAGCATCACGATTTCCACGATTTGGACCAGAATATGGCTTCTTGATGGTTAACTCCTATTTGTTATGTATCCATAAATACTCATATAATATGGAACATTCATAATGGTCTTTGAATAAAAATGCAAGACACATCAATGGTTCCGGCTTACTCATTATAAAGGTTTCTGTATTCGGAAATATCTTCCAAGGGGAAATACGGGATGGTTAAATCCGGAGGATAAGCCTCAATTGTCGGAACAGACTTGTTAAAAGCCTCAATACGCTCTTGTTTTTCCATCTCGTAGGACTTGTTTTTACCGTTTATATCAACAGCTGTAAGATATGGAGTAACCACTCCATCCTCAATTAAATAGGTACAAGAAGCAATATTAACAGAAACCGTTCCAAACGGATCAATCTTACGATAAATTATTCTGATAGAATCCCCAAAATCTTCCAAAGAGAGATATTTTATTTTCTCAGGATACGGCTCATTCAGTTCAAGATAAACCTTACAAACGCCATAGTGAATTGTAGCTTGAGGTTTGTATAAAAAAACAAGGAGCCCCAATAAGGCGATCCCAATACCTGCAATCCAGAATATTCTGACATCTTTTTTCTTCTTTGGTGCAGGCTTAGCAGACTGATCAAAACTATTTTTGACAGCCATAACTATTCTCCCTCATTTTCATCGGGTAAATTTTTCTTTGTCTGGGAAGCAGATAACTCTTCAACAATTTCATCAATCACAGCCGTCAAAGCTGCAGACCGCGAATCGCCTCCTTCTTTGGATTTCATCAAAATACGGCGTTTGATCTCGTTACGAGCACTTCCGCTTGGAAAGGCAGCCGCCAAAATTTGGCGTGCACGCCCAGCCCCATATTTAGAGTAAAGCTGATTACGAACTAAGACATCTTCTACGGACGTCGCAAAAGCCCACAACTCAATTGGCCCCAAAGTATTGATAAGATGCTGTTCATAGCGCCCTTCATTCGTACCCAAAATTAGCAAAGCCGGAGCTCCACCAGCTCGAGGACCCGTCAGCTTATAGCGAATGATATTCCGAGCTGTGGACGATAAGCCGAAACGATCACGAACATTATCAACAGCCTTATCAGAAACAGCAGTACCCAGAACCCAGACACCTGTGGCCAAATCAACCATATCATCATCAAAATCGTCCAAAAGCTGGGAAGCCAAAACAATTTGAACGCCGCGTTTACGACCTTCCCGTACGTCCCGAATTACCTGCGAACGTACAGACGATGAAGAACTGGTTCTATGAAACTCGTCATAACAAAGTCGCTTTGGTGTCTCGGCCAAATCCTGCAACTTGGACTCATGATAATATCTGTATTTCTCTGGAATAAACTGTAAAGATTCAGGGCCAACCCACCAGTTCCTAACCAGAGCATGACGCGCCAACATATACATGATAGAGGTTTGGCGATCCGCCGTATCATCACCTTGTGGAGACACATCCATCAAATCAAGAGAGCAAACACGCGCTCCCGAAATTTCAAACTGGGTAACAGAAGACAAAATAGGATATTCGCGTATAGCTGAAGTAATCATACGTTCAAAAGCATTAATAACCGATTCTGTACTAAAACCAACAGATGTTTCTTCCAACAAAGTTCGAATTTGGGGACGACGGGAAGCTGTAATAGCATCCCCCAGAGTTGGAACTGCATAGCGCTGGGCGACCATAGCCTCTTCAACCAAGCCCAGCTCAAACAAACGATCAACTACATCCCACCAATAAGGATCCGTGGGCAAATGAATATTGTGCTTTTGAATAAGTTCATCAATATCAGCATCAAGACGCGGCAAGAACGGACGAGGCTCAGCATTAGCCGAAGAATCATCCCGCCAACGGAACATTTCATCAACGACTAGCCCTGCCAGCTGCTGAATACCGTCATATGGCTTGTCATGTCCAGGAGGCGTCGAGAGAAGAACAAGCAATTCAACCAGATAACTGCGTTCATCCATCAATGGCTGACGGCACCCAAGCTGCGTATCAAAAGGATTAATCGCAAATTGTCTGGACATCTGAAGACGATAGTAAGCCGCTTCATTTTGGCGCATAATAGGCAAAGATTCTTTAACCAGAGAGACAAGCCCCGAAGAAGAGGGGCCAATATCGATAACGGCAACGAACGGCAACTTACTAAGCCCCGGAGACAGAATGGTCCCAAGGTTGAGAGTGTTCATCAAAACAGATTTACCAGCACCCGGCTGTGCAAAGATCAAGTCAAACCAAGTTGTTGTTAGGTTGGTTCCGGTCTGATAGGGCCATGATTTTCCGTCAGGGGTACGAAGCATAATCGCACCATGGGAAAAAGGAGAAGATGGCCTCTGCCACGGAACCAATTTCATGACTTCGCGCATCGGAGCAATAGCAGCAGGAGCCGTTCCGGCACAATGAATTCCCATGGCCGAAGACATAATGCAATCAAGAGGGTCACCGGACACATCACTCACCTGAGCATATCCCCAACTCTCAATGGATTGCATCAGAATAGACAATCGATCCAGAATAAGGTTAGGGGAAGATTTGGGAGCCCATGTCGCAAAAGAAACACGCAACTTAACCACTGGCTCGCTACGAGCCATAACATTCAATCCTTCCAGAGAATATTTGATCTGTTTATTTAAAGAGTTGGTAACACTCATAAGAGTGGCAACAAATGAGCGAAACTGGGAAGACTCAGCCCCACCTCCCTCAATCAGAAAAGAGATACGGAATGGAACTTTTGCATCATAAAGCCTGTTCAAAAGAGCCGGAAATGGTGTTGCCTCCATTGGCCCCAAAGTCATATCCGCTCCAGCCCAATTCAAATCATCAATTTGAACGACAGGCCCTCCGGTCAAACGCGCATCTCCGACAGATAACTGCGTTCGGAGTGGCGGCCATATAATATCGGAAAGATCAATACGCGATGTCGGTGCCCGCGGAGGAATAGGATCTCCCGGCAAGCAGGCTCTCCATTCATTATGAGCCTTACTCGGAAACATATTATTCCGTATAGCGCCTAAAGCATCATGGACTTCCATCAACTCGGCACGAATACCCAATTCATTCAAAGCCTGCTCAATGGAGGTCACATAACTTTTATGGCGCGTGCGCAGAGAATCAATTGCTGCCAAAGGATTCTGCCCATAAGGAGCATTCACCCAGTTCTTGATCTGTGCTTGCTTATCTTCACGAGCCCTCTGATTCTCGCTTTTACTCATAACGGAAGCACGTGTCCAAAGAACAAAATAGCATTCTTCAAAACTCAAAATGCTGGATAAGTTCTTTAAGCGTTCATCCAGCAAGTCATGGACTTCCAAGCCGATGTTGTCCGCCGTAACATTAGAGGCCTCCATCTGTCCTGACAAATGCGAACGAACACGGTTAGGATCACGCGTAAAGTAAATTTGCATTGCATGACCTTGTCGGTCGAACTTGGAACCCAGCTTAACAGTCGCAGCATCAACAAGAAAATTATACTCTTCCTCCCCGATGATCTGACGTGACCCATCCACTTTGAAATAACTGACAAGCGATCCATCGCTTGAAGCCAGCGTATACTCGTTTTCAGCCGTCTCAATACGAATAAAACTCTCGATAGATTGTCGAAGAGCGATTTGGAACGGGGCAAGGACTTTTTCGATAAATTTCATCAGAGAATCACAGAGTTAGATCCTGGTCAGTTTAACCAGAAAAACACACATTGAAAATACAGAATTCGAGTTAGAGAGCGACTAACTTGCCTTTTGAAGAGCATCCTTATAAAGATTAAGCCACAATGTAGGTGCCCGCCCCCCGAATGGCCCCTCTTTGGAGCGCCAATAAGCTAGGATTTGAGGAAACTGGTTAAACTCAAGATCAGCTTCGCGAATAAGACGACGATCAAGTGGCATCAATCGAACACCGTCCAGCCTATTTTCCCTATCGGCATAATAGCGTGATGTCAGAAAGTCTTTAAGAACAGTGGCCAGAACAAAAGGATCATCCGTATCTATACGATTTCTAGCTTCTTCACGACGAGCCATAAGCGCATCCAGCGTAGCACGAGCAGCTTCTGCCATTGGGCCCTGTGAAATACGGGCAACATAGACAGAACGCATGATATGGTGCAAATCAACTTGTGAAATCTCCGGAAGCCAGATCAATACGCCGGAACGCATCTCACAAACTAAATCCAAATTAAAGCACTGATGGCAAAAGATACAAACTGTTGCCATATTGTCCATTGTGACATTCTGGGGATTTTGATCCAGAAAATGAACTTCCTGATACTTTTGAGCCTGAAATCCACAACACTGGCAAGAATACCCGTCCCTCTCAAAGACAGCCTTTTTAATTTCCGGAGTAATAATCTTAGGACTTCCCTGCGGTAATTTAATCCGCTTGGTTTTTCCATCTGGGCGAGAAATGCCCAAAGCCAAAGGCAAGTTATTCATAAGCACCCACTTTCAGAATTGCATCAATTGAGTGGCTTATCATAACCGATCAACCAATAAAACAAAAGAATTTCACAAAACTAAAAAACAGACCCCAAAAGGGTCTGTTTGAAATTTCATAATGATAGAAAGTAAAATTACTTCGCCAAATTAGTAGCAGTACCGATTTTACTAACTTCAGCAGCTTTAGTCATTGTACCCGCACCAACCAAGGTCTGCATGGACTCGGTAATAATCGGGATCATAAACAGACCGCCTCCAACAGCCAAGCGGATAGCACCGTCTTTCAGGTGAATCTGAGTTGGGTTTTCAACGTGATCTTTGATCTTCAAAATACCAAGAACAGCAAACAACATCCCCATCATATAGGAAACAGCCGATAGAAAACCCGGTAAGCTTGAAATACCGTTAATTAGATTATCAGCAACGTTGTTAAAAGTCTTCGTTGGGGCAGCATTTGCATCAGAACATATAAGAGTTCCCATTACAAAAGCGGCACCAATCATTGCACTAAGTCTATTCAGTTTTTGTTTCAGCATAGTTTCCTCCTCTAATGCTTCAATTATGACCATATACCATTCTACAATACTTCTAAGTCAAAAGACAGAAATAAAATCAAGGCACTTCCATCACTTCCCAAAAAAACAGACCCCAAAAGGGTCTGTTTAAAATTTCATAATGATAGAAAGTAAAATTACTTCGCCAAATTAGTAGCAGTACCGATTTTACTAACTTCAGCAGCTTTAGTCATTGTACCCGTACCAACCAAGGTCTGCATGGACTCGGTAATAATTGGGATCATAAACAGACCGCCACCAACAGCCAAACGGATAGCACCGTCTTTCAGGTGAATCTGAGTTGGGTTTTCAACGTGATCTTTGATCTTCAAAATACCAAGAACAGCAAACAACATCCCCATCATATAGGAAACAGCAGATAGAAAGCCCGGTAAGCTTGAAATACCGCCAATAATGTTATTTGCAACATCGTTAAAAGTCTTTGCTGGAGCTGCACTCGCATCAGAACTCATAAAGGTTCCCATTACAAAAGCGGCACCAATCATTGCACTAAGTCTATTCAGTTTTTGTTTCAGCATAGTTTCCTCCTCTAATGCTTCAGTAAATAATCAAAGTTTATTATATAATATTATCTAACTAAAGATAACCCCCACACTTGTCAAACCAAGTGTACTTTGTACGGCATTCATAAATGGACCCAAGTTCACAGCAATCGCTCCACCCATGATATGAGTAATTGCCGCCATCAATGATGCTTGACCTTTTCCTTCAGCCACATCGCGCAAAATAAAGAACCCGCGTATAAAGCTAATCCACCCGACAAGCATCATAAACAGCAGAATAGAACTGATTACAGCAAGAACGTGATCATCGACAACGCCGCCGTCAATCGGCACAGACAACACTGCCGAAGTTTCGATGACATTCATATTAAACAAAGATCCGGTAAATGCAGTCATCAACTCATCCATGGTAAACAAGACACCTGCCAAAACAAACGTCATGATAGTTCCCAAGCCTGTTGGACCTGAAGGCCCATCCTGAGCAGTCTTGAGCAAGCGGCTAATACCGATAACGGTCAGAACCATACCAGCCAGATAGCCAAAACCACCCAATAATGCGCCCACCGGTTTGAAAATATCAACCATCAAAGCAACCATCATAGCATCCAAACCAAATCCCGAGGCTTTCCCGTTCAATCCCGTCCCCATACCACCACTAATACCTGTACCTGCAATAAGAGTCTCTGTGGCTTCAGTAACCATCGGAAGCATAAATAAAGCACCACCGGCTACAAAGCGTTTAAGAGACGCGGAAATCGGATGTTGAGTAGGGCTTTCAACATGATCTTTCAATTTGATAAGAGCGCTAACTGCCATAATCATACCCATCATATAGGCAACAGCAGAAACGAAGCCTGGCAAATTATCTGATGCAATAATAACATTACAGATAACATCCCCGACAGTTCCTCCTCCGGCATTGACCATACCACCACAACCCAGCGCCCCACCAAGCCATGAGAAGAGATTACTAATAGAAGTGGTAATAAAAGTATTGACGTTCGCGAAAAAAGCTTGCACGCCAGTCGAGACCATAGAGCTAACAGCGGATAAAACTCCTGAAAGTGCAGCGGCAGCAGCAGATGTCAGGGCACTCAAAGCCCCAGAGACAGCATTACTCACAGCACTTCCAATACCACTCACAGCATTTCCAATACCACTCGCCGCATTACTCACAGCATTTCCAACACCACTTAAGGCATTGCTCACAGCATTTCCAAGCCCCTGAGCTTGAGCCTGCGTAGAAAACATCGAAACAGAAGAAAAAACCACCAACAGGGCTAAGAACCTGACAGTGTTACGGTTTAACATGCTGTTAAATCTAGAGAATATTTTTTTCATATACACACCCCGACCGTTTATACGGTTCTATACCTATTATTGAACCATAAAACTGACAAAAACACAAGATTCTGCCCACCAATCCATGAAAATGCAGAATTAACTATGTTACTCCCCATAGAACACTATACCTAAAATAACTTATTACAAAGTTAAGAATGTCATAAATAGAGAAAATCCCTGAATAATATCAGGGATTTAATGAATCAATCCTAGACAATAAATGCTTATTCCCGAACACTGCCTTTAGTACCCTGAACAACCCATCCCTGAGCGCCTTGCTCAATAGAGAGAATTGTTCCCAGTCCGGCAACCGTTTCACCAACAGAAACAGACATGATATCACGTTGACCTTCTTTAGAAATCAAAGCTTTTCCGGACTGAGCCCCCTTCAAGACCCAAGAAACAGTCTTAACAGGACGTGAAACACTAGAAACCGTAGATATATTGGCACGAGGTTCATCTATTCTAGAGGATCGGGAAACTTGAACAGAACGCGTAGTAGCCACATCACGCTCTTGCGCACGCGCCAACTTGGCCTCGAGTTCAAAAATCTTCTGCTTCAAAGAAGCTTCCTGCTCTTGATAATCCTCAACGCTGGCTTGCAAATTCGCAATTTGATCGACTGCTTTTCTCATTTCATCATTCATCAAGCTAGCATTATCTTGTAGAGCCTGCTGAACATCAGCTTGAGCAGAATCGGTCACTTCAGGAATATTTAGATCCGGAATAGCAGGAGCGTCACTTTCAGAAACTTGGGCAACAGCTTCCGGACGTTTAATCATATCAACAGATGGGAAATCCGAAGATCTCGGTTCCGGAGAAATATCAGGGACAACAACTTCTCCAGCATTTTGAGACAACACCTCAGCAGTATCAGGAACAGGCTCCAAAGAAGGAACATCAGCTACCAATTCAACTGGCTCTGTCATCAAGCCTTCTGTAAGCTCCGGTAAAGCCGGAAGCTCTTGTGTAGATGAAACATCAGGTTCCGGTGTCAACGAAACAACATCTCCGCCCAAATCCAGAGGGGAAATATCCTGTGGGTCATTTTGAACGGTAGCATCTGCCTGTGTCCCAGATTCTGCGCCAGTTAGAACCTGTTCTTGTGGAGCGGGCAAATCTTCAACATTATTTGAATCAACATTTACAGGGGCTTGATCAATAACTCCGGAAGTGACCACCTCTTCTTCAGAAGCAGGCACTTCCTGCGCCCCACCCCCCATCAATCCGAGAAGAAGAAACCCTCCACCCAGAACAACAACAAGAACAATAACAATTGTCAAAAAAGAGCTTTTTTTCTTCTTAGGAGGAGCTGGATCACGATAGGATTCTCGATCCTCAAGATCATCCCAATTCTCATCCTCTATTCCATCAAAAGAAGATTCATCACCCAAATCCTCATCAAAATATTCTGCATCATCAGATGAAAATTCATCCTCATATTGATCTTCCAAATTCTTATCAGACATATATGTCACTCCTCAAATTATTGGGACAGTCCGTTACTATAAGAGACTTGAGCCCCGGGAACTCCCGCTTGAAAGTTAATTCCCTGTTGCTGTAATTGCATTTGCCCTTGCATAGAATTTTGTAAAAATCCCATAGGGCTAGAAGAATTAGAATTCACGGCGTACGGATTTTGAGCTTGAGCAGCATTACTATTTGCAGCAGCCCCACGACCTAGAGCCGCAGACTCAACATCCTGATCTGTGACACCTTTCGTGAAAAGTAAGCCCATAGGAGTTCCGGCTTTCACGCGCACCAGAATTTCAACATCAGCTTCTTCATCCAGAATCTCTCCGATTTTGTCGGCAGCTTCAGAGGCCGCTGTTGCCAATTCCTGCTCAGTATCAAGATCATTATTCTCTTGAGAAACTGTGGAATCGCCACCCTCAACAGTTACAGTTGTAGAACCGCTCTCGGCAATAGCATTCCCCATACCTTCTATAAAGCTAACCGCAGCTGGCAAAACAACACGCTGCCAATATCTATGATCAACATCGGTCGCCATCGCACCCAGCGTCGTATCAGGATCAACCGCAATGGCATTAATAGGGATTGAATGCCCAGCTTTGCTAACAAGAGTATTGAACTGTAAAATCAAATACTCTTCCTTGCGCTGAAAACTACCCAAAACTTTAGAACCATTAAACGGGCCAGAAACAACCATAGCTACAATAGGGCCAGGCACATCGGAATTAGCTTCCATCAAAAGTTGGGCATACTCGATTTCACCAGCAGGAACGATCACTTTAGCAGGATCAAGAGCAACAGCTTGCCCTTGCGGATCGACAGCACCCGTTGCTGAAGCCCCCTGAAGTCCGCCCATCAAACCTGAAACTTGAGAAGAGCCCCCTCCTTGCGAGCCGGAAGAACGAACATCAACAGTATACACTTTGATATTCTTCATGATCTCGCCGTTCTCTTGCTCACCCATAATGTTCGTTACTTGGTTCATCATAGCTTGCTGCAAGTTCATAACTCGCGTGTCACGCTCCGGATCTGTCTGAGCCTGATTAGAGAACTGCTCTTGCTCACGCTGCAATCTCAAACGCTCTTCTTGAAGCCTTTTCCAACGAACGAGAGGATCTTCCGTTGCGGCCTCTCCCTCGGGAACACCCAACAAAACTTTTGGCGGATCGATTGGAGTAGGAATAGCACTCGTCCCTTGTTTCAACGCTTCTTCAAGAACTTGCTGGTTATGCTCTTCCATCGCGCCGCGCATCATTGGTGTCAACTCTTCCTTACCGGGAGTTTGCTTTAAATCAGGAGCACCGGCATCAACACGAGATCCAGGCAATTCTTTTTCTTCACCACCGAACAAAGCGATTGCAACGACCACAACCAGAATTGCGGCCCCAATCATTGCAACTTTTAACATCGGAGATCCGGAAAGAGCATTTCCTATAGTAGGCTTCTGAGCATCACCACCAAATTCGCCAAAATCCTCTGCTTGGTCGAAGTCAGGCTCGAAATCGTCATTTTCTAAATCATTATTGGCCATTTGCTAGCTCCGTAGAAGTAAGATACGCACGCACCATTCTTCCCTTATCGGAAAGAAGGATAACCGGTGTTGTCTGTAAAGCATAAACATGCATCCCGTCAGCAGATTGGACAGATTTTGTCCAAGCCGGAGATAAAAGTGTATAAGGCGTGCGAACATACATCAGCCCACCTTTCGAGAACGCTGAAGTACGTCCATCAACACCCTCAACACTCATCTTTGTCATACCGGCAGCAGAAGGAGTGCCAATCAATACTTTTGCAAGATCCTCGTCTCCGGCTTTAATTGAAATAGGTGTAACAACAGGAGGAAGAACGCCCTGAGGACCGACCTCAGGAATTTGAACATCCAAACGGACATGGACTGTTTTACGCTCTGTTCTCAAGGTAAAAATGACTGGCGGATTTAACCCAACCAACCGCATAGAAATATTTCCCTGAGCGAAATGGGACTGTGGAGTAATGCGGACCATGTGCGTACCGGCTTCAGGCTGCTCAACCTGAAAATCTCCGGCCCAAGTCATGTCCTGAATTGGCCAAGGCTGCCCGGTCGCATCAACAATACTCATTGTAGTAACATTACCAACAGCGGTCTTAATCATTACGGGCTTTGCCCCAGGCTCCAAAGAAGCTTGAACGAAAGAAGATTCAGGCTCGGGATTTGGATAAATTGGTGTTTCAACCGCTTGAGATGTCTGATCATAAAGCTCAAGCATCCGACGAATTTCTGCTGGCTTTAAAGGCATCAAACTGTCTACTGCGCCCTGAAATGCCTCTCCGCGTTCTTCACGAGCGGCATCTTCTTGAGTTCGAACAGGCTCAACCGGAAGATCGTTCATACCAAGACTATCACCAGAAAGATCTGTGTCTTGTGCCCCTGACTCATCCGCCATACCTAAAACTTCAGCCAGACTTGGGGGATCACCCGCATTACCACCTTCCAGAACTGGTGGTTGATTCGCAGCCTGCAGCATTGAAGGAGGAATACCCTGATCCAACTGAAGCCCTGCGTCCTGAGCCTGAGCTCCTGATACAAAGGGAAAAGAGACAAAAGTTGCAAAACCAAGGCAACCCAACAGAAAACCTCGACAAAAAGCTTGGCGATTAGAATTCAAGAAAACAAAATTATGTTCCATAAACACCCCGAAATTAGGTCACCCATACGGTCATTACACAACCAAAAGAGAGGAAGAATCTCATATGGCCGAACACCATAATACATTTGTAAAATAGAATATCCAGTTTAATCAGCCCCCTCAACCATGAAAAATTCAAAAATAGAAGGAATCATAGTCGTTTTTATTAAGAATAGGACGCCGATCGAGAATGACCGGCTTTTTCAAAAGCCGACGACAACGTACATAGCAGTACTTTGAGGAGGTTTTTGAAAAAACGGCTTCATTCGCAGATGTGCCCTATTCTTAAGAAGAATGACTATAATCCGATACAAACAGAACTCTGGAAATAGCTACTGCGAAATCCATTTCTCAATACCGACAGCACTTGTACCATCGCCTTGATCAACCAGAACCAGCGTCATTGTAATCCACAACCTTTCAGAGCTGACAGCCGCCTGCGCCTGATATGTTATGACCAACGGAACCTGAACCAGCCATTCATAACGCCCTTTGATATATCCTTGCCCGATAAGAATGGCAGGTCCGGCAGGTGCAGCACTGCGAACTTGCTGATTTTTCTCAACATTCTCAAGGACTTTCATACGCTCCAAAGCGGCATTAAAGCTTTTCCAACCCAGTGGAGTAAAGTTTCTCGATGCCTCTTGAAGACGACGCCGATAATCGTTGAGGCCAAATGTCATAACTTCTGTTGCCGCCTGCGCGCTCCAGGAGGTAATAGCCTTAACACTCAAGTTAGGCTCATACAAAGGCTCCATTTCAATCAATTCACCATCTGTAGACTGGATATAGTAACGATCTTCTGGGCGGTGGGTATTAATGATAAAAAACATCACAGCCATCAGCAGCAAGATAAACATTGCCTCGCCAACGGCTATTTTCAGAATAGTTCTGTAACTACCCTGATAAAAATGCATTCTCCCGATACCGGACTTAATATGCTGACGAATTTCAGTTTCTTTTTCCTGAGCATCAGGCAAAACTTGATCCGTCTTGTTTATGCTGTCAGCAGGAGATTCCATAAAAGTTCCTCAAAAATTTATTGCGCCAACCACTGCTCGATAGCAACCCCGTTAGGGCTTTCAAGCTTAGGCACACGAACAACGATGAGTTTCACATTAAGTTTATCAGAGCGAACAGCAGATCCGGACTGATAGGTAACATCCAAAGGAACATCAACTTCCCATTGATAAACCCCATAGGCATTAACCCCCTCATCAATCAGAATCGGAGCGCTGGACGGCGTAGCTGTCACAACTTGCTGGTTATCTTCAACCATCTCAATGATACGGGATCTTTCCAATGCTTTTGAAAAGCTAGCCCACCCTGTCCGTGTAAAATTACGGGACGAATCTTGCAAACGGCGTTTGTAATCGTTGAAACCAAACGTCATAACCTCTGTCGCAGCCTGAGCACTCCAAGACATCAAAGCCGGAACACTCAAGTTGGGATCATTTAGAGCCGTAGCCGGAATCAGCCGCCCATCCTCGGTAGTAGCAAAATAGCGATTTTCAGGCTGATGCACTTCGATAATAAAATACATAGCGCCAATCAAAGCCAAAATGATAATGGCTTCAATAACTGCAATTCTCAAAATACTGCGATACCCGTCCCGATAAAACTCGTTTCGAATAATAACAGAGCCAACACTTCTCAGTAGTTCCACTTCGGCTTTTTGAGCTTCTTCCTTACTATCAACCTTACCCTTGGGGACTGGGGAAGGTTTATTCGCCGCCGATTTAGCACCTCCCGCTTGCGCCGAGGACGGACGCATTTTACGAGGACTCGCAGGCTTGGAAGGTTGATTTGTCATGTGTATAAAATCCGGAAGTTAATGCATTATTTTGAGAGAGTACCAATGCAAATCACTCACTCGAAATCCGTTAGAACAGGACAATCGAGCAAATCATTCAAGAGTAAATTATCAAAATCGCATCTGTTTGTAAAACGAGAATAAAGATGACTATAAAACAGAAAATTGAGAAGGCGAAACACTTAATCCTGTATCAAAGCACGCACCAAATCAGGCAACTCCGTCAATCGCCTACGCTTGCATCTCTCCGCCTCAAGAATCGAACGCGCTTGGGAAATGGATTTCTCTAAATCATGATTTACAATGACATAATCATATTCAGAATAGTGTGAAATTTCATCAGACGCTTTCTTCATGCGCATCTGGATAACAGACTCTTCATCTTGTTGTCTGGCGCGCAACCGACGCTCCAGCTCTCCTTGAGACGGAGGAAGAATAAAGACGGTCACTAAATCATTCACCAGCTTTTGTTTAAGCTGCTGAGTCCCCTGCCAATCAATATCAAAGATAATATCCTGACTATTCGCTAATGCCTCTTCGACTTGCACAAGAGGCGTTCCATAATAGTTATTAAAAACTTTAGCATGCTCCAAAAGCTGATGATTCTCGACCATTTGGTCAAATTTTTCCTTTGTTACGAAATGATAATCTTTCCCGTCAACCTCTCCGGGACGCGGGGGACGGGTCGTAACAGAAACAGAAATACTAAGCTGGGGATCTCTTTCTAACAAAGATCGGGTAATAGTCGTCTTCCCCGCTCCTGAAGGAGAGGAGAGAATAAACAGCAAACCACGTCGTTTTAAAGGTAAAACCATGACCGCATTCTACATATTTCGCTAAAAGTCACAATGGACTATTCCCCTTTTACAGTCTAGCCTGTGGAAATAAACAACTGTTTAACAAATCGCATCTCCGGAATGGCAAAACGTCGCAGCAATATCTCATGAACGGATCAAATACATGAACATTCTTATCACAGGGGCTTCTAGCGGAATTGGGGAGGCCCTCGCCCATTACTACGCAAAGAACGCGAACTTGCTAAATATAAAAACCTTGTTCTTGACTGGCAGAAACGAAGAACGTCTAACGATCGTATCTCAAAAATGTCAAGATTTCGGGAAGCAAAGCAATATTTTGATTATCCCTAAAGCGCTTGATGTAACCGACCGACAATCCATGAAAAACTGGATTGACGAAATCGAGCAATCCCATTCAATCGATCTGGTAATAGCAAACGCCGGCATATCAGGAGGGACATCATTCTCCATGACAGACCAACCTATCGATTTTGAATCCGACGTAGAAATCATCAACACCAATGTTATCGGAGTGATGAACACACTGCACCCCTTTATCCCCTACATGAAAAAAAGAAGAGCGGGCCATCTGGCTATTGTGAGTTCCGTTGCAAGCTATCTAGCACTCCCCGGAGCCGCAGCATACTCATCATCCAAAGCCGCCGTGAGATTCTACGCAGAAGCCCTTATCGGGAAACTAAAACACGACAACATCGATGTGTCAGTTATCTGCCCGGGCTTTGTAGAGAGTGGGATCACTCGAGCCAATAAATTCCCGATGCCCTTTCTTATGAGCGCAGAAAAAGCTGCAGACATTATCGCGAAAGGAATCGCAAGAAAGAAAAACAAAATTGAGTTCCCATTACTAATGGTTGCAGCAATCAAACTGGTAAGTTTCCTCCCATTTTGGATTAAACGCGACATTTTCTCGCAGCTTCCTGAGAAGCATTCGCACTGATTTTCCTTGCCTAATCCCTCGAAGGGTACCAGCATAAACTATAGTCAAACCAATTAAGTTTGTCACAAGAAACAAGGGACGACACCTAGTGAACTTAGGATAGGAACGCAGCGACGATGTGACAGAGTTAATTGGAAAGAGTATACAATTGGAAATTGTTTAAATATTGTAGTCAAGGTAAGAAAAAATGCGTACGGAAAACGACTGCAACGGAATTGACGCCCAAAAGGCGGTGACATTTTTAAAAGCGCTTTCAAATGAAAAAAGGCTTCAAATTCTTTGCAAATTATTACATCAAGAAATGTGCGTGAATGAGATGGAAAAGCAAGTCAACCTCTCTCAATCAGCACTATCACAACATCTGGCAAAGTTACGAGCATCAGGTTTGGTAAAAACCCGAAGATCAGCTCAAACGATATTTTATTCAGTGAAAGATCCGGATATTCTGGAGCTCATGAACACCTTTAGCCACATTTTCAAAGACAAAAATGGAAGCAACGCACCATCACGCAGGGCAGTGAATTTCTAAGCGTTCTGCGAATATGCTAAAGCTGATGCACTCTCTTTTGCATCCTGAAAAGCAAAAAATTTCTCCAAAACGGTTTCAGGCTTGATGAGACTTAAATCGTTCTCTTCCAGCGCAACCACACGAGCACCCTGAGGGCCATGTTTCTTGATATTGCTTTTTTGAGAACAAAAAAGCACTACGGAAGGAACGCCTGTAACACACATAATATGGATTGGGCCGGTATCATTCCCGATAGCTCCGCTAGCCCCGCGAGCCAAAGCGGGCAAGTCGAATAATCCTGTTTTACCCGTTAAATCTACAACTCCCTCAAGACCACGGGCTATCGTCTGATTGACCTCTGCTTCAGCAGCTGTTCCGATTAGGACAGGCTGATATCCGTTTCTCAATAATTTAGAAGCCAGTGTACGAAAATATTCAACCGGCCAACGTTTCTCGGGATGCTGCGGGGATGATCCCGCAACCAAAACCACATACGGTGACTGAAGTCCATAGGTAGAAATATCACTCTTCATCCATTCCAAAGGATCAATCTCAACGTCATTTATGCCCGCCAAAGAAAGTGTTTGTGCATGGCCATGAAAAGCATGCCCTGTAACACGTTCAGGGGAATCATTTCTATGTGTCGCCCCTTTAGCTGCTCCAACCCACTCAGGTTTATCAGAAAATAATTTCAGATAAATTGAAGTCCTGTCATTATTTTGAAGATCATAGACTCGAAAAAAATTTCCTCTATTTAACCACGAACGCAAAGAAAACCATTTCCCGATTTGCAAGGCTTTCGGCTTATCATCAACATGAACAGCATCAAAATAGTGACTAGCCTCCGCCATCTTTACGAATGGTTTGGTCGTCAAAAGCGTAATATGATCATTAGGATGAGCACGTCGAATAGCCGCCATGGCACCAAAGGAATAAATAAAATCTCCCAAAGCACCCAGTTTTATAACAAGAATATTTTTCATCAGCTAACGCTCCATAAGCTCTGCATAAACAAGCAAAGTCGCATGGGTCATTTGCTCTTTAGAAAAGTTGGCTCGTGCATGATGCATTGCAGAGACGGCCAGATTATTTTTGTCTTCATCACTCAAAGACAGGGCAAATTCAATGCCCTTCGCCAACATATCAGGATCATGAGGCGAAACAAGCCATCCTGTTTGCCCCGGAATAACGGTTTCATTAGACCCGCCGATATTGGTAGCGATAACCGGACGACCCATGGCCTGAGCCTCCACAGCTATACGCCCAAACCCTTCCGGCTCGATAGAAGCCGAAACAACAACATCAGCCAACATATAGGCCACATTCATTTCATCACAATGACCAATAATACGTACACGATCCTCAAGCTCATGAGCATGAATTAAATCTTCGAGATCCATTCTATAATCAACGCGCCCCTGATCGTCCCCTAACAGGACGCAATAAACATCTCTGCGTGTCAAACGAGCCATTGCTTCAATCATAACCATTTGCCCCTTCCAACGCGTCAAGCGACCGGGCAACAAAACAACTGTAGAAACTTCAGGAATGCGCCATTCCTCGCTCATTTTTAACATGCGATCAGCCCGTACGGCAGACGGATTAAACTTCTCTATCGGAATACCTCGAGGAATAACACGGATTTTCTCAGGAGGAACCTCATACTCTTTAACCAGATAATGAGCAACGAACTCCGAGTTAGCGATCACCAACTCCCCCTTACCGATCACGGCATTATAGCTCCGCTTCAAATCACTCTGGACTTTAAATGGGGCATGACATGTTGTTAGAAAGCGGGCGCGGGATTTAAGACAAGCCCAATAACAACTCCATGCCGGAGCTCTGGAACGGGCATGGACAATATCAACATTGTATTTCTTGACCAACCGTCGCAAACGCTGGGCATTCAGCCACATCGTAACAGGATTCTTCGAATGAACCGGCATCTGGACAAAAACGCCGCCAGCACGCTGAATCTCAATCACGCGATGCCCCCCATGAGCAACAACCACCGCACGATGTCCGGCAGCCACCAAAGCCGCAGTCACATCGACTGTGGTTTGCTCTGCGCCGCCTGCTCCCAAATTGGGGATAACCTGCATAACCGTCAAAGATTTATTCTTTGCGGGGCGCTCTTTATTTCGTTTTCCTTTTTGCTTGGGCGATGATGATTGTTCTGCCACAAAAAAGTCCTCTTGAAATTATTCGTAGAGGTTTATAGCATCTCTAACCATGGAGACAAAGCCCCAAACCATCACAGAATCGGAACCCTCCCCCTCAAAAATCACTTCACCCGAAGGATTAAAGCTAGCCTATCGCTACTTTCAAGGAGATCAAGCCAAGCCAACTCTGGTTTTTCTTCCCGGCTACCGTTCAGATATGGGCGGCTCCAAAGCCTTGTTTTTATGGGACTGGGCAAAAAAGAATAACCTTTCCATGCTGCGGCTCGATTATTCTGGACACGGAAGCTCGGAAGGAGAGTTCGAAGACGGCACAATCGGGCAATGGACACAAGACGCCCTATTCGTGATCGACAATATCACGCAAGGCCCACTCATCGTGATCGGCTCTTCTATGGGAGGCTGGATAGGCCTTCTGGTTGCAACCAAACGTGCCACACGCGTTAAAGCCTATCTAGGGATTGCCGCAGCACCCGATTTCACCAAATGGGTCTGGGAAGAAGAATTGACCGGCGAGCAACGTGACCGCTGCAAACGCGACGGCAAACTTCTTGAGGATAGCCCCTATTCAGACGAACCGGACGTTATGACCTACGCCCTATTTGAAGACGGAAAGAACCATATTCTTTTAGAGGAACAAATTCCGTTTGATAATCCCGTCATTCTGCTTCACGGCAAAGCCGATACGGAAGTTCCTTGGAAAATCGCCGAGAAGATTAAATCTCGCCTGAAACAAGACCAATGCATCATCCACTACATCGCGGACGGAGAACATCGTCTCTCTCGCGAAAGCGATTTGAAACTACTTGAAACAGAAATTAAAAAACTTTACGGGCTATAAATCTGCCAGTCTTAGACGACGATAACTGAGAGCCTCCGCAATATGCGCAGACCCTATTTTATCAGGAGCACCATCCAGATCGGCAATCGTGCGAGCCACACGAAGCATCCTATACCAACTCCGCGCTGAAAGTTTCAATTTCTCCGCAGCCGATTTCATGAGCTTTTCAGCCCCTTCCTCCATTTGGGCGATCTCTTCAAGTACAGACCCTTGCGCATCAGCATTCACGCGAACATAACTTGCCGCCCCCAGCGCAGAAAAACGTTGAGCTTGAAGCGTCCGAGCTTGAGCCACACGCGCCGCCACAGCAGCAGAGCTTTCTCCCCTAGGCTGCGCCGACAGCTCTTCAATTGAAAGCGGCGGGACATCCACCTGCAAATCAATTCGGTCAAGAAGCGGGCCTGATAACTTCCCCTGATAATCCTCGGCACATCGCGGAGCTTTGGTGCATTCTTCACCGACTGTTCCAAAATACCCACATCGACAAGGATTCATAGCCGCTACCAATTGAAACCGTGCAGGATAGGTCACATGATAATTCACCCGCGCAACCAGAGCCTCTCCTGTCTCGAGCGGTTGACGTAAAGACTCAAGCGTTGCTTTTGCAAATTCAGGCAACTCATCAAGAAACAACACACCGTGATGTGCCAAAGAAATTTCACCGGGCTTGGCCTTATGCCCACCACCAATCAACGCAGGCTGGGATGCCGAATGATGCGGATCACGATAGGGGCGCGCCCTTATGAGACCGCCCTCGGGCAACGTCCCCGCCAAAGAATGAATGATCGAAGTCTCGAGCGCTTCACGCGGGGAGAGTTCCGGCAAAATACCGGGTAGACAGGAGGCCAACATAGATTTTCCCGAGCCTGGCGGCCCAATCATCAACAGATTATGACCTCCGGCAGCCGTAATTTCCAAAGCACGCTTTGCACTTTCCTGTCCCTTCACATCTGCCATATCACGAGCAGTTTGTAGCGCCGCGCTGCGCATATCCGCTTCAGGACGAACAATAACCTGCACCCCTTTAAAATGATTGATGAGCTGCAATAAATTTTGTGGAGCAAGAATATCGACTTCTCCGGCCCATGCGGCTTCCCCGCCACAAGGAGCAGGGCAAATCAATCCGCAACCATTCGCTTGCGCTTGCAAGGCCGCAGGCAAAACACCAGTCACTTCACGCAACGAACCATCAAGTCCCAATTCCCCCAGCGCATAAAAGCTCTCGACAGCATCTTGAGGCAAAACCTCCATAGCAACCAACAACCCCAGCGCAATCGGCAAATCGTAATGCGACCCTTCTTTAGTCACATCAGCAGGAGCAAGATTCACTGTCATACGCTTGGCGGGAAGAGCCAATCCCATCGCGTGAAGCGCAGCGCGAACGCGCTCTTTACTCTCACCCACCGCCTTATCGGGAAGACCCACAATCGTAAAGGCAGGCAGACCGGAGGCAATCTGAACCTCGACATCAATATCAAGGACATCTATTCCGCGAAACGCAACTGTTCTAATTCGTGCAACCATTATCTGACCTCAATTTGCCCAGCTGCCATAAACGACTATTCCCCACTCAGGATACACTGAGATGTTAGAATAACCCCTATGCTTGACATAGGTATAATATACTTTTGTATCACGCCTCAAAACGTACCCATTCTTTTTCCTAAACTTTTCAAACTCAGTTAAACAACCTGAGGGAATCTGCGCCCCATCATCTGTGAAATAATTGGTTTTTTCTTTCCATTCCGTCCAATAACTTTCACTTCCTTTAGTTTTTACAGCGTCCGAAGGGGATATATCTTTAAAGAAATCTAACCCTTGCCGATTGATTTCTAGAAGTGATGAATTGCTTATTTTAAAAGCAAGCCCATGACACCAGCCGCCAGGCAGCGCTTCCTCATAGTCATCAGCCAATATTTTGTCTATTTTTATCTTGGTCGGAATATGTTCTTTTACAGCCACTATGTAGTTACTATGCCAATGATTTATTTCCAAAAGAACCAAAACTATCATTGCTACAATACCCAAAATGGCCAAGGCAAGAGAGCTCATAATTATTCGCTTCAGCAAAATCATTTAGTGTATCCGGCTATCGTGAACGCAGGGAGACCCGAGGCTATCTGCACCTCGACATCAATATCAAGGACATCTATCCCGCGAAACGCAACTGTTCTAATTCGTGCAACCATGTGTTTGATGTACATGGATTTTACGGCACAACCAAGACGTTTGTGCAGCATCCGAGAAAATTTACGCACAAATTTGAGCCGCATAAATTTCAAATTTTCTTCAATTTTTCACAGATTTCCGCGGCACAGCAAAGATTTTCATCGCGATGAGAGCATAATTTTGTTAAGATTATATTATGACAAAGTGCTTCAAGCTGTCGCTATTCTTATGCACTCTGATCCTACCCTTAGGATTAGGAGGATGCAGTATCGGCACTTACAGCTCCGCTTCGCTCTTTTCTCAACATGAAAAAGGCAAAGCCATCAGCGGCTTTAAAAATGATATGCTTCCTGCCATTGCGGCTGTTGAAAGGGGCAGAAGTCTTGATGATTTTTATCCGGAAAACTCTGAGCTGAATAAGAAAAAGAACATCATAAAGCTGGGGTTATCAAAAAATGAATCCAAAGCTCTGGGTTGCGATATCGGCGACCGCTTTGATAGTGGAGCCGCTCTGGCTTACAATTTTACCAATCAGAAATCCCGCCTTTCGCTTCATCTAAGTGTCGATGGTCCGAGCTTCTCTGATCCGGGAAACTTTGAATTCAATTCGGTTCTCGTACGCTTTACCCATAAATTCCAGAAACCGTCAAAAGGGGAAGCCAACAACTGCTTGTTCCCGTCACAATTCCAGGGTCTTCTCGGATCAACGTATAACGAGATCTTTATACGGGATAACTACACAATCCTTGACGAACTCAAAGACAAAGGCCTGAACCTGAAATAATTTTACCCAAAGCCATTGAAAAACAGGGATTTTCTATGCTACCTGTATTGTCCTTCACAGCAAAATGAGGACAATAAAATGGCTGAGCGGTACAATATTCGTGAAACGGAAGAAAAATGGCGTAAAAAATGGGACGATGAAAACGTTTTCCACGTCACCGAAGATTCTTCAAAGAAGAAATATTACGTCCTCGAAATGTTTCCCTATCCGTCCGGCCGCATCCACATGGGCCATGTCCGTAACTACTCCCTAGGGGACGTTGTCGCACGATACAGAACCGCTCAAGGATACAATGTTCTGCACCCGATGGGCTGGGACGCATTCGGATTGCCTGCTGAAAACGCAGCCCTGGAACGCGGTGCACACCCGAAAGACTGGACACTGGAAAACATCGTTGCGATGAAAATCCAGTTGAAACAAATGGGCCTCTCCATTGACTGGGACCGTGAAGTCACAACCTGCTTGCCTGAGTACTACAAGCACGAACAGAAAATGTTTTTGGATTTCCTGAAAAATGGCCTCGCATACCGCAAGGAAATGATGGTCAACTGGGACCCTGTCGATCACACAGTTCTTGCCAACGAACAAGTGATTGACGGCAAAGGCTGGCGCACAGACGCACCAGTTGAGCGCAAAAAACTCAACCAATGGTCTTTAAAAATCACCGACTACGCTGAAGAACTTCTGGAAGCAATTAAAGGACTAGATCGCTGGCCTGAAAAAGTCCGCATCATGCAGGAAAACTGGATCGGAAAATCCCAAGGCTGCCGCTTTACTTTCAACGTAATTGACAGCAACGAAACATTGGACGTTTTCACCACACGCCCCGATACACTCTATGGGGCCTCCTTTGCAGCCATGGCTGCCGATCACCCACTCGCACAACAACTCTGCACAGGACAAGACGGGTTCGATGACTTCGTGAAAAAATGCCAAGCGATGGGAACGTCCGAAGCCGCCATCGAACAGGCAGAAAAAATCGGATACAACACAGGCCATTTCGTTGACCATCCGTTTGTCGAAGGTAAGAAATTGCCGCTCTATCTTGCAAACTTTATTCTGATGGATTACGGCACAGGCGCCATTTTCGGCTGCCCCGCACACGATCAACGTGACTTTGATTTTGCGACCAAATACGGATTGGAAATCACTCAAGTCGTTGCACCAAAAGACGGATCACCTGTTGAACTTCCATTCGTCGATGACGGCGTCATGGTCAATTCCGACTTTATGAACGGCATGAGCACGACAGAGTCCAAAGCAGCCGCCATAAAGAAAATGGAAGAGATCGGACGCGGCACAGGTATTACACAATACCGCCTGCGCGATTGGGGAATTTCCCGCCAACGTTACTGGGGTTGCCCGATCCCGATCATTTATTGTGATGATTGCGGTACCGTTCCTGTCCCTGAAAACCAATTACCTGTTGAGCTCCCCTCAGATGTTACATTTGATAAACCGGGCAACCCGCTTGTCCACCATCCGACATGGAAGAAAGTCAAATGCCCGACATGTGGAAAAGATGCTCAGCGTGAAACAGACACATTCGATACCTTCTTTGAATCAAGCTGGTACTTTGCCCGCTATGCTGATCCGAAAAATGACGGCATCGGCTTTGCAAAAGACAAAGCAGCATACTGGCTGCCTGTTGACCAATATATAGGCGGTGTCGAACACGCTGTTCTGCACTTGCTTTATTCCCGTTTCTTTACCCGCGCCCTTTCGAAATGCGGATACATGGATACCCCCGAACCCTTCGCAGGTCTTTATACCCAAGGCATGATCAACCACATGACCTATAAAGACAAAGACGGCAAATGGGTGTACCCGAAAGACGTGATGAAAGACGAAAACGGCAATTGGGTCATGACAACCGGAAACCACGAACCTGTCGTGGCAGGCCGCGTTGAAAAAATGTCCAAGTCAAAACGCAACACGATTGACCCGCAAGACATTCTGGATAGCTACGGCGCCGATGCTGCGCGGATGTTTATCCTCTCTGACTCTCCACCCGATCGTGATCTGGAATGGACAGAGGCAGGTCTCGGCGGATCATGGCGTTTCATCAACCGTCTGCATAGCTTTATTCTGGACGCAAAAGACACCATTCTGACTGCCCCACAAGGCACTCCAAGTGAAGCAGCTCTTCAACTGCAAAAAATGGCGCACCAAGCCATTCATGCAGTCGGCCAGTCCATCGAAGCCTTCCATATGAATAAAGCGGTTGCCAAATTGCGTGAGCTTTATAACGCAATCGAAGCTTTCAAACCTGAAGCAGGGGACACGGGCATTTATAAGGAAGCCGTTGAATACATGATCCGCGGACTTAATCCGATGGCCCCACACCTGACCGAAGAATTGTGGTCTGAACTAGGCCATAAGGAAATGCTGGTCAGAACAGCTTGGCCGACAGTTAATCCTGAGTTTTTGGTAGCAGACTCCGTCACCATAGCCATTCAGATTAACGGCAAGCTGAAAGCCACAATTCAACTCCCGACTGATACAGCAAAAGAAGAAGCTGAAAAAGCAGCCCTTTCTGAAGAAAGTGTCGCAAACGCCTTAGAAGGAAAAACCATCCGAAAAGTGATTGTGGTTCCAAACCGCATCGTCAACGTGGTGGCGGGATAAGGCACATAGATAAGGCACATAAACGCACAGATAAGGCACATAAACGCACACAAAAATTAAACGGCCTATCGGCCGTTTTTTCTTGCTACTTTCTTGGTCGATAATCAAAACCTTGATTAGTATCTACTTGATTATATTTTTTTGCATCTTTCAAAACACCAGCGCCCATTTGACGAGCATTTTGGCCAAATTCTAATTTTAACATGCTAATTCCGTTACTCATATTTCACCTCAAACAACTCAAATCCGTTATAACTAATTTCCAGAGGATATCACAAAGCGATGGATTATGCAAAATAAATTATTTATTTGATTTGCAGGACTAACTTTCAACAAATCAAAAAATACGCTACCTTGCTCCCATGATCAAATTTTTACCCCTTTTCCTGATTTCTCTCACGCTTTCGGCGTGCGGATTCCACCCCGTTCACGGCAAATTCAGCAATGACGCCGGATCGACCTCTGCTCCCGTCTCTATTGCCATTATTCCTGATCGCGAAGGACAATTTCTAAGAAACGAATTGATCGACCGCCTTCATTCGGATGGAAAACCATCCCAGACCCAATATCGACTGACCATAGAAAAAATTCATGAATCAGATAAAGAGCTGGCGATTACAAAATCTTCTGAGGCCACTCGCGCCCAGCTCCGACTGAAAACACGCATGATCTTAACCGACCATACCGGAAAAGATGTTCTGCTCCGTGATTTACAGGCAGTTACCAGCTATAACGTTCTCAAAAGTGAATTTGCAACCCGCGTTGCAGAAAACACAGCCAGAGAAAACGCATTACGTGATTTAGCGCGCCAAACGGAAACCCAGTTAAACCTGTTCTTAAACAGACAATAAAATAATAAAAATATGAAGCTCACATTCCGCCAGATTGACCCATTCCTGAAAAACCCCGACCCAAAGATGCGGGCTATTCTGGTTTATGGTCCAGACCAAGGACTAGTCAAAGAGCGCGCAGAAATTTTGGGCAAAAAAGTAGTAGCCGATCTCAATGACCCCTTTAACGCCGCGCACCTGACCGGTGACATTATCGAAGACGATCAAGCGCGATTCTTTGACGAAGTGAACGCTCAATCCCTAATGGGAGGAATGAGACTGGTTCGAATCACAGCGCCAGGATCAAAATTCGCGGTCGCCCTTAAAGACTGGCTAAAAAGTAACCCGAACGATGAAACTCTTGTCGTTATAGAAGGGGGAGACCTACGCCCGCGCGATGCCTTGAGAAAAATTTGTGAGGAAGCAGACAACGCAACTGCCATCCCGTGTTACATCCAAGACGAACGCGACATGGGACGATTCCTGCGCGAACTTCTCACAGAAAAAAACAGAGCCGCCGCAAACGATGCGATTGCATGGCTCGGCATAGCGCTTAAAGGAGATCGCGGCAGGGCCCGTATGGAAATTGAAAAACTCGATCTCTATAAAGGCAACGACACCACACCCATCACAATTGCAGAGGCTCAAGAAGCATGCGGCGATTCAGGATCACAAAACATAAATGATTTGCTCTATGCTGCAACGGGTCGCAACCCTCAAAAAGCCATTGCGACATATAACAAGCTACTGGCAGAAGACACTGAATTGATTATTATCCTGCGCTCACTGCAAAATCATGTCCGCAGATTACATCAGGTCAAAGCAAAAATGGATGACCAATCTCTCCCCATAGAGGCTGCAATGAAGGGGCTACAACCTCCAATCTTTTTTAAAGTTGAGGACATGTTTAAATCACAGGTCAACAAATTCCCTTCTACTGTTCTAAGAAAAATGCTAGCGCGCCTGAATGAAATCGAAGCAGAAACAAAAAGAACGGGAACTCCATCTCAAACATTGGTCGCTGAAACGATTTTAAAATTGGCATCAATGTAAAACCTACCATTTCAACTAACAAAAAATTCGTGACACGATGATAGATTTCTCCAATACCTTGTCTGATCTGAAAGAAAAGACCCTAAAATTCTTTGGAGTAGGCTCCGCCCCTCTGTTAACAGACTTGCTGACATCAAACCTGATACATTATCTACTCGACTGGTCACTCACACTCAGTGGCTTAATCGGTTTTCTCGCAGGAACCGTCATGGCCTATTTTCTCTATCTATATATTACCTTCGCCGAGCGGGAATTGGACTTCTCTTGGAAAAGCCTATACCGCTTTCTAAAATCCAGTCTTCTGGCAGCAATCATCCGCGTCGCAAGCCTCTCTGTATTAGAATGGACAACAAACTGGTTCGGCTTTGTCATTTTCGCCCTCTCCATAGCCCTCTCGGGAATTTGTCGCTATTGCTTAGCCCATTTTTATGTCTTTAAAAAAATGGATGAAGAACCGGATAACATTCGGGAAACGCTTGCCAGAACTTCTGACTAAGAGTATATAACCATATATAAATTCTGTCTTTTCTAAAAATAAGAACAATGAGCCTTTTTGATTTTGCACACCAACTGTTCGATCTGCAGTTCATGGGAGAGTCCCTTGGCTTATGGTTACTCTTTCTAATCGTCATCATCGCCCTGATGATTTTCGATTTGGGATTTCTCAATCGTAAAGACGAAGTCATCGACTCTAAAACCAGCCTTGGCTATTCGGCTTTTTATATGGTGCTCGCCTCAATCTTTGGGGCGTGGCTGTGGTACAATATGGGTGAAGACCATGGAATGGATTACTTCACCGCTTACATGATCGAACTATCGCTATCTCTCGACAATCTTTTTGTGATGTCGGTCATCCTGACCTTCTTCCATGTCCCAAGAAAATACCAACACCGCGTCTTGTTCTGGGGAATAGTCGGCGTTCTAGTGATGCGCGGAGCTATGATCGCAGCAGGTGTCGTAATCGTCCAATCCTTTAGCTGGGCCTTGTACATTTTCGCTGCCTTCTTGTTGGTAACAGGCATAAAGATGCTTTTTATAAAAGACGATGACGACGACAACATCGAAGATAGCTTCCTGATCCGTTTCTTTCAAAAACATTTGCGCTTTACAAAAGAAATCGATGGCCACAAATTTTTTGTACGCCTTCCAGATCACACAACAGGCAAAATAGTTACCTTTGCAACCCCTCTCTTCATGGCATTAATCTGTATAGAATTCATGGATGTACTCTTTGCCCTGGACAGTGTCCCCGCAGTTTTTGCTATCACCAATGAACCCTTTGTTATTTATACCAGCAACATCTTTGCCATCCTTGGCCTCAGAAGCATGTATTTCGCAGTTGCCGCAATGATAGAACGATTCAAATACATGAAATATGCCTTAGCCATCGTACTAATTTTTATCGGCGGAAAAGTTTTCTACACCGGAATGATTGGTCACATTTCTCCCGCCATTTCTCTAGGAATCACCCTCTCCGTATTGATCGGAGGAGTGCTATTCTCCTTAAGCAAAACCAAAGACCAAGCCCGTTAGAAGCCCGCACTGCAGCATAAAATCTTATGAAAGATTTTCCTTTTATTTATTTTTCTATGATGAAATAAATCTATACTTATAAAAAAGGGGATTCCATGACATCCGAGCATCTGCAACAAACGGCACTCAAACCCGTACCCTCAGTCGAGCATGTGACACAACCTTTGAGCATCGGAGATCTCAATGATCTGTGTGATGCAACAGAAGAGGCCATCAATGCCGGTGGTGGATTCGGATGGATCCATTTACCGAACCGCAATCTGTTGGAGCGATTCTGGCAAGGTGTATTGACCATGCCCGCAAGAAAGCTTTTTGTGGCGCGTCTGGACAATACAATCTGTGGCGCAGCACAAGTCATCATCCCCTCAAAAAGCAACGAAGCCCAATCATACAACGTACAGCTTTCGGGATTGTTTATTTCTCCATGGGCACGCGGACAAGGACTCTCAAGACGCCTGCTCGACTTCATTGAAAAAACAATGACCAAAAAAGGTTTTGCTATCATCAATGTTGACCTGAGAGAAACACAGGACGCTGCTATCCAGCTTTACGAAAGTGCCGGATACACTATGATCGGCAGACATCCGAACTATGCTGTCGTTAACGGAGACTTTGTCGCCGGTCGTTACTATTACAAAAAGCTACAAGAGCTGGAAAATATCGATCTAATCAATATCGAAGACGATGAATAATAACTCGAACTATGCGGCACTAACAATTGCCGCATTGCTCGCTAAACTGTACATAGACAGAAATCCACCCCTGAACAGACCTTAAATTTTTAGGAGGGCGAACAGGATTATCCCGCTCCGGAAAACTTTTACCCGTCATCCGATAATAACGACTCAAGGCCCGAAGCTTGTGCCTAAGCTTATCAATCGCTTGATCCGGGGATTGTGCCACCACATCTAACTCGGGAAATGAAGAGATAACCGCTCGATACTGAGCCTCTGTTATCACACCATCTCCATTTGTAAGTGAGCGCTTGATTTGTTCGCCATTCTGGCACTCAAATTGCGAATTTTCATCGAGTGTATCAGTTGCAAGTTTAATGGGGACGCACTCGATCCAGTAGCCATTCTGCGGCATTTGGTATCTCTCCCGATATTTTTTTATCATTTGAATATAAGCAGTTATATCACATTTTTTGTGCATTTGCAAAAATCGGGGCTATTCACATCGCTATTTTTCGAAACATAATTTTTTGAATTGTGACTCTTTTTATTTTCGCAAGTGTGTAAATAATCTATAGTCAGATTCAACAAAACCGATCAGATTTTTGAAACAAAATTAGGAGTGTTTAAGCAATGTCTACCCCCTCGACCTACGACGAAAACAATATTTTTGCAAAAATCCTCCGTGGTGAGATCCCCTGCGACAAAATATACGAAGATGAATTCACACTATGCTTTAAGGATATCACACCCAAAGCCCCAACCCACCTGCTGGTCATCCCCAAAGGCGCCTATCTCAACATCGTAGATTTTGGCAAACGCGCCTCCAAAGAAGAAATTGACGGTTTTTTTAAAGCTGTCTCACAAATTGCAGAAGAGCAAAACCTCTCGCAATCAGGATTCAGATCTATTGCCAATACAGGGCTAAACGGCGGACAAGAAGTTCCACATTTCCATCTTCATCTATTGGGAGGAAAAAAACTGGGCGCTCTGGTAGGGCAATAAAGAAAATCTAGAAAGAGCGACGAACCTGCACGGGGAAAACAATCACATTCTCACCTTGCAAAAGCTCAGGGGCGGCGCTCAGAACCTGATCTGATCCTTCGTCATATTCAAAGAGATCATGTTCAAAATCCATAGCTTCCCCGTGTGCAGCCACCTGATCGCCAAAAATATAAGCAATCTCGCGCAAAGCCTGCGAACATCCCGGAATATCAGCAGCCATTGAAAACAGTTCAGAAAAACTTTCCAGATCTTCTTGCATATAAACAGCATAACCCGAACACGTTGGACGCATAGTTTTCTTCAATCCCGCCAGATAGCGCGGCGCATAATCATCAAAAGCACTGTCGGATTGCAAGGAAAGGGAAACTTTCAAAGCTTCATCAACACTGATATCCATCGCCATATAACGTGCAACACAAGCCGCAGCCAACAAACATTTCTCAGGCGACATCTCGGATAAAGAAACCTCCAAAGCATAAGCCTCATCATCAGTTAAGCCCGTCGCACGATCCAGCATCAAAGCAACAGCTTGAGGCACCTCCAAAGAAAGATGCAAACGTATTATATCCCGATCTGAAATCATCGTGCTCATACCGCCAGTAAACGCCCTAGCGGTAAAAAAACCGTTAATCGACATTAATATAGTCAAACCAATTAAGTTTGTCACAAGGAACAAGGGACGACGCCTAGTGAATCTAGGATAGGAGAGCAGTGACGATGTGACAGAGTTAATTGGAAAGACTATAGACAGAATCAGGAATGATCCTGCAGAACCGCACCCATAAGATACAAAGAGCCGGTAATCAAAATCCGCACCGGTTTTTGTGTCAATCCAAGAGACATCTGCACAGCCTCCCGCAGAGAGGATGCCACATCAATAGCAGAGGAACAGTCTCTACATCCTTTCTGCAACACATCCGCCAACGCGTCCGCGGAAAAACTCAAAGGCTGGTCAGGAATTGTGATACAAGAAACATGACTGGCATAAGAGGAAAGAGGCTCAAAAAATTCCATCGGATCTTTGGTGTTTAACATTCCTAAAACCAGATGAAGATCTTTTCTATCATCATCCTTCCAAACTTGAGCTTGTCGGGAAAGAGCTTGCCCACAACTATCATTGTGTCCTCCATCAATCCAAAGCTCACTGCCTTCGGGCAAAAGATCAATCAATGGCCCACGAACGATTTTCTGCAATCGCGCAGGCCATCTGGCATGCGTCAGACCAAATTCAATGTCTGACAACGTGATTGGTGAGCGAAACCGTTCAGCAACGTGTAAAGCAGAATAAGCCGCCACAGCCGCATTGGATATTTGATGCGCTCCAACCAAATTCGGCAACGGCAGTTCAAACAGATTTTCTTGCCCATGCAATAAAAAAGACTGCTGCAAAACATCAAAAGACCAATCCTGCCCATAAGAAAACATAGGAGCAGAAATATCTTCGGCTATCCCCTCAAACACCTCGAAACATTCTGAATGCAATTGAGGAGAAATCACACAAGGAACACCGGATTTTATGATACCGCCTTTCTCGAAGGCAATGTCACGAAAACTCGAACCAAGAAATTTGGTATGGTCACGCGAAATAACGCTAATAATACTCAACAACGGATGGGGAATCACATTAGTCGCATCAAATCGACCACCCATACCAACTTCAAGCAAAACAACATCAGCAGGCTTACGGGAAAATTCCAGAAACCCTGCTGCCGTAATCAATTCAAAGGACGTCGTTTCCTGACCATTATTGATCGCCTCAACTTCATCAAACAAAGGAATGATACCCTCGGTTGCCATCTCTTGACCGGAGACAATAAACCGCTCATTAAAACGTACAAGATGGGGGGACGTCATCACGTGGCACGTCAGCCCTGCCTTTTCAAGAATAGCCCGCAAATAAGCAATGATAGATCCCTTGCCGTTCGTCCCTGCCACATGGATAACAGGCGGCAGCGACAAATGCGGGTTTCCCAAATCATCGAGCAAACGTATGGTACGCCCCAAACCCGGATCAATGCCGCGGGGATAGTACCCCGTCAACCTCTCTAAAAGAGCCTGCAAACGAGGATCCGGATCAAAATGATCCGGCAACACACGATCTAAAGAAGAATTAGGCGCTGGCAACACGGCGTTTGTCTTGTGACACGTCTCCGACTTCGTTGGCAGGAGTTAGGCTCTCAATGTCCAATTCAACCTGCTGACCCAATTGGTTAAGCGTAGCATGTGCTCCCGCAACACCAGCAGACACAGCCTTAGCCGCCAAAACATCCGAACTGCCGTTCTTTCCGGCTTTACTGCTGCCTCGACCTGGGCCTGATCCTGTCGGAACATCAATTTGACGGCACATCAACAAAGAGAGAAGTCTTGACAAAGTTGCGTGCAAATCCTGACGGGAAACAACCAAATCAACCATCCCGTGGTCGCGGCAATATTCCGCCGTCTGAAATCCGGATGGCAATTGTTCGCGAATTGTTTCCTCAATAACACGCTTTCCTGCAAACCCGATCATACAACCAGGCTCCGCCAGATGAAGATCACCCAACATCGCAAAAGAAGCACTAACGCCCCCTGTTGTCGGATCAGTCAACAAAACGATATAAGGCAAGCCTGCATCTTTCACCATCTGAACAGCAATAACCGTACGCGGCAACTGAATCAGGGAAATCATACCTTCTTGCATCCGCGCACCACCAGAGGCAGGAACCGCAATCAAGGCTGCATTTTTTTGAACAGCCGTCTCGGCCGCACGAACAAGACCTTCACCGACAGCAGCTCCCATAGAACCGCCCATAAACGCAAAATTAAAGGCTGCAATCACGGTCGGATTGCCACCGATATGACCAAAAGCAACGATAATGGCATCTTTCTCGCCGGTTTTGGATTGCGCGTCCTTCAAACGATCAACATATTTCTTCTTGTCTCTGAACTTCAAAGGATCTTGTGGCACATTCGGAACAGCAATGCGCTCAAACTTGCCTTCATCAAACATCAAAGCCAGACGCTCTTGGATAGAAATTTTCATGTGATATCCGCAATGTGTGCAGACATTCATATTCTCCGCCAAATCACGGTGAAACAGCATCCCCTCGCATGAAGGGCATTTCTGCCATAGATTTTCAGGAACATCCTTTTGCCCGACAATGGAGCGGATTTTAGGACGGATAAAATTCGAAAGCCAATTCATTCTTATACCTTACTATATTGCCCAATAGGGCGATTGTGGCGTCAAACGCGCACTATAGCGGAAAAGCAGCCTCAAACTCAAGTGCTAGCCATTTTAACAGCTAATGCATTGATTATATTATAATAATTTGCATTCTTTTAAGAGAGATGACTATACCTTGAGAATCCACCCTCATCATGCTACATCACAGTACAAATGCACAAAACAAGGAATAGAACATGATTCGACTTGCAATACTTGCCTTTCTGATCCCCGCCATCGCGGTTCTCAGCGCTTGCAGCGGCGGAGAAGCCAAATACCCGACAGGAGCAGAACGATCCGCCACAGGCGCAAACAACATTTATGATGAAGCCCCGAGCATCTTCGGAGACGGCGGCATGGGCATTTTTGGCGAGAAAAAAGCCACTGGCCCCGGTGAAAACGGCGTATCCGTAAACGGTTATCTGTGGCGCGCAGCTCTGGACACGGTCTCGTTCATGCCTTTGGCATCAGCCGACCCATTTGGGGGAACAATCATCACAGATTGGTATACAGACCCATCTACACCGTCAGAACGCACAAAGCTGAATGTTTTTATTCTGGGACGTGAGTTGAAAGCCGATGCCCTGTCCGTCAAAATTTTCCGTCAAACCAAATCAGGAGCCTCTTGGAGCGATGCCCCTGTCGCCGCAGACACAGGCCGCAAAATGGAAGATGCAATCCTGACCCGCGCCAGAGAAATGCGCATCACTCAAGAGAGATAATCAAAAGGAGCCATCAGGCTCCTTTTTTACATCATCGAGAACACACAGCATAAAGCGCCACCGCCGCCGCATTCGAGACATTCAAACTCGATAAAGCCCCATAGGTCGGCAACTTCACCAACAAATCGCATTTATCACGAATAAGCGGGCGAAGCCCAGGGCCTTCCGCCCCTAAAACCAATATGGTTTTCTGGTAAGACGGCGCATCAACAATAGAATCTCCGCGCTCATCCATGGCGACAGCAAAATACCCATGCCCTTGCAAAGTCTCGATAGCTCGCGCCAAATTCGTCTCGTAAACAACCGAAATATGCTCGACAGCACCGCTAGCAATCTTGGCAATCAATCCATTGACATCCGGAGCATTGCGGCTTTGGACAATAATCGCATCCGCACCAAAAGCACAGGCCGAGCGGATTATGGCCCCCATATTATGAGGATCAGTCACCTGATCCAGCACAAGAATGACGGACTTATCCTTGCCGGCAACACGATTTATCACATCCGGCAGATATACATCGTCCAAAGGATCACAATCAATCCCGACCCCTTGATGAACAGTCCCTTTGGGTAAAGCACGATCAAAGGCCTCTTTCTCGATCAAGGTCACGGGCGGCAAATCACGCCCTGCAGCCAAAGCCCTCTCGACCAGAGACACAGCCTCGTCCTCACTGGACTCAGTCGCGTAAATATGATGAATGACACGAGCATCATTAGCCAAAGCCGCCTCAACAGCATGCACGCCATAAAGAGAGATCCGAAGCCTCGGGTTTTGGGAACGACCATCCTGCCGCTGTTTCTTGAAAGCATCAGGCTTTGGACCATTTCCACTCCCCTGACGGGTCGGAGGACGGCGACCGGCCCCACGCTTTCCCGTAGAGCTTCCCCCCCGATCATTGCGAGAATGATCCGGTAAAAACCCGTTTTTTGAATTTTTTTTGCCTTTACCTGAAGAATTTTTCATTTTTTCCGACTTTGCTCTTGACTTTATGCCCAAATTTTCATTTCTTCTGTTCTCGCAATTCTGTAGACCTTTTTGAAAAAAAAAGACAGCAGAAAATCGAAATACCCTTAATAGTGGAAGGGTGGCCCAAGTTCGCGAAAGCGAACATCAAACAAACGAGGCCACACAACCCTAAAGGAAAAGAATACACCTTTGATAGATGGTGGCCTCGTCCGCAAATGCGGACAACGCAAAAAGACGAGGCCCGCTGGACAAAGGAAATTTAGGTTACACCGATGGAAGGGTGGCCGAGTGGTTAATGGCACCAGACTGTAAATCTGGCCTCTTACGAGTACACAGGTTCAAATCCTGTCCCT